>CAXMNF010000296.1:0-6894 GCA_964194645.1 uncultured Gammaproteobacteria bacterium
TGAACGGCGAGCTGGTCGAGTTCGCCAACGGTGTGCGCGGCCTGGTGCTGAACCTCGAGGCCGACAACGTCGGCGTCGCCCTGATGGGCGAAGGTCACGAGATCCGCGAGGGCGACCTGGTGCGCCGCACCGGCGAGATCATCCAGGTGCCCGTCGGCGACGCGCTGTGCGGGCGCGTGGTCGACGCGCTCGGCCAGCCGATCGACGGCAAGGGCGCGATCAGGACCAAGGAGCGGCGGCGCGTCGAGGTGAAGGCGCCCGGCATCGTGAAGCGGCAGGGCGTGAAGGAGCCGCTCCAGACCGGCATCAAGGCGATCGACTCGATGACGCCGATCGGGCGAGGCCAGCGCGAGCTGATCATCGGCGACCGCCAGACCGGCAAGACGGCGATCGCGATCGACACGATCATCAACCAGAAGAACACGGACGTGTCCTGCGTGTACGTCGCGATCGGCCAGAAGCAGTCGACCGTGGCCCTGGTGGTCGAGAAGCTGCGCCAGGAAGGCGCCATGGACTACACGATCGTGGTCGCGGCCTGCGCCTCGGAGCCGGCGCCGCTGCAGTTCATCGCGCCCTACGCGGGAGCCGCGATGGGCGAGTACTTCCGCGACAAGGGCCAGCACGCGCTGATCGTCTACGACGACCTGTCCAAGCAGGCGGTCGCCTACCGGCAGCTGGCGCTGCTGCTGCGCCGCCCGCCCGGCCGCCAGGCCTTCCCGGGCGACGTCTTCTACCTGCACTCGCGGCTGCTCGAGCGGGCCGCCAAGATGAGCGACGCCGAGGGCGGAGGCAGCCTCACGGCGCTGCCGATCATCGAGACGCAGGAGGGGGACGTCTCCGACTACATCCCGACCAACGTCATCTCGATCACCGACGGCCAGATCTACCTGGAGAAGGACATGTTCAACGCCGGGCAGAAGCCCGCTGTGAACGCCGGCATCTCGGTCTCGCGCGTGGGCGGCAACGCTCAGGTGAAGGCGATGAAGGACGTGGCCGGCGACCTGCGCGTGTCGCTCGCGCAGTACGACGACGTGGCGGCCTTCGCCCAGTTCGGCAGCGACCTCGACACCGCCACCCAGGAGCAGTTGGCGAACGGCGAGCGCCTCACCATGATCCTGCGCCAGGGCCAGTACGCGCCGCTTCCGGTCGAGGAGCAGATCGTTCAGATCTACGCGGCGACGCCGCCGCGGGGCAAGACCTCCTGGGTGCGCCGGGTGCCGATCGACGACGTGGAGCGCTACGGCCGCGAACTCGGCGAGTTCCTGCGTTCGCAGCACAACGAGATCCTGGAAGAGATCGCTTCGACCGGGAAGCTGGGCGACGATCTGAAAGCCAAGCTCGATGCCGCGCTCGACGCGTTCGGCGCGGTCTTCGAGCCGAGCAGCTAGCGAAGCACCCCCTTTGGCCACCCTTCGCGACATCCGCAAGCGCATTTCTGCCGTCACCAAGACACAGAAGATCACGCGCGCCATGAAGCTCGTGGCGGCGGCGCGCTTTGCGCGCGCCCAGGCTGCCATCCGCGCCGCGCGGCCCTACGCGGAGAAGCTGCGCAGCGTGCTCGGTTCGGTGGCGGCCGGGGTCTCGACCGACGCGCACGCGCTGCTCGCGCCTCGCGAGCGGGTGCGCAGGCTCGATCTGGTCGTGTTCACCAGCGACCGGGGACTGTGTGGCGCCTACAACGCGAACGTGAGCAGGTACGCCGAGCGCCTGGCCGGGGAGCGAGGCGCCGAGCTCGACGAGGTCCGCATCATTCCGGTGGGGCGCAAGGCCGAAGAGTTCTTCAAGCGGCGCAAAGGCGCGCAGCTGGTCGAAGGCTGGTCGCTGCTCGGCACCGTTCAGCCTGGACACGCCCAGGACATCGCCACGCGCCTGATCGAACGCTACCTCTCCGGCGAGACCGACGAAGTCGCGCTCGTCTATGCCGAGTTCCAGTCGGCCCTCACGCAGCGGCCGTGCCATCAGACCCTGCTGCCGCTCGCACCCGACGACGTGGAGGAGCCGCGCAGCTACGAGGTCGAGCCGGACCCCGCGCGCCTGCTGGCGCTGCTGGTGCCGCGCGCGGTCGAGTTTTCGATCTACCGGGCCTTGCTCGAGAACCAGGCGGGCGAGCTCGGCGCGCGCATGACAGCCATGGAAAATGCGACCAACAACACCGAGGAGCTGATCCGCTCGCTCACCATCGACTTCAACAAGGCCCGGCAGGCCAGCATCACTGCCGAGCTGATCGAAATCGTGAGCGGCGCGGACGCGCTCTAGGGAGAAGCGAGATGGCGGAAACCGGCGGAAAGATCATGCAGATCATGGGACCCGTGCTCGACGTGGAGTTTCCACCGGGCAACCTCCCGGAGATCTACACGGCGCTGCTCGTGACAAACCCGGCGATCAGCGACGCCGAGCACAACCTGGTGATCGAGGTCGCCCAGCACCTCGGCGAGAACACCGTGCGCACGATCGCCATGGATTCGACCGAGGGTCTGCGCCGTGGCCAGCCCGTGAAGAGCACCGGCGCGCCGATCACCGTGCCGGTCGGCAAGGCGGTGCTCGGGCGCATCATGAACGTGGTGGGCGAGCCGGTCGACGAGGCCGGTCCGATCTCGCGCGAGAAGCTCTCGCCGATCCACCGGCCGCCGCCCAAGCTCGAGGACCAGTCCACGCAGATCCAGCAGTTCGAGACCGGTCTGAAGGTGGTCGACCTGCTGGCGCCGTTCCCGCTCGGCGGAAAGATCGGCCTGTTCGGCGGCGCGGGTGTCGGCAAGACCGTGCTCATGCAGGAGCTGATCCGCAACATCGCGACCGAGCACTCCGGCTACGCCTGCTTCGCGGGTGTGGGCGAGCGCACGCGCGAGGGCAACGACCTGTGGAACGAGATGACGGAGTCGGGCGTGATCAAGCAGACGGCGTTGGTCTTCGGCCAGATGAACGAGCCGCCCGGCGCGCGCGCGCGCGTCGGCCTGACGGCGCTGGCCGTGGCCGAGTCGTTCCGCGACGACGAGGGCGCCGACGTGCTGCTCTTCATCGACAACATCTTCCGCTTCACGCAGGCGGGCTCCGAGGTGTCGGCGCTGCTCGGCCGCATCCCCTCGGCGGTGGGCTACCAGCCGACCCTGGGCACCGACATGGGCGAGCTGCAGGAGCGCATCACCTCGACCACCAAGGGCTCGATCACGTCGGTGCAGGCGATCTACGTGCCGGCCGATGACTACACCGACCCGGCGCCCGCGACGACCTTCGCGCACCTCGATGCCAACATCAATCTGTCGCGCCGCATCGCCTCGCTCGGCATCTACCCCGCCGTCGACCCGCTCGACTCGACCAGCCGCATCCTTGATCCGCAGACGGTGGGCCAGGAGCATTACGACGTGGCGCGCGGCGTGCAGCAGGTGCTGCAGAAGTACAAGGACCTGCAGGACATCATCGCGATCCTCGGCATGGACGAGCTCTCGGAAGACGACCGGCTCGTGGTGTCGCGCGCGCGCAAGATCGAGCGCTTCCTGTCGCAGCCGAACTTCGTGGCCGAGCAGTTCACCGGGACGCAGGGCAAGTACGTGCGCATCGCCGACACGATCCGCAGCTTCAAGGAGATCCTGGAGGGCGTGCACGACGGCCTGCCCGAGCAGGCCTTCTACATGGTCGGCACGATCGACGACGCGCGCGAGAAGGCCGAAGAGCTGGCGGGGCAGGCGGCCTAGTGGCGTTCGAGCTCTCGATCGTCACGCCCGCCGGTCCGGTGCTGGACAGCAGCGCCGAGTGGGTCGTGGTGCCGGGCGCCGAGGGCGAGTTCGGCGTGCTCGAGGGGCACGAGAGCTTCCTGGCGCCCGTGCAGCCGGGAGTGGTGCGCCACGGCGGCGGCTCCGGCCGGGTGGCCGTCTCGAGCGGCTTCGCCGAGGTCAGCGCCGGGCGGGTCACGATCCTGGTGCGCAGCGCAGTGCGTTCGGACCAGGTCGACCGCCACGCGGCCCAGGCGGAGCTGGAGCGCGCCCGCGAGGCGCTGCGCTACGCGACCCATGAGACGCCCGAGGTCGAGCTGGAGCGTCTCCGCGACGCGCTTGCCACGGCCGAGGCCCAACTCTGCGCCTCGGAGTAGCCCCAGCGCTAGCCGGTCCGGCGCAGACCGCCGAGGACCGCGTCGGCCACGCGGCTAGGGCTGCACGAAGCCCGCCAACACCATCGGTCCGCTGGGCCGCTCCGCGCCACCAGCGGGCTCGACCGACAGGGCGAACTGGCGCACCGCTCCCGGCTCCGAGACCTGGCGCAGGCGCACCGCGAAGGAGCGCTCGCCCGCGGCCTCGAGCGTGCCGGCCGCTTCCGGTGTGCCGTCGCCCCGGATCGCCCAGAGCTCGTAGACACGGCCGGCCTGGGGCGGCGGCAGCCCCTTGCCCAGCACCGCGACCGCACCGGTGGCGGGGTCGAGCAGCACCCGGGCGGTCCCCGCGTGCCCCCCCTCGGGTGAGGTCAGCGAGGCCGACAGGAACCGCGGCGAGGTGAGGATGCGCACGACCTCGGAGTGGACGTTCAAAGCGTCCTCGAGCAGCAGCAGGTCGCGTTCTTGCTGGTCGAGGCGCGCTTGCAGATCTTCGCGCTCGCCGATCCGGGGCCCCCCGCCGGCGAGCGACTGCAGCACCAGGAAGCCGGCCAGGGTGGCGGCGGCTGCGCTGGAAGCGATCGCCAGCGCGCGCCAGCGCGACACGCGCCGCGCCGTACGACGCTCGGCGGCCTCGCGCCCGACCTGTTCGAGCAGGCGCGTGCGCAAGAGCGCGGGCGGCTGGCTGGCGTGGGCCAGCGCCAGGGCTTCGAGCGCCGCGGCTTCCAGCTCTTCGGCTTCCTTGTCGTGCTCAATCATCGAGCTTCCCCTCTACGGCCAGGCGGCGGAGGCGCAGGACTCCATCGCGGATCCGGGTCTTCACGGTCCCGAGCGGCAGGTTCTCCCGCTCGGCGATCTCGCTGTGCGAGAGCCCCTCGAAGTAGGCGATCTCGATCATCCGGCGCTGCTCGTCCGGCAGGCAGGCCAGCCCGTCGCGCAGGGCGGCGCGAGTCTCGGCCCGCAGCGCGAGGTCGTCGGGCCGCGGCGCGCCGGCCGCCTGGGGCTCGGCGGCGGCTCGAAGCTCGCTCCGCTCGCGGACGGCCCGGCTGCGGAGCTGGTCAATCGTCACGTTGCGCACGATCCGCAGCACCCAGGCGCGCGCCGGCCCGCGCTTTCGGTCGAAGCCGCGCGCACCCCGCCAGACCCGCAGGAAGCCCTCCTGGACGGCGTCCTGGGCGATCAGGGTGTCGCCGGCCATGCGCAGCGACAGGCCGTAAGCCAGCGGAGACAGGCGGTCGTAGAGCTCCGCCAGGGCGGCTTCGTCTCCCAGCGCCACGCAGCGCAGCAGCGCCGTCTCAGGATCTGGCAGCGCCGTCTCGGGGTCGGAGGGGGCCACCGGGCGCACTCTAGCAGACCGGGGAGGCGCGACTGCACCTCTTCGGGTCAATCCGGCGTATGCTACGAGACCGTACACTCAGCGGAGATACGTTCCGGCACGCCGCGCGGATGCCCGGCCGGTGTCTTCTGCGAGACCAAGACAGCCCGCATGGGAAGGAGGATCCCGATGTACCGAATGTCGATTGCCCTCGCCGCCCTGGTCAGCCTGCTGGCCGCCGGAGTGAGCGCCCAGGAGACCGCGAGCGAGGATGTCGTTCCGGGTCTGCCGTTCCAGGAAGGCGATGTCATCACCTTCGACCAGGTCGACAAGCTCAAGGACTATCTGCCCCCGCAGTTCTGGGAGCACCGCGAGTACTTCCTGTACGAGGGGATGGAGCTGGAGATCGGCCCCGCCAACCGCGAATACACTTCTGGAGCGGACGCCTACCAGGCCGCGACCGAGCAGTTCCGCGGCCAGGCGCGCATCGGCCGGGACAGCTCGCTTGAGAACTACACGTCCGGCCAGCCCTTCCCGAACGACTCGATCGACTGTAAGGGCGACCCGCAGGCCGGCGCGAAGATCATCTGGAACTTCGTGAAGGCCTGGGAGGGCGACGGTTCGAAGTCGAACTGGTCTTACACGTACTGGGATCGCGGCGACCAGCTGCCGGTCTACTACGAGGGCCAGGCGCGCGCCGTCAAGATGGCGGAGCGCGTCGAGCCCCGGTACCTGACCGAGAACGACGGCGACATCTTCAAGAACGAACGCCGTCAGAGCGTGTTCGGCATCGAGGTCGAAGCGCCCTTCGACGCGCGAGGCATCCTGCTGCTCACCTACCGCTACAAGGCCGCCGACGCGCCGCCCGACCAGGCCAAGAACGACGACACCTGGGTGTACGTCCCCGACCTGCGCCGCACGCGCCGCATCTCGACGGCGCAGCGTACGGACTCGGTGCAGGGCACCGACTTCACGATGGATGACCTGCGCAGCTTTGCCGGCATTCCACCCCAGTACGACTGGGAGTGCCTGGGCGAGGCGACGGTGATCGCGCCGATGAACTCCAAGAACATGGCGTACCCGTACACCGACGATTACAACTTCGGTCCCTACGGCTTCTCCTACGCGAACGACCGCTGGGAGGTCCGCGACACCTGGATCATCCGCTTCGATCCGAAGAACGAGGATCACCCGTATCACCACAAGGACATCTACATCGACAAGGAGACGTCCAACGCGCTGTACAGCTTCGCGTACGACCGCAAGAAGGAGCTGTGGAAGATCATCTGGCACAACCACCGCTACAGCGAGGATTGGGACGGCACGACGCCCGAGCGCACCGACACGCGCGCGGATGGCGGCGTCTGGTATCCGGGCTGGGAGGGCGTTGAAAAGCCCATGGACAGTCGGATCATCTCCGACATCCTCGTGAACGTGCAGACGGGTACCGGGACTCGCATCGAGTTCTGGGACAGCAACGGCCTGCCGTTGGCGAGCA
>CAXMNF010000297.1:0-7431 GCA_964194645.1 uncultured Gammaproteobacteria bacterium
CAGCGCGCGCTCCAGCGTCGCGAGCTGCGCCCAGCCGAGAGCGCCCCCCACCCGAAGCAGGACACCATGGACGCGCGCGTCGCCGGCCGCCCGCTCGAGCACCTGCAGCAGGTCGGCGAGCGCAGGCGGCTGCCGGCGCAGCAGGTCCAGCAGATCCTGGCCCCGGGACACGTCCACGAGCCCGCGGTCGAGACGCAGCACGACCCAGTCGCGCGGCACTCGGCGCAGGAACGGCAGGGCGAGCAGGTCGCGCGCGAGCACGGCCGCGTTGCGCGCAGCACGGCCCAGGATCGCAATCGGTCGCCAGGCGCCGGCCACTAGCGTACGCGCTGCCGCTTGCGGTGCATGTAGTCGACCATGATGTACTCGCCGATCTTGCCCGGCGTCGTGTAGAAGGCGCGCCCCTTGTTGATGCGGGTCATGCCCTCGACGAAGCGCATCAGCTCGGGCGCGTCGTCCAGCATGAAGGTGTTGATGGTGATGCCCTTCGCGCTGACCTTCTGGACCTCGCGCAATGTCTCGCGGTTGGCGCGCGGGCTGATGCCGCCGTAGCCGCTGGGCCATTCGACGTGCAGCTCGTCGCCCAGGAAGTACGCCGTGGGCTGCCCGTCGGTAATCACGATGATCTGGCTGTTCGGGCTCGGGTGGCGGTCGATCAGGCGCTGGGCCACCCGCAGCCCGTCCTGGAGGTTCGTGAAGGGATCGCTCATGTTCCAGGACAGCTCGGGCAACTCGTGTACGCGCAGCTCGCGCGCCCGCGTGTAGAAACCGACGATGAAGAAGTGGTCCCTCGGGTAGCGGGTCCGGATCAGGTGGTCCATGGCGACCGCCACACGCTTCGCCGCCGGCCAGCGGCCCGACCAGGACATGGACCAGCTCATGTCGAGCAGGAGCACCGTGGTCGTGTCGGTCAGCTGGTCGGTCTCGAAGACCTCGAGGTCGTGGGGCTCGAGCACCAGTCCCGAGCCGGACCCCGGCTCGGGCAGGGATGCACCGCGCGCCAGCGCATTGCGCAAGGTGCCGATCGGATCGAGATGCGCCGGGTCGCCGAACACGTAGGGGCGGCTGCGCTCGGTGTCGGCCAGGCCCGCGCCGCGTTGGATCGTGTCGTGGGCGCCGGCGCCGCCGCGCGAGAGCGTCGCGTAGATCTGGTCGAGTGCCAGCTCGCCGAGCCGCCGGATCGCGCGGGGCGTGAGCTCCAGCCCGCCCTCCCCTTCGCGCACGAAGCCGCCGCGCGCAAGCGAATCCTCCAGATCGCGCAGGATCATGAAGGACTGGACGCTCTCCCCGGACAGGAACTGCGAGAGCTGCTCGGGCGAGATCTCGCCGAAGTTTCCCTCCATCAGATCGCGCGCGAGCCGCGCGAGCTCCTCGATCTGGCGCATCAGTTCGAGCGCCTCGTCGTAGCCGAGGTCGTTCGGTCCCTGCAGGCGCGTGCGATTGCGCGCGTAGAACTCCTCCAGGTCCGACAGGTCCTCGAGCGAGTCGAGCAAGTCCTGGAAGTCTGCCTCGGCCTGGGCGTCGGCCCACTCGTGGTCCTCGAAGGAGCGGAGCGCCTCGGAGAGCCGGCGCGGCAGGCCGTCGCGCCGCTCGCGAAATTCGTTCCAGCGCTCCGACTCGACGCCGGACTGCTCGCTTAGTGTCGACTCCTCGCGGTCCAGGATCTCGTCCAGCTGGGCGCGCGGCCCGTCCAGCGTGTGGTCCATGTTGAAAGGCTCGAGCAGCTCGCGCGCCTTCTCGCGCAGCTCCTGGAGAAGCTCCTCCAAGCCCATCACCCGGAAGTCCATGCCCGCCAGGTCGAAGCCCTGCTGGCGCATCCAGTCCAGCGACTGCTCGAGGTCGAGGCCCTCCATCAGGTAGCGGTTCAGCTCGTCGAGGGCGGTCTCGGCATCGAGCGACCAGCTCTGTTGCGCACCGTCCCAGCGGCTGTAGCGGACGAGCCTCATGCCGCTACCGGTACAGGACGCGGCTTCCCTCCACGTCCTTGTTCAGCTTGTTCGAGAGGTGCAGACCTTCCAGGATGAACTCGATCCCGGCGGCTGCGCGCGCCGGCGTCCCGTCCTCGCCGAGCTTCTGCACGGCGGCGCGCAGGCCCGCGATATTGTCCATGCCGTCGGTGTACTCCGAGGAGGGCAACTCGGCGCCCACCTCGACCTTCCAGCCCTCCTCGAACGACTCCAGGATCGGGCGCAGGTCGTCGAGCTGAACGGTTTCGTCGAACACGATCTTCACGGCGCGGCGCAGCAGCTTGCCGAAGATCTCGTCCTCGCGCGTCTCGGCCCCGCTGTACTCGAGCTCAAGTTTGCCCAGCATCGAGGCCGCAACGGCGGACAGGTCCGTGACACGCGGAACCGCCTCGCGCTCGCCGAGGCGCAGCGCGCGCCGCTCTGCGGCGGCGATCAGGGTCTCGTGGTTGGCAATCGAGGCACGCACCGAGACACCGGATACCTGGCTCACGTCCGGGCTCTGGCGCGCCTGCATGGTGAGCTCGGAGAGAATCGCGAGCAGAAACGGAGGCACGTACACGTCGACACCCGCGGACGCCAGGCGCTTGCTCTCCTGCTCCACCACGTCGCTCTCGAGCGCCCGCGTACCCGGGTAGTGGCTGCGAACCTGCGCTTGATAGCGGTCCTTGAGCGGCGTGATGATGCGTCCGCGCCGCGTGTAGTCCTCGGGGTTGGCGCTCGCCACCACCAACACGTCGAGCGGCAGGCGCACCTTGAACCCCTTCACCTGGAAGTCCTGCTCCTCCATCACGTTGAACAGGCCCACCTGCACGCGCTCCGGAAGATCCGGCAGCTCGTTGATGCAGAAGACTCCCCGGTTCGTGCGCGGGATCAACCCGTAGTGGATGGTGTTCTCGTCGGCCAGGTAGCGCCCCTCGGCGACTTTGATCGGGTCGACCTCGCCGAGCAGATCGGCGATCGTGACGTCGGGCGTCGCCAGCTTCTCACCGTAGCGGGCATCGCGACCGACCCACTCGATCGGCGTTGCGTCGCCGTGCTGCTCGACCTGCTCGCGGGCGTAGCGGCTGATCGGTGCGAGGGGATCGTCGTTCACCTCGCTGCCGGCCACGATCGGAAGCTCCGGATCGAGCAGCTCGCAGAGCAGCCGGATCATGCGCGACTTTCCCTGGCCTCGTTCGCCCAGGAAGATCATGTCGTGCCCCGCCAGGATCGCGTGCTCGATCTGCGGGATCACCGTGTCGCGGTAGCCGATCATCTGCGGCAGGAGCGGCTCGCCGCTGCGCAGCCGTGCGATCAGGTTGGCACGCAGCTCGTCGCGCACCGAGCGAGAACGATAGCCCGACTCGCGCAGCTCCCCCAGGGTCTTCGCTCGGCTCACCCGGTTCTACTCCTCGTCGTCGGCGTCGTCCTCTTCGAGCAGTTCGTCGACGTCGGTGCCGATGATCAGCTGGAGGCGCTGCTGGATGATCTGCAGTCTACCACCGTCGTCGCGCCGCACGTCGTGCAGCGGCTCGCGCTGGCCGATCATCACCCGGACGCGCTGGATGCGCTCATCGGTCGCCGGATGGCTGGAGAGGAATTGCGGGCCGTGCATGCGGCCGGCCGACTCGCGCTTCAGGGTCTCGAACATGGTGATCATGCCGTTCGGGTCGTAGCCGGCCCGGATCAAGCTGTCGATCGCGAGCTTGTCGGCGTCGCGTTCCGCGTCCTGCGTATAGGTCGCCATGTAGGCCTGGGCGGCCATCCCGGTGACGATGCTGCCGGCCTGCGCGCCGATCTGCGAACCGGTCAGGATCGCAAAGAGGATCGCGCCGATCTGCTGCATGATTCCGGTGTTGCGGCCGCGGCGCGCCATCTGCGCCACGTGCCGGTCGGTCACGTGGCCGATCTCGTGAGCAATCACGCCGGCCAGCTCGGAGGCGTCCTGCACGGCCAGGATCAGACCGGTGTGTACGTAGATCGCGCCACCGGGCACCGCAAAGGCGTTCAGCGATTCGTCCTCGATCACGTAGAAGCGGAACTCGAACGGCGACGGAGCCGACGCGGTGACCAGCTGGGCACCCAGATCGCGCACGTAGTTCACGGCGACCGGGTCTCGCACGAACTGGCTCTGCTGCCGCACCTGGCGCTGCACCTCGCGCCCGAGCTGCTTCTCCTCCTGCACGGTGAGCGGGGCGCAGGCCGCCCCGAACAGCGCCAGCGCAGCAGCAGCCAGCACCGCATGCCTGGATCGCTTCGGCATCAGGTCCGCTCCGCGGGGGAAGGCCTTCAATCCCGCTCTTGTTCGACCGGCGGCTCCATCGACTTCTTCAGGGTAGCCAGCACCGATCGGATCGCCGATAGGACGGCGTCGTCGAAGCGCACGTTGTCGATGATCGGCTGGCCGTACTGATCCGCTACCTCCAGGATGTAGTCCTGGATCACGCGGATCTCCTCGAAGTGCTCCAGGTAGCGCTCGGCGGTGCGCTCGCGGGCCGTGTCGGCACGCGTGGGGAAGCGGTCCCTGTACGCATCCAGGTCGAGCGTGGCCACGGTCAGGCTGATTACGTGCGCGTTCTGCCGGTAGCGATCCAGGTCCAGCACGGTCGGCAGCTGGTTCACGCCCTCGATCAGCATGCTCGTGTTCTCCTCGACCGCCCGGTCGAGCAGCGCATTCACGCCCACCGCGATCTTCTGGGCCTGCTCGCGAAAGCCCGCGAGCACCGCTTCGGGCGTGCCCTCGGGGCCCAGACCGAGCGCCTTGTAGGCGTCATAGGTCGAGCAGTGGATCTCCGGCATCAGGTCTGCCGAGAACATCAGCCGCATGATCTGCCGGATCGAGTCGGTGCCGATCACCCGGGAGATCTCCAGCCGCCGGGCGATCTCGACCGCGATCGAGGTCTTGCCGACACCCGTGGAGCCGCCGATCAGGATGAACATGGGCTTCGGGTCTTCCCGCGCGCGACGCCAGGTGCGGTAGCGCTGCACGGCGTTGCCGCCGTGGTTCAGCTCGATGGTCTCGGCGACCAGGTCGCGCAGAGCCACACGGCCGATCTCGCGGCTCCCTTCGTGCAGCAGCCGCGCCTCCAGCTCTCGCGACACGTCCCAGGCATCGCTGGTGTCCATGCCCGCACCCTGGAGAGACACCGCCATCATGCCCTTGGAGAAGGGGCTCGCCGAGCCGCGGGCGTCTCTCACCAGCGGCGTGAGCCGCTCGTCCCGGTCGGGCTGCGCCTCGAGATCAGCGCGGTCGCCGAGCAGGTCGTGGACCAGCTTGGAGAGCTCATCCGTGTGGACTTCCCCGCGCGGCGCGGCCTGCTCGCGCACCTGCGTCGCGGTGTCGAAGGCCACCTCGAAGGGAATTCCGCGGGAGACCAGCGACTGCACCATGATTCCGCGCATGAAGGGCCGCGGCCCATCTGGACCGACCACCACGAGTGCGGACTGCGTGCTCTCCACGAAGGATCGAGGCTATCAAACCGGATTCTGGCCAGCGAGGAGTCCCAGGGCCACGCCGTAGCGCACGCCGCGGCCGCTGCTGCGCAGCTCCCGGGCCCCGAGCGCCAGCAGGGCCTCGTCCAGGATCACGAGCCCCGCCACGATTACGTCGGCGCGGCCGGGCTCCAGCCCCGGGAGGGCGGCGCGGGCGTCGAGGTCGAGTGCCGCGATGCGCTCGACCCAATCGGTCAAACGCTCACGGGCGACCCGGTAGCCCTCGACGCGCGCCGGGTCATAGGGCTCGAGCCGCTGATCCAGCGCGGCCAGCGTGGTGGCCGTGCCGCCCACGGCCACCACGGCCGCGCCGGGCCGCAGCACGTCGGCCGCTGCCGCCGCCTGCCGAGCGATCTCGCCGCGCGCCCGGCTGCGCAGCTCGGCAAGCTCGGAGCGCGGCAGCGGATGGCGGGACACACACGCCTCGCTTAGCCGCACCGCGCCAAGGGGCAAACTCAGCGAGCGCACCCGGCCCCGCTCGAGCCAGGCCAGCTCGGTGCTGCCACCGCCCACGTCGAGCAGCACCAGCGGCTCGCCGGGCCCGAGTGCGCGCTGCGCGGCCGCGATGGCCAGCGCGGCCTCCTCGTCCCCGGCGAGCAGCTTCACCCGATCCAGAGCGGCCGCGCGGCGCAGCTCCTCCAGGAAGGGGACCCCGTCGTCGGCGCGGCGCAGCGCCTCGGTGGCCACCGCAACCAGCTGCTCTGCGCCGGCGCCACGGGCAACGGCCGCCAACTCGACCACGGTCCGGAGCGTGCGCTCTCGAGCAGCCGGGTCGAGATGGCCACGCTCGAACACGCCGCGACCGAGCCCGGTGATGCTCGCCCGGTCCTCGAGAACCCGCCCGCCGCGATCCAGTATGAGTAGAAGGACCGTATTGGACCCGATGTCCAGAACCGCGACACATCGGGGAGAATCGCCGCTGGCGAGGTTGGCCATTCTTTCGCTTGCTGCTACTGTCGAATCTCGAGTGTGTGTGGTGGGGGGGGCCCTTTGGTCGCACTGCTCTTCGGGAGCCCGTGGGCGGGCTTGCCCAAGAGATCCGGAATCGCGTGCTGGACCGGGTTGAGAGTTCCCGGTGGCCAGCCATGCGCCCCCTCTTCTCAATACGAGTTGGCCTACCGTAACGAACGCGTGCGCCCCCGCGACCACGGGCATCCGTGGAACGCCTCCCCGACGCCGGGTCACCTCTCATGAGGTTGGAGGGAGGCTAGATGCGCTGCATAGCCATCATGAACCAGAAGGGCGGCTGCGGTAAGACGACCACTACCACGAGCCTCGCGGGCTGCCTCGCGGCGGAAGGTCACCGGGTCCTGGTCGTGGACATGGATCCCCAGGCCCACGCCACGCTCGGCCTGGGCATCGATCCCGAAGAAGTCGAGGTGAACCTGTACGAGGTGCTCGCCGAGGACTGCGAGAACGCCGCGCGCGTGGAAGACGTCATCGTGGAAGCGAGCGAGAACCTCGACGTGGCTCCCTCGGGCGTCATTCTTTCGGCGCTCGAGCAGAAACTGGCCGCGGAGGGCGCCCGCGGCCGAACGGAGCGACTGGCGCGGGCGCTGGCCCGGCTCGAGAAGCCCTACGACTTCGTGCTGATCGACTGCCCACCGAACGTCGGAGTCTTGACGTTCAACGCTCTGCGCGCCGCCGAGGAAGTCTTGATCCCGCTCGAAACCAGCTACTTCGCCATGCACGGCGTGAGCAAGCTGCTCGAGACGGTCGCGCTGCTCGAGGATCGCATCGGCCACTCGGTGCGCGTGCGTCTGCTCCCCACACTCTTCGACGGGCGCACCCGCTTCGCCAAGCGCGCCCTCGCGGAAATCCGCGAGACCTACAAGGACCTGGTCTTCGACACCGTGATCCGCCAGAACGTCCGGCTGCGCGAGGCGGTCCAGCAGGGCGTGTCGATCGCTCAGCTCGACCGGCGCTGCCACGGCTACGTGGACTACATGTCGCTCGCGCTCGAGATCCTGTTCGACCGCGAGGAGGCCGCCGA
>CAXMNF010000298.1:0-1687 GCA_964194645.1 uncultured Gammaproteobacteria bacterium
CATGCTCGGCCGCCCGAAGACGGGCATCATGCCGATCCGCGGACACTCCGGGGTGCAGGGCGGCGGCGAGTGCGGCGTGGATCCGCACAAGCTGCCGGGCGGCGCCGCGATCGGCTCCGAGGCTCAGGCGGCGGTCGAGGCGCTCTGGGGCCACCCGATCCCGCGCGAGCCGGGCATGCGCGTGCCGCTCATGGTCGAAGCGGCGCAACGCGGCGAGATCGACCTGCTGTACTCGCTGGGGGGCAACCTGCTCGACACCTTGCCCGACCGGCGCTTCGTGTACGAGGCTCTTGCGCGCGTGCCGGTGCGCGTGCACCAGGACCTGGTCGTGAACCCGGCGGCGCTGGTACCCGGCGAACTGGTCGTGCTGCTGCCGGCGCAGACGCGCTACGAGCAGCGCGGCGGCGGCACCACCACCAACACGGAGCGGCGCGTGCGCTTCACACCCGAGATCCGCGGCCACCGCGCGCCCGCCCAGAGCCGCCCGGAGTGGGAGATCCCGTGCAGCCTCGCTCGGGCACTGCGCCCGGACCTGGCGAGTGCACTCGACTATCCGGACAGCGCCTCGATCCGCGCCGAGATGGTGCAGGTAATGCCGAGCTACCGCGGCATCGAGTCCTTCTCCGAAGCCGGCGACTGGGTCCAGTGGGGCGGGGACCGCCTCTTTGCCGACGGGTTCCCCTCCATGCCGGATGGACGCGCGCGCTTCTCGGTGCTCCCGCTGCCGGAAACGCGCGTCCCCGAGGGGCACTTCTACCTGAGCACGCGCCGCGGCAAGCAGTTCAACGCCATGCGCTACGGCAAGCGCGACCCGCTGACCGGGGCCAGCCGCGACGAGGTGCTGATGAACCCGGGCGACGCCGCGGCGCTCGGCCTCGCCGCGGGCGCGCGCGTGCGGCTCTTCTCGGAGACGGGCGAATACCAGGGTCGCGTGCGTCTGGCCCAGGTGAAGCCGCGCTCGCTGCAGGTGCACTGGCCCGAGGGCAACGTGCTGATCGCGCGCCGCTACGATCCGGTGTCGGGCGAGCCGGACTACAACGCGTACGTGCGGGTCGAGCCGCTCTGATAGACTCGGGCTCCGGCAGCCAAGGAGACCCCGATGAAGCTCTACGACAGTGCCATGGCCCCGAGCCCGCGCCGCGTGCGCATCTTCCTGGCCGAGAAGAGCATCAAGGTGCCCACCGTTCAGGTGGACATCGGCAAGGCCGAGAACCGCGAGCCCGAGTTCCTGGCCAAGAACCCGATGGGCACGGTGCCGGTGCTGGAGCTGGACGACGGCAGCTTCCTGGCCGAGACGGTCGCGATCTGCCGCTACTTCGAGGAAGGGCAGCCCGAGCCGCCGCTGATGGGCGCGGACTCGCAGGACCGGGCCGTGGTCGAGATGTGGCAGCGACGGATGGAGCTCGAGGTGACGATCCCGGCGATGCAGTCGTTCCGCAACACGCACGACTACTTCAAGGGCCGCATCCCGCAGGTGCCGGAGTACGGCGAGCTCGCCAAGAAGCAGTGCCTGTCCAGGCTCGAGTGGCTGGACGGCGTGCTGGCTGACCGCGAGTTCGTGGCCGGACTGAACTATACGATCGCCGACATCACCGCCCTGGTCGGCATCGACTTCGGCCGCGTGACCGGAATCAAGATTCAGGACGGGCAGAAGAACCTGGCGCGCTGGTACGAGGCTGTCTCTTCG
>CAXMNF010000299.1:0-1569 GCA_964194645.1 uncultured Gammaproteobacteria bacterium
CCGGCGGAGCTGGCGGAGTGGACCGCTGAACGGGGCGTGCAGTACCCGGTGGCGCTCGGTGACGTCACCCTGGCGCGCCTGTACGGAGCCGAGCAGTTCCCGTTCCACCTGCTGATCTCTCCAGAGGGCCGGATCGTCGAGCGCCTGACGCCCGGCTACCACGATCGCGAGGAGCTTGCGGCGCTGATCGCCCGCCACGTGCAATAGCCCGTCAAGGACGCCGCCCCCCGTGCCGATTCGAGAGCTTGCATGAAGCCGCAGGAGCTGGAGCGCCAGTACGCGCCCGGTCAATTGATCATCGAACGGGGCGCCCAGCAGCGCGAGCTGTTCGTAGTGCGCAGCGGAACCGTCCTACTGGACTCGGTCGATGGCCGCGAGCCGCGTCTGGTCGGCCCCGGTCAGGTGTTCGGCGAGACGGGCGCGGTGCTGGGCGGCGCCAGCCCGTACCGCGCCGAGGCCGATGACGAGGTGACGCTGCTGGCGATCGACCCGGCCACGGTCACGTTGCTCTGCAGTGAGAACGGCGAGTTCGCCGTGCGCCTCGTGCAGCACCTGGCGGCGCAGCTGTCCGTCGCGCACGACGAGCGCGGCGCCCTGGGCGGGATCGACCTGCGCCTCTCGCAGGGCTACAAGAAGCTGGTGCCGGTGCTCTTCGAGCGCGCAGGAACGCGCGAGCCGCCGGCCGCGGTGCCGGGCAACCTGGAGGATCTCTCCGCCGAGGCCGAGCTCTCGACGTTGGACGCCTACTTCTGCATCCAGCGCCTGCTCGAGGCTCGCATCGTGCGCTTGATCGACGACCAGCTCGTGATCGTCGAGGCCGACCAGCTCGAGTTGCTGCTCGGCTGAGGAGCAGCCCGGCCCCGCGCCGCGCAGGATGTGGTAATCAGGGCGGGTGCTCCGCCCCTTGAACCGGGTCTGCGTGTCGCTCCTCGTTCTGGCTGCCGCCGGCCCTTCCCATGCGCAGGCGCCCGGCTCCGAAGAGACCGAGATCCGCGCCGACCAGGTCTCGTTCGAGCGGGCGCGCAATCTGTACGAGGCGGAGGGCAACGTGCGGGTCGAGCAGCCCGGCGGGCGAGTGCTCGAGGCCGACTGGATGGTGGTGAACACCACCACCCAGATCGGCGTCGCCGTCGGCAACGTGCGGGTCCGCGAAGGCGAGGACGAGATCCGCGCGAACTTCGCGGCGATCGACCTGTCGACGCTCCAGGCCATCGCGCTCGGCGCGGAGCTGGACGTGGCCGAAGGACTCGCCGTGCAGGCCGATGCCGTGCGCCGCACGGGCGAGCAGAGCTACGTGATCGAGGGTGGCAGCTTCTCGAGCTGCCGCTGCACGGTCTACGGTCGGCGGCCCTGGCAGCTCGACGTGGGCGAGGCCGACGTGGACGTGGGCGGCTACGCGACCGCGCGCCACGTGTTCTTCCGCGTGCTCGACGTCCCGCTCCTGTACGTCCCCTGGCTGATCCTGCCGGTGAAGGACGAGCGGCAGAGCGGCGCGTTGCCGCCATCGGTGGCCTCGGCTAGTCGCGGCGGCACGGAGGTCGAGCTGCCGGTCTTCTGGGCCGCGCGAGA
>CAXMNF010000300.1:0-2872 GCA_964194645.1 uncultured Gammaproteobacteria bacterium
TGCCGGCGCTCGGCATGCTGCACGAGGCGCTGGCCGAGCGCGCCGAGACGTTCCGCGGCGTCACGAAGCTCGGCCGAACTCACCTGCAGGACGCTACGCCGCTCAGCTTCGGCGACGAGTTCGGCGGCTACGCGGCGCAGATCGCCCTGTCGCGGGAGCGCGCGCAGCGTGCGGCCGACGCGCTGCGCGAGCTGGCGCTCGGGGGCACGGCGGTCGGCACCGGGCTGAACGCCCCCGAGGGCTTCGCGGCTCGCGTGATCGCGACGATCTCGCAGCGCTGTGGGCAGCCCTACGTGGAGGCCGCCAACCACTTCCAGGCGCAGGGCGCATGCGACGCGGCCGTCGAGGCGAGCGGCGCGCTCAAGACCGTTGCTTGCTCGCTCCTGAAGATCACGAACGACCTGCGCCTGCTGGCCAGCGGCCCGCGCGGTGGCCTGGGCGAGTTGCAGCTTCCCCCATTGCAGCCGGGCTCGTCGATCATGCCGGGCAAGGTGAACCCGGTCGTCTGCGAGTCGGTGGCGATGGTCGCCGCGCAGGTGATCGGGAACGACGCGGCGATCACGGTCGGCGGACTCGGCGGTCAGCTCGAACTCAACACCTACCTGCCGCTGATCGCCGACAAGCTGCTCGAGTCGATCGAGCTGCTCGCCGCCGCCTGCCGTCTGCTCGACGAGCGCTGCGTGCGCGGGCTGGAGGTGAACGCCGAGCACGCACGGGCGCAGGTTGAGCGGAGCTTTGCGCTGGCCACCGCGCTCGCGCCGGAGATCGGTTACGACGCGGCGGCCGAACTCGCCAAGCAGGCAGCGGAGAGCGGCCGCACTGTACGCGAGGTCGCCGAAGAACGCGGCTACGGCGCCGCGCTTGCAAAGCTCGCCTAGCGGTCGAGTCGTTGCAGGGCGAGCGCGGCCGCGCGAGCCAGCGATGCGTCGCTGCCGGCCGCCGCACGCTCCAGCTCGCCTTGTGCCGAGCTCAGCGCGTCCGGGTAGCCGCGCAACAGCTCGGGCAGGACGACGGCGGCGAGGCTCTGCTGGCGCGGGTCGGACTCGTCGGCCAGCAGCGCGAGCACGCGCTCGAGGCACGCCCGGGGCGGATCAGACAGCTTTGCGAGCGACGAGAGCGCGGCGTTCCGCACGGCCGGGTCGGCGTCCGAGAGGGCGTCGAGCAGAGCCCGCGCCGTCTCCTCGCGCTCGGGCGCCAGCTCGCGCAGCGCGTAGAGGGCCATGCGCCGCCGACGCGGGCTCGGACCGGCCGTGGTTTCGTGCACCAGCACGGGCAGCACCTCGCCCTTGGCGCGGCCCAGCACGGCGATCATGTGCGCGGCGCTCCAGCGCAGGTCCCCGTCGTCGAGATCGAGCGCATCGAGCAGCGCGGGCAGCAGGCGGAGCGCCGGTCCTTCGGCGTTGAACAGCACGAAGGCCGCGGCGAAGCGCCCGTGGCGGCTCCCCGCGTGCAGCAGCCGCACGATCTGCGGGCGCAGCTCCGGTTCGCTGCGCAGCCGCTCGCGCGCCTCGTCGCAAGCCCCGCGCTGCACGGGTCGCTCGGCCGAGCCGAGCCGCTCGACCAGGTCGACCAGGTCGCTCACGAGCGGGCCGGGCTCGGCTCGGGCTCGGCCAACGCGGCCATCACCGGTGCGCGCAGTGGGCCCAGCAGGGCAAAGGCCCAGATGAAGACGGGTGCCATGAACATCCCGCCCGTCGGGTGCATGTAGCGCAGCAAGTAGCCGACCTGGGACAGCGCGCGGTTCGCGCCGGCACGCGTGTCGATGCCGAAGCTGCGCGCCTCGGCGCTCCAGATGTCCCCCATGGTGATCAGCACGTCGAGCGCGAAGATCAGCGCCAGACCGGCGGCCAGGGCCAGCCCGCGCTGGCGCAACGCGAGGCCTGGAGCGGCCAGCACCAGCGCGGTGAAGAGCAGCAGGTTGTGCGAGTGGAAGGTGTGCTCGAACGAACCCTCGTGCCGATCGCGGTCGGCGGCCACACGCAGATCGTACGAGACGCTGCCCCCGTTCTGAAGCAGCGAGAGGCTGCGCTCCACGGGTGCGCTGCTGGTCGCCGCCATGGTCGCCACGGCCGTAGCCGTGATGGCCCGCTCCAGGGCGATTGCCACGCCGAAGCCGAGTCCCAAGACCAGCAGCCCGGCGTAGAGGGCCAGAAAGAGCGCGCCCATACGGGCCAGTCTAGGCAGCGCGAGGGAGCGCAATCCGCTCGGCCCAGAAGAGCAGGGTTCCGACCCCGGCCACGATCACCACGACCGGCCACACGTACAGGTGTCCGACCTCGAGCCAGGACCCGTGGTAGCTGCCCAGGTAGGTGAGGGTCAGCACGCGCACGAAGTTCACGGTCATCATCACGGCGACGGCCAGGCCGATCCCGATCAGCTTGTGCCGCCAGGCCGCCGGGAAGACCAGTACGGCCGACACCAGCAGAATCGTGGCGTCGATGCCGGTGCACTCGTTCACGATCAGGAGCGCGGTTCCAGGTCCGCTGATCACCTCGCCGTGACTCGAGACCGGCATTCCCGCCAGACTGAGCGTGCCAGACGCGGCAAAGGCCACGAAGCGCCGCAGACCCTGCAGCAGGTCGCTGAAGACCATGTCGGAGAGCAACACCACCGAGAGCGTCAGCACCGATGCCGCATAGAGGACGACCGTCAGCAGGAAGCGCGAACGACGTTCCAGGACGGCGGGGATGGGCTCTTGGCTCCTGGTCATGGCGTCGGCGCTCCTAGCAGGGCGCCCAGTACTCTTCGTTGGCCGCATCGAGCGAGCGCACCGCGCGCTTCTCGTGTTCGAGCTTCTGCAGGTGCGAGAGCACTGACTGTCCGGCAGCCGGGTGCAGCGACGGGTGTGTGTCTACGTAGAGGCGCTCGACCA
>CAXMNF010000301.1:0-6472 GCA_964194645.1 uncultured Gammaproteobacteria bacterium
CGACCTAATGGGCCCCGAGATGCTGCGCATGCTGCGCCAGGCCGAGCGCGGCCTTCCCGCCGACAGCGCCGAGATCGAGCGCACCATCAAGCTGCGAGTCTTCTAGCTAGGCGGACGGGTCGAGCAGCACCTTCAGGACGCCGTCGCGTCGGCTCGCGAACAGCTCGTATGCCTTCGCACCGTCGGAGAGCGCCATGCGGTGCGTGAACACCCGCTCGGGCGCGAGCCGGCCCTCCACCAGCAGCGGCACCAGCGGCTCCCAGAGCTCGGGAATCGGGCAGATGCCGATGCGGAAGGTCAGGTTCTTCATGAGCGCCAGGCCCATCGGGAACGGAAAAGCCAGGTTCAGGTTCACGCCCACCACGCTCACCACGCCGCCGCGGCGCACCAACTGGAGCGCCGAGAGAATCGCCGCGTCCGCACCCACTGCCTCGATCACGGCGTGCGGTCCCAGGCCGTTGGTGGCGTCGATCACCGGCTGGTGGCCGTTCGCAGACACGTCGATCGGGATTCCTCCGAGCGACCCGGCCACGGCCAGGCGCTCCGGCACGGAGTCCAGCACGAAGACACGGGCCGGCGCGAAGAGCTGCGCGCTCAGCAGCGCCATCAGACCCACGGGGCCAGCGCCGATCACGGCCACATCCTGGCCGGGACGGAGCTCGGCGCCGCGCGCCCCGAAGTATCCGGTGGGCAGGATGTCGGTCAGCAGCACGGCCTGCTCCGGGCCGATCCCCTGGGGAATCCGGTACAGCGTCTCGTCCGCGAACGGGACCGCGAGCGCCTCGGCCTGGCCACCCGCCAGCCCCTGGTTGGTGCCGAACACCCGCCCGCCCCCGCGCTCGCAGCTGGTGACGCGACCCGCACGGCACGGGCCGCATTCGGCGCAGCCGATCACCCCCGAGACCAGTACCCGGTCGCCGGTCCGGAAGCGACGCACCTCGGATCCCGTCTCGACTACCTCGCCGATCACCTCGTGACCGACGCTGTAGCCGGTCGCCGGGCCCATGTGGCCGTGATAGATGTGCAGGTCCGAGCCGCAGATCGCCGTGCGTTCCACGCGCACGACCGCGCCGCTCGCGTCCGCCAGAGACGGGTCGGGCAAGGTCTCGCAGCGGATATCCTCGGGGCCGTGATAGACGAGTGCCTTCATCGCCCGACCATATCACCGCGCGCGCCGCGTTTCTTCAGTCCTTGTTCTTCCCCTCCTGCACGCGGTAGTCGCCGAACGGCTGGTCGCGCTTCTGGAGGGCCGCCGTCAGGCCCTCCTCGCGGGCGCGATTCATGAACTCGTGCATGCTCTTCTGGTGCGTACCGAGCGCGCACAGCTCCGAGCCGGCGCGGATGCCCGTGTGCAGGCCCATGATCTCCATCTGACGGTGAACGATCCGCTTGTTGAGCTGCACCAGGTCGGGCGGGATCGCGACGACGCGCGCCGCGACCTCGAGCACCCGGGCCTCGAGTTCGGCCGCCGGGTACGAAGCATTCGCCCAGCCGAGCCGCGCCGCCTCGACGCCCGAGATCGAGTCGCCGGTGACCATCATCTCCATGGCCTTGCGCATGCCCACGAACCAGGCGTGGAAGTGGTTGTCCGGCACGCCGAAGCGCACCGCCGGGTAGCCCATCTGCGCGTCGTCGGCCGTGTAGACCAGGTCGCAGCAGGTGGCGAGCTCGCTGCCGCCCGCCAGGCAGTAGCCGTGCACCTGCGCGATCACAGGCTTGCCGAGCTCCCAGATGCTCATCCAGCCCGCCGTGACGTGGCGCGGCCAGTGGCCGTCGCCGCCGGCCGTGTACCAGGGATACTCCTGCCCCTCGTTGCCGCCGCCCAGGTCGTAGCCCGAGGAGAAACACGTGCCCGCGCCGCGCACGATCATCACGCGCACCTCGGGGTCCTGGTCGGCCTTGCGCAGCGCCTCGAGGATGCCGCCGCGCAGGGCGTGGTTGAGCGCGTTGCGCTTCTCGGGCCGGTTCAAGGTGATGCGCCGCACGTGCGGCGCGGGATCGTCGATCAACACCACGTTATCGCCCACGGGTCCTCCTTCGTCGGGTCGCTTCCAAGGTACACCAGGCAGGCCGGCTCGATGGCCAGGCGCTGCTCGAACGCGGCCAGGCGCCGCCGCCTCGCTCAGTCCTCGCGGTCGACCAGGGTCTGGATCCAGTCGAAGTCCGCGCGCTTGGTCCAGCCGGGCATCTTCGGCCCCTTCTTCATGCGCTCGAGCATCTTCGGCGTGAGCTGCTGGTTCTTGGCCATCGCTCCGAACACGGCCCCGGCGTTCATGTGGTCGAAGAAGTCGCGCTGCCAGGCCCACTGGTAGTCGCCGGCGTAGCGAAACCAGGAGCCACCGGTGCCGGCAATCTCATAGGGGTTGCCCTGCGGATCCTTGACCGGAGCAATCTGGCGCCAGACGCCCAACACCTCGCCCTTCTGGTCGTCAACCAGCGTTCGCACGTACGGGTAGACCCAGTGCTCCAGACCCTCCATCTCGCTCCCAAACACCCAGTCGTGGATCTGCTGGCGCCCGCGCGCGACGAACTCCCAGGCCGCCCCGTTGTTCCAGCTGTAGACCGCGTCCTTGGTGTAGAAGCGCGACATCTCGCTCCAATCGCCGCTTCGGCCGGCCCGGTCGTTGGCGTGGACGAAGCGCCGGATCATCTCCTCGAGTTCGCTGCGTGGGAAGGCGGGCATGGATTCTCCTTGGGGACGAGGCTAGACGCTGCGGCGCCGGTAGCGCACGCGGCAGGGTTGCTGGATCTGCACGACCATCTTGGAATGGTCGTTCCGGTAGCTGGCCGGCGGCTGGGCGAGCTCGAAGTCGTAGCCGCGCAGCAGAGCGCAGAAGATCGCCTTCAGTTGCATCATCGCGAAGGCCGCGCCGACACAGCGGTGGCGGCCCCCACCGAACGGAATCCACGCGAAGCTCTGCCGATCCTCCTCGCGACCCTCGGCGTAGCGCTCCGGTTCGTAGCGGTCCGGGTCCGGGAAGCACTCGGGCATGCGGTTCGACACGGCCGGGGACACTCCCACGAGCTTGCCGGCCGGCACGGTCCACCCCTTGTAGTGGAAATCGAACTCGACCCTGCGCATCAACAGGATCAGCGGAGGGTGCAGGCGCAGCGTCTCCTTGATGGCGCACTCGAGCCGCGGGATCTCGCGCAGCGCCTGGTAGCTCACGCTGCTCCCGTCCGAGAAGAGCTCGTCCAGCTCGCGCTGCACCGGTGACAGCGCCCCTGGATTGCGCAGCAACTCGATCAGGGTCCAGGCCGCGCTGCCCGAGGTGGTGTGGTGCCCGGCGAACATCATCGAGATGAACATGCCGGTGATCTGGTCGATCGTGAAACGCGGCGAACCGTCCGGGTCGCGGATGCCGAGCAGTACGTCGAACAGCTCGCGCGCCCGGTCCGGGCGGCGCCCACGCCGTTCGAAGACCTCGGTCAAGAGCTCGACGAGCCGCGCGCGGGCCCGGTCGCGGCGCCGGAACGCGGGCAGCGGCAGGTTCGGATTCACATAGGCGAGCGCGTCGGTGCCCTTCTCGAGCTCGTAGAACACGCGGAAGTACTCGGGCGTGAGCTCGCCGCGAAACTCCAGTCCGATCAGACACGCGCTCGACGTGTAGATGGTGAGCTCCGAGAAGAAGTCGAGCAGGTCGAGCTCGCCGGACTCGCCGAGCCGGTCGATCATGCCCTGCGTCTCCGCCGCGATCCGCTCGGCGTGCCCGCGCATCGCGCTGTCGCGCAGCGCCTGGTTGCGCATGGCCTGGCGGCGCTGCTCGGGCGTCGCGTCGAATACGACGCCGCGCCCGAACACCGGGGTCATGAAGGGATAGGCGGCCGCCTGGTCCAGTTGCTCGTCGGTGCCGCGGAAGAACGCTTCCTGCGCCGACTCACCGGTCAGCAACACTACCCGGTTCCCGGCGAAATTCAGCTCGCCAATCTCGCCGCACTCGTTGCGAACGCGCCAGAACAGCTCGATCGGCCTGCGCCGCAACTCGAGAACATGTCCGAGCAGCGGCAATCCCCCCGAGAGCCGCGGAGGCTCGACGCCTCCGGTCTCGGAGCTGTCGCGCGCTTCGAGCGGGACACCGGCAGCGGACATTCAGGAGGCCTCCCTTCCAAGTCGCCGCCCACCCTACGCGCTCGACATACCGCCTGCAACGGAGGACGTGATAGCCTGCGATCGACCTGCGGAGGTGACTCGTTGAGCAAGCGCGCCGGCTTCATCGGGCTCGGGAACCAGGGCAAGCCGATCGCGGAGAACCTCGTGGCCGCCGGCTTCGAGACCACTGTCTACGACCTGGACGAGGCGCCGGTGCGCGACCTGGTTTCGGACGGTGCGCGCGCGGCCCCCACTCCTCGAGACCTCGCGCGCGTCTCGGACGTGATCGGCATCTGTGTGCCCGAGGACAGCCACGTGCGGGAGGTCGTGCTCGGCGACGACGGAGTGTTGGCGGGCGCGCGCCCCGGCAGCGTCATCGCGATCCACAGCACGATCTTGCCGGAAACCGCCGAGGCGCTCGCCGAGCAGGCCGCAGGCCAGAACGTGGACGTGCTCGATGCCTGCGTGACTGGCGGCGCGGCGCGCGCGCGCCAGAAGCAGCTCACCTACCTGGTTGGCGGCGACGCCAAGGCGCTCGAGAAGGCGCGGCCGTACCTGGAGTGCAGCGCCACGAAGATCATCCACGCGGGCGCTCTGGGCACTGGCGCAAAGTTGAAGCTCTGCGTGAACCTCGTGACCTATATCCAGTGGGCAGCAGCTTACGAGTCCTTCCAGCTGGCCAAGGCGATCGGTCTGCCCCAGGAGGTGCTCGAGGAGGCCGGCGTGTCGAACGGCCAGATCACCCCACTGATGATCGCGTTCCTCGCCACGCACAAGGCTCCCGACGAGGCACGCGGGAGCGCCGGAATGCAGGCGCTGATGCGCGGCTACATGAACGTCGCCGAGAAGGACCTGGCCTGGGTGCTGCAGCTCGCGCGCCGCGCCGGAGTCAGCCTGCCGGTCGGCGGTCTGGTCTCGCAACTGATGGCACAGATCTACGGCGTGGGTGACGAGGGCCCCCGCTGAAGGAGGAGTTGAGATGATCGGTTACGTCATGTTGGGGACCAGCGACCTGGCAGGCGCGGCGGAGTTCTACGACCAGCTGCTCGCCGAACTCGGCGCCAGCCGCGCCATGGATAACGAGGGCTTCATCGCCTGGGCCACGCCGGCGGGCGGGCCGATGGTCTCGATCACCCGGCCCTTCGACGGCAAGCCGCCGACCGTGGGAAACGGCGTGATGGTGGCACTTGCCGCCGGCTCCAAGGAGCAGGTGGACGCCCTGCACCGCAAGGCGCTGGAGCTCGGAGGCAAGGACGAGGGAGCTCCCGGGCCGCGCGGACAGGGCTTCTACGCGGGCTACTTCCGCGACCTGGACGGCAACAAGCTGAACGCCTTCTTCATCGGCTGATCAGCTGTAGGGAGGTACGCAGCCTACGACGGGCGGTCTGTCTCCATGGGCAGACGCGGGTCCCGGCTCTACTCGTCGAGCGAGCCTCGAGCCATTGCGTGCTCACCAGGAGCCGGTTGTCCGTGCCGCTCACGTCACGCGTATACTACATGCGGGCGATGCGCGAGGCCGCACCGAAACACGCAGGGGCGGATACGCCTGTCGCGAGCCCGTCTACCGGCGGGACCTTCGGCGCGTTGCGCGTGCGCGACTTCCGCGTGCTGTGGCTGGGCACCGTCGCCTCGTACCTGGCGTTCTTCATGGCCACGATCGTGCAGAGCGTGGTCGCCTTCGAGCTGGTCGGCACGAACCGCGCCGTGGGCTACGTGGTGTTCGCCCAGGGGCTCACCATGCTGGCGCTCGGTCCCTTCGGTGGCGCCTGCGCGGATCGCTGGCCGAAGCGGCAGGTGCTGGCGCTGAGTCAGGGCGCGAGCGCACTGGTGTTCGCGGCGCTGGCCGCGCTGCTCTGGGCAGACGCCCTGCACATCTTGCTGCTGGCGAGCGGCTCGCTGCTGCTCGGCGCCTGCATCGCCTTCCTGGGCCCGGCCCGTCAGGCGTTCTCCGCGGACCTGGTCCCGGCCGAGATTCGCGGTAATGCCATCGCGCTGAACCAGGTGGCGTTGACCGGCTCGCAAGTCCTCGGCCCGGCGGTCGCCGGCCTGCTCCTGGCCTCGCCCTTCGGCGCCGCCGGAGCCTACGCGTTGATGACCTTGCTCTACATCGTGGCCGTGGTCTCCCTGGTATTCCTGCCCCGCTCCGAGCTGCGCGCCAACGCCTCCGAGACGCACGTGCTGGCCGACCTGGGCGACGGCCTGCACTACGTGTGGACACACCCGCGACTGCGCCTGCTCGTGATGTTGTTCGTATCCGTCATCATGATGGGCTTCCCGTATGTGACCGTGCTGCCGGGCCTGGTCGAGAATCAGTTAGGCGCCGATGCCCAGGCGATCAGCACCCTGTACTTCATCAGCGCGGTCGGAGGGCTCGGCGCCAGC
>CAXMNF010000302.1:0-4665 GCA_964194645.1 uncultured Gammaproteobacteria bacterium
AGCAACACGGCGCGGGCCAGCCTCGACATGCGTTCCGGTGTAGCAGACAGCGTCGCGCTGCGCGCGGTATCCTGGCGCCGCCGAGAGTCGGGCGGAGGACGGACCATGGGACCGCTGGCAGGCGTGAGGGTGATCGAGATCGCGGGCATCGGCCCCGGGCCGTTCGCGGCCATGATGCTCGCGGACCAGGGCGCCGACGTGCTGCGCATCGACCGCGCGCAGAACGTGGCGGATGCGCCTCCCGCCGCCCCGCCGGGTGACTTGTTGAACCGCGGCCGGCGCAGCGTTGGCGTGGACCTGAAGAACCCCGAGGGGGTCGCCTGCGTGCTGGCCCTGGTGGAGCGCGCCGACGTGCTGCTCGAGGGCTTCCGCCCCGGAGTGATGGAGCGGCTCGGCCTCGGCCCCGAGGTGTGCCTGGCCCGGAATCCCGCGCTGGTCTACGGGCGCATGACCGGCTTCGGACAAAGCGGCCCGCTCGCGCATGCGGCCGGCCACGACATCAACTACATCGCGCTGGCCGGCGCGCTCGGCCCGATCGGCCGCGCCGGCGAGCCCCCGCTCGCGCCGCTCAACCTGGTCGGCGACTTCGGAGGCGGCGGCATGCTGCTGGCGTTCGGCGTGCTGGCAGCCCTGGTCGAGCGCCAGGCGTCCGGCCAGGGCCAGGTCGTGGACGCCGCGATGGTCGACGGCGCGGCTGCCCTGATGACCATGATGCACGGCATGCGCCACTCGGGCTTCTGGAGCGACGAGCGCGGCACGAACCTGCTCGACTCGGGCGCGCACTTCTACGAGGTATACGAGACGGCCGACGGCGGCTACGTGTCGCTCGGCTCGATCGAGCCGCAGTTCTACGCGGAGCTGTTGCGTTTGTCGGAGTTGGACGGCGAGGAGCTGCCGCGCCAGATGGATCGCGCCGAGTGGCCGGCCATGAAGGAGCGGCTGCGCGAGGTCTTCAAGCGGAAGACGCGCGACGAGTGGTGCGCGCTCATGGAAGGCACCGACGTGTGCTTTGCACCGGTGCTCAGCATGGGCGAGGCATACGAACACCCGCACAACGTCGCGCGCGGCACCTTCGTGGACGTGGCGGGCGTGCGCCAGCCCGGCCCGGCACCGCGCTTCAGCCGCACGCCCGCGGAGATCCAAGGTCCGCCCGTCCACCCGGGCCAGCACACCGACGAGGCGCTCGCGGACTGGGGATTCGACGCCCACGCGATCGCGAAGCTGCGCAGCGCGAAAGGGATCTGCTAGAACCCTCCGGGCAGCGACTGGAGGCGCACGGGTACGCTTTCGGGATCACCTTCCAGGAAGCGGATCAGGGCATCGGTCAAGCCGTACTTCTCACGCATCAGCTGGTCGACGTGCATCCGCACTTCCGGCACGTCCACGACCACGGCCCGGTAGCCGCGCTCCTGGCCGTCGCGCGACAGCGTGATGTCCGGATGCTTCGAGACCCGCTGGAACCAGCCGCGCTCGCGTGCGCCGGAGCGCAGCCAGGGCTGGCCCGCAGCGTCCACGATCCAGAGCCGCGTCTCGACGGCCCGGCCGCCATCGTCGCGGCTCGTGAGCACCACGACCTCCTGGAGCTCGGACGCCACCAGCAAGCCGGCGCCGAGTAGCACGAACAGGCCCAGCACCCAGCCGAATGCCCGGAAAATTACCCCCATGCTGTGTCCCCCGACCAGGTCCGAAAAGGACCAGTTTCGCGGTTCGGAACCGCTAGAGTGCCACTATGCAGCTCGAACCGCAGGCCTGCTACCGCGCACTGCGCACCCGCGACGCGCGCTTCGACGGGCGCTTCTTCACAGCCGTGCGCTCCACCGGAGTGTTCTGCCGGCCGGTCTGCCCGGCTCCCTGCCCGCGGCTCGAGAACTGCACCTTCGTGCCGAGTGCAGCCGCCGCGCGTGAACTCGGCTACCGCCCGTGCCTGCGCTGCCGGCCGGAAGCCTCGCCCGGCACGCCGGCCTGGCTCGGCACCTCGGCAACCGTGTCACGCGCGCTGCGCCTGATCTCCGAAGGCGCGCTCGACCACGGCTCGGTCGACGCGCTCGCCGAGCGGCTCGGCGTGGGCGCCCGGCACTTGCGGCGTTTGTTCCTGCAGCACCTCGGAGCGCCGCCGCTGGCCGTCGCGCAGACCCAGCGGCTGCTGTTCGCGAAAAAGTTGATCGACGAGACCCGACTGCCGCTCGGTCAGGTCGCGCTCGCCTCGGGCTTCGCGAGCGTGCGACGCTTCAACGCCACGATTCGCCAGACGTACCGGCGCACCCCGGGCGACCTGCGCCGCGCGTCCGGGAAGCGCAGCCGGCGCGACGGCGCCGAGCTGGTGCTGCGGCTGCCGTACCGGGCGCCGCTCGCCTGGGACGTCCTGCTCGGCTACCTGGCGGGCCGCGCGATCCCGGGCGTGGAGGCCGTCCGCGCCGGCCGCTACGCGCGCACGGTGCGCGTGCGCGGAGCGCACGGCTGGCTCGAGGTGACCGCGGAGCCCGCTGCGAACCAGCTCGCGGCGCGCATCCACCTGCCCGATGCGAGTAGCCTGATCGAAGTCGCGGAGCGCCTGCGCCGCGTGTTCGACCTGGGTGCGGATCCGCACGAGATCACGAGCCACCTGCGCGGCGATCCGCTGCTCGGCCCACGCCTGCGCCGCCTGCCCGGGCTGCGCGTGCCTGGCGCCTGGGACGGTTTCGAGCTGGCCGTGCGCGCCGTGCTCGGCCAACAAGTGACCGTGCGCGGCGCAACGACCCTGGCCGGGCGCCTGGCCGCGTCCTACGGCGAAAAGCTCGCGGACGAGCTCGCGGAGCAGGCGCCCGCGGGCCTGCGCTACTTGTTCCCCGGGCCCGAAGTGCTCGCGGATGCGGATCTCGCCCAGATCGGCCTGCCGAAAGCGCGCGCCGCGGCCCTGCGCGGGCTCGCGGCCGCGGTCGCGAGCGGCGAGCTGGCGCTCGACGCGTCGCTGGGTCTCGAGGAGACCGTCGCGCGGCTCTGTGAACTCCCCGGCATCGGTGAGTGGACCGCGCAGTACATCGCAATGCGCGCACTGCGCGAGCCGGACGCGTTCCCGGCCGGCGACCTGGGCTTGCGCAAGGCCCTGGCCGCGCCGGGCGCGAAGCCGCTGTCGAGCGCCGCGCTCGCGCGCGCCGCTGAATCGTGGAGACCCTGGCGGGCCTATGCCGCCGTGGCGCTGTGGCTAGGCGATCCGAAGTCCGGCCAAGAAAAGGAGTGACCATGCGACTCGTCCTCGAAGAAATCTCGTCCCCACTCGGCCCGATCCTGCTGGCCAGCCACGCCGGCGGCGTGTGCGCGCTCGACTTCGCGGACTGCCGCGAGCGCATGGAGGCATTGCTCGAGGCGCGCTTCGGCGCCGTCGACTTCGAGCCGGCGCGCGCTCCGAGCGACGCGGCCCGGCGCGTGGAGTCGTACCTGGCAGGCCAGCTCGACGCCTTGGACGGGGTCGCCCTGGACACGCAGGGCACGCCCTTCCAGGAGCGCGTCTGGGCCGCGCTGCGCGCGATTCCGGCGGGCGCCACGCGTTCCTACGGCGAGATCGCCCGGGCGCTCGGCCGGCCCAGCGCGTCGCGCGCAGTCGGCGCCGCGAACGGGCGCAACCCCGTGGCGTTGGCGGTGCCGTGCCACCGCGTGATCGGTGCGGACGGCTCGCTCACCGGCTACGCGGGTGGCGTCGCGCGCAAGCGCTGGTTGCTCGAGCACGAGGGCACGCGACTCTAGCTGAAGCGGCCAGCGCCGATACGGTGGCATGCGCGTCGCACTCGCCGCGGAGGGCACTCGAGGAGACGTCCACCCGCTGCTCGACCTGGGCACGGCCCTCGTCGCACACGGACACGACGTGGTCGTGTGCGCGCCGCCCGACTTTCGCGAGGACGCCGAGGCGCGGGGCCTGCCGTTTCGCGGCGTGGGCCTGCCCGTGCGCCCGTTCTTGAGCCAGCACGCGGGAGACCTGGTGCGCGGCGGCCGCCACGCGTTCGCGGCGGCCGCGCGCTGGATGGGCGGCGCCATGGAGCACCAGTTCGCGGAGCTCCCCGACGCAATCACCGGCGCGGAGGCGCTCGTCGGCGGCGGCGTGCTGCTGGCCGGGCCCTCGGTCGCCGAGCACGCGGGCATCGCCTACCACTACCTGGTCTACTGCCCGGCCCTGCTCCCCTCGGCTGAGTATCCACCAGTGGTCCTGCCCGTGGCCCAGCTTCCGCGCATCCTGAACCGCCTGGCCTGGGCCGTACAGAAGCGCGCGCTCGGCCTGCTGCTGCGCCGTCCACTCGAGCGCCAGCGTCGCGCGCTCGGCCTCGGACCCGTCGGCGATCTATATGCCCACCTGCACGGCCCGCACCCGCTGATCGCAGCGGACGCGATCCTGGCGCCGCAGCCCGCCGACTGCCACGTCCAAGCACGCACGATCGGCTGCCTGCACACGCCAAGCGCCGAACCGCTCCCGGCCAAGCTCGAGCAGTTCCTCGCGGAGGGCGAGCCGCCGATCTACTTCGGCTTTGGCAGCATGCCCGACCCGAACCCGGCCGCGACCACGGCGCTGTTGCTTGCGGCGGTGGAGCAGCTCGGCTGCCGCGCGCTGATCCAGGCCGGCTGGGCCGGGCTCGGCGCGAGCGCGATGCCGCCGGGCGTGGCCACGATCGACGACTGCGCGCACGCCGCGCTCTTCCC
>CAXMNF010000303.1:0-16452 GCA_964194645.1 uncultured Gammaproteobacteria bacterium
GTCCCGGCGGGATCCCTGAAACCCCGGCCACGCCCTAGCGGCCTAACGGCGAGCGGAGCTCGCCTTGCCGCACGGAGAGCGACCCGGAGGTCGCTCTCCTACGAGAACGGGGGGAGCGGCCCAGCCTCCCCCTCCCTTCCCGTAGGAGAGCGACTCTCCTGGAGTCGCTCTCCGTCGCGGCAAGGCGAGCTTGCTCGCCGTTAGGCCGCTAGTCGTGCCTTCCTGGACTAGCTCCGCTAGTCCACGAAGGCCCAGAGCTGCCGCTGGCTGTGCGTGTCTAGCGCGGCTGGCCTGGCGATGAAGTAGAGGTCCCCGGCAACGTCCCGCACCAGCAGCCCGCCCCCCGGGACCTCGCGCGGCCACTCGTCCCGCGGCGTCTGGAAGCGGCGTGGGCCCTGCTCGGTGCATACGTGCCAGCTGCGGATCTCGATCTCCTCCTCGATCTGCAGGACCCGCGAGATGCGCAGCACGAAGCCGGCCTCGGCCATGGCTTCCTCGAGCGTCTTGCGCGAGGCCGGGTCGAGTTCCCCGGGCTCGCGGACCAGCGCCACCTCGTCCTCCTCGGCGAAGTCGCGCAGCGAGATGAAGTGACCCGGGGCCGACCACGGGAAGCAGCGCACCACGCGCACCGCGCGCCGGCCTCCCGGGTACAGGGCCCACAACTGCCCGTCGCGGCCGCGCTCGAGGCGCAGCGAGCCAGGGGCGTCCACGCAGAGCGGGATGTCTTGGTTCATGAGCGATCTCCTTCGTGGAGCTGAAGCTGCAGCGCGTGCAGCTTCGCGTAGGTTCCGCCGGGTCGAGCCAGCAGCTCCTGGTGGGTGCCCGACTCAGCTATCCGGCCGTCCTCGACGACGAGCAGCCGGTCCGCGCGCTTCAGGGTCGACAGCCGGTGCGCGATCGCGAATACGGTGCGTCCCCGCACCAGCCGCTCGAGCGCCTCCTGGATCTTCCATTCGGTCTCGGTGTCGACGCTGCTGGTCGCCTCGTCCAGGATCAGGATGCGCGGCTCGTGCAGAATGGCGCGGGCGATCGAGATCCGCTGCCGCTCGCCACCCGAGAGCGTCTGGCCGCGCTCGCCCACCAGGGTGTCGTAGCCGTGCGTGGTCTTGCAGATGAAGTCGTGGGCGTTGGCCGCGCACGCGGCCTCCACGACCTGCTCGACGGCGGCTTCGGGCAGGCCGTAGCGGATGTTCTCGAGCAAGGTGCCGTGGAACAGGTAGGGATCCTGGAGGACCATGCCGACCTGTCGCCGATACGCGCCGGTGTCGAGCTCGCGCAGGTCGACCCCGTCGATGCATACTGCGCCGCTGGTCACGTCGTAGAAGCGCGCGATCAGGTTCACGATCGTGGTCTTGCCGCCACCCGAGGGACCGACCAGGCCGATCATCTCGCCTTCGCGCACGGTGAAGCTCACGCCCTTGATGATCTGGCGCACGCCGTCGTAGCCGAAGCTCACGTTCTCGAAGCGCACCTCGCCGCGCACCGGCTCGAGCCGCACGGGATCCGGCCGGTCCACGATCTCGGGCTGCGTGTCGAGCACCTCGAAGACGCGATGCGCCGAGCTGGTGGCGCGGTTCATCACCCGGGCCATCTGCCCGATCACCTCGATCGGGTGCACGAACATGGTCATGTAGAGCAGGAACGACACGAAGGTGCCCGCGGAGAGCGTCGGCCCCGAAGCGGCGCCGTCACCCAGCAGCCGCGGCAGCGCCAGCAGCCAGACGGCCAGCACCAGGCCGTGGATCGCCAGCAGCAGCGCCGGCCAGAACGAGGTCCAGACCCCGTGGATCCGGTTGAACTCGGCGACCACGTCGTGGTTGCGCGCGCCGAAGCGGCGCTTCTCGCGGTCCTCCTGGTTGAATGCCTTCACCACGCGCATGCCGGGGATCGTGTCCGAGAGCAGGTCGGTCACGCTTGACCACTTGCGCCAGGCGCGCAGGAAGAGCTCGTTCATGCGCCGCCCGTGTCGCGCGATCGCCCAGCACAGCAGCGGGACCGGCAGAGTCATCACCAGCCCCAGGCGCCAGTCCAAGTGGATCAGCACGCCGGCCAGGCCGACCATGGTCACGGCGGCCAGCGACACGTCGACCACGCCGAGCGCCAGGAACTCCCAGAGCCGGTCGGTGTCCGCGCTCACCCGCGTGATCAGGCTGCCGGTCTTCTTGCGCGCGAAGAACGAGAGCGACAGCCCCTGCAGATGCTCGTAGAGCTCGCTGCGCAGGTCGCGTGCCACGTACTCGCCCAGCACGGTCATGAGCCGCAGGCGGATCCAGTTGCACAGCTGGCGCACCAGGTAGGTGCCCGCCAGCCCCGCGATCGCGAGCCAGGCAATCGCCAGCGCGCGCTCCACGGGCAGCGAGCCGTCCCGCGCCGGCGCCACCACCGAGTCGATCAGGTAGCCGGACAGGTACGGGGGAACCAGCGCGCAGAGCGTCAGGACGGTGGCGGACGCCATGCCGATCGTCACCTGGCGCCGGTAGGGATGCAGGTAACCGAGCAGGCGCCACAGCACCGCGTGCTTGCGCCGCGCAACCAGCGCCTGCGCGTCACGGATCGGCCGGGCGAGACTCTCCAGGTACTCGCGGTCGGCCTCGGCCGGGGGCAGCGGCCTGCCCTGGATCTGCTGCTCGAGCGCGAATGCGATGTTCTCCAGCGCCGGGCGCTGGCGGTGCGTGTAGCGCAGGGTCGCAAGCGGCGGCTGGTCGGGCCCCGCCAGGATCGCGAGCACGCTCGCCGACAGACCGGGGGTCTGGCGCACCTCGCGCACCCGAGCGCGCTCGAAGCAGAGCAGCTCGGCGGGCTGGCCGGGCTCACCCTCTCGGGCAAGCGCGATCTGCTCGGACCCGAGGACCACCCAGGTTTGCGACAGGCGCAAGGACGCGTCCAGGTCGGCGAGCGCGTACAGCTCGACTGGGGCGCCCCAGCGTCGCTCGAGGTCCTGGCGCAGGGGTTCCGGCAGGCGCTCCGGCTGGTCCGTGTAGCGGCGAACGATCTCGAGATCGGATTCAGTCGGGGAAAGTCTCATCGGTGGAGCCTCTTTCGAGGGTGGAAAAGCAACCGGCCTTCCGGGACCACCCGAAAGGCCGGCTCTCCACGAGAGACGGAGCTTCTAGGTGGTCCGCACGCCGTGCGGGGCGGCAGCATTGACGCCGCTCGCGAACCGCAGCCCGCCGAGCAGCACCGCGGTCTGGCGCGGCATCTTGCCGCGCCTGCGCCCGCACGCCCTTGGGGCGGTATGGAGGTCAGTGCTGCTCATGAATCGAACCACCTCATCGAATGGACGGGCAAGAGTACCGGTTCGCGCGCGCGCGTCAACGCGCAGAGCCCTCGCGCAGCGCGAACGCCTCCTCGGGCGAGCGCACCAGGCGGTGCCGGGCCCAGAGCGCGAACCACAAGAGCCCGGCGCCGAACCAGAGCGCCGCCCCGAACACCACCCGGCGGTACACCGGATCGACGGCGAACAGGGACACCAAGGTCACGAGCGAGATCACCAGCGCCAGCACAGCGCCGGGCACGCCCAGCGGGCTGCGATAGGGCCGCTCGATGTCGGGCAAGCGCACGCGCAGCAGGATGAACGAGAGCATCTGCAGGGCGTAGGAGATCACTGCGCCGAACACCGCCATGTTGAGCAGTACGGCGCCGACCGGGTGCTCGGCCCCGAGCAGGTGGATGGCGAGGGCGACCGCGTAGCCCAGCAACGCCCCCGCGAGCAGCGCCGGATACGGGGTATGGCGGGTGCCGTGGGTGAGCGAGAGCCAGCGGGGGAAGTAGCCGGCGCGCGCCAGCGAGAAGATCTGGCGACCATACGCGAAGATGATCGTGTGGAAGCTCGCCACCAGGCCGGCGACCGCGAGTAGCGCCAGGATGCGAGTGCCGATGCCGGCCCCGAAGATCGCCTTGAAGCCGAGGAAGAGCGGCTCGTCGGAGCGGCCCAGGGCCGCGGCCCCCGGGGACAGGCCCGCGCTCAGCACCAGGGTGAGGAACGCGCAGGCCACCAGGGTCGCCAGGCCGAGCAGGATGCCGCGCGGCATGTCCCGGCGCGGGTCGTGTGACTCCTCGGCCGCCAGCGGAAGCTGCTCGATCGCCAGGTAGAACCAGATCGCGAAGGGCAGCGCGCCGAACACCCCGGCCCAGCCGCGCGGCAGCCAACGCGAGGCGCCGGGCTCGGGCTGTACGTCGAGCGCCAGCTCCAGCGAGAAAAGCGGCGCGGCCCCGATCCAGAAGACGGCCAAGATGGCGAGCGCCAGCAGCGTCACCACAACGGTGAAGCGGAAGCTCGCCGCGACGCCGGCCACGTTCAGGCCCACGAACACGCCGTAGGCCAGCGCCCACCAAGCGGGTGCCCACGCCTCCGGCGTGCCGAAGATCGCGCCCAGGTAGCCGCCGATCCCGACCACGATCACGGCTGGGGTCAGGATGTACTCCATGTTCTCGGCCAGGCCCGTCACGTAGGCCCCCCAGGGACCCATGGCGGAGCGGGCGAACGAGTACGCCCCGCCCGTGTGGGGCAGGGCCGGGCTCATCTCGGCGATGCTGAAGCAGAGGCCCGCGTACAGCAGGGTGATCACCCCGGTGGCCGCAAGCAGTCCTCCGAAGCCGCCGGCGGCCAGGCCGAAGTTCCAGCCGAAGAAGTCGCCCGAGATCACCGCCCCGACCCCCAGCGCCCAGAGCGACCAGACCCGGGCGTGGCGCCGCAGCCCGCGCCGCGCGAAGTACTCGCCGTCCACCGCTTCGTAAGCGGTGCCTCCGCTCCCCCGCTCGGGCTCCACGGCGGCATCGTAACGCCCCTTGACGCGCGGCATCAGAGGGCAGACGTTGGCCCAGATGAACTGCACGAGCTGCGGAACCCAGCTCCTGGACGGCAAACTCTTCTGCCACGAGTGCGGCGCGGCAGCGCTACTCCGCTGCCCCCACTGCGGAATCGAGAGCCGCCCAGAGCACCGCTTCTGTCCGGACTGCGGCCACTCGCTGCGCGAGAGCGCCCCTGCCGCCCCACGGCCCGCGCCCGCCCCCGATCCCCGCTTCGGCGGCACCCCCGGCGCCTCGGCCTGGCCGCGCCAGGCGGCCGCGCAGCCTTCGGTGCCGATCGCCGGCGAGCGCAAGCAGGTGACGGTGCTGTTCTGCGACCTGGAAGGCTCCACGGCGATCGCGGAGGGCCTCGACCCGGAGGAGTACCGCGACCTGCTGGAACGCTACCTGGAGCTTTGCATCCGCGAGGTCGACCGGATGGAGGGCATCGTGAACCAGCTGGCCGGCGACGGGTTCATGGCGTTGTTCGGCGCGCCGATCGCCCACGAAGACGAGCCGGAGCGCGCCACGCGCGCGGCACTCGCCATCCAGGCAGCGCTCACGCGCCTGAACCGGGACCAGGCGGAGCAGCGGCATCCCGAGCTGCGGGCGCGCATTGGCATCCACACCGGCCCGGTGGTGGTGGGCACGGTCGGGAACGACCTGAAGATGGACTACACGGCGATCGGAGACACCACGAACCTGGCCGCGCGCCTGCAGAGTCTGGCCGAGCCCGGCACGATCCTGATCAGCGGCGCCACACGCAACCTGGTCGCGGGCCGCTTCGAGCTGCACGAGACCGGACCGATCGACGTGCGTGGCAAGAGCGAGCCGGTGGTCGCCTGGGAGGTGCGGTCCTTCACCGAGGAGGTCACGCCGATGGCGATCGCCGAGGCGCGCGGGCTGACGCCGCTGGTGGGCTTGCAGGAGGAGCTGTCGCAGCTCGACGCCTGCTTCGAACGGCTCACCGGCGGAATGCCGCAGCTGGTCAGCGTGATCGGCGATCCGGGCAGCGGCAAGTCGCGGCTCGTGTACGAGTTCAAGAGGCGCCTCGCCGGGCACGACGCCGTATTGCTCGAAGCGCGCGCCTCGGCGCTCACCCAGTCGGTGCCCTTCGCACCGCTCACCAACATGCTGAAGCAGTTCTTCGGCCTCGCCCCGGGCGAGGAGACCGACTGCGCTTGCCAGAAGATCGCGGAGCGCGTGAAGCGCTGGGACACGAATCTCGACGAGATCTACCCCGCAATGTGCAAGCTGCTCGCCACGTCGCAGGATGACGACGGCGCCGAGAGCCCCCGGCAGCAAGTGATGGAGGCCTTCGAGCGGCTGCTCGGGGGGTTGCTGCGAGAGGCGCCGGGCGTCGTGATTCTGCTCGAGGATCTGCACTGGATGGACGAGGCGTCTCGCGAGCTGATCGAGCGCCAGGTGGCGGGGATGGAACGCCTTCCGGTGATGGCGCTGGTCACTCATCGTCCGGAGTACCAGCCGCACTGGCAGGTGCGCAGCGCCTCGACCCAGATCGTGCTGCGCCCGCTCCTCGACGAGCAAGCCGCGGAGATCGCACGCGCCCGCGCCGGCGGACCGCTGCCCGCCGAGCTCGAAAAACGCATTGTCGGGCGCGCCGAGGGCAATCCCTTCTTCGTCGAGGAGATCACCCGCGCGCTGGTGGAGCAGGGCCAGATCGTGAAGGACGACCTGGGCGTACACGTGACCGGGCCGATCGATAAGATCCGCATCCCCGGCACCGTGCAGGAGCTGATCGAGGCGCGCCTCGACCGCCTGTCGCCGCGCGCCAAGCGCCTGGCACAGGTGGCGGCGGTATTCGGCCGCCAGTTTCGCATCGACCAGCTCCGCCAGCTGCTCGAGCCGGAGGGGATCGACGTAGGGGCAGGACTGGAGGAGCTCTTGGGACGCGGGCTGGTGCACTCGGCCTCGACCGAGCGGGGCGAGTACCGCTTCGGCGAGAGCCTGACGCAGAGCGTCTGCTACGAAGGCTTGCTGATCCGGGAGCGACGCGACCTGCACGAGCGGATCGCAGGGATGATCGAGGAAGACCCGCGAGGCATCAGCGCGGAGCGGGCCGGCCTGATCGCGCATCACCTGGCGCGCAGCGAGAACCGTGGCAAGGCGATCGGCTCGCTGCTGGTAGCGGCGCGAGCGGCCGAAGAGCTGCCCTCCTACCCGAGCTCGGCGGCGCTGTTCCGCCAGGCCTGGCAGCTCGCCGAGCAGGGGCTGCGCGATCGGCCCGACGATCCCGAGGCGCTGCGCACTGTACTCGAGGCGACGCTCGGCATCTGCCGCGTGACCGTGCTCTACGTGTCGGGCGACGGGCAGACCGAGGAACGCGCGGCCGTTCGCGCGCGCGAACTGGCCGAGCAGCTCAGCGATCTGGATTCGCTGACCCACGCCCTCACCCTGCAAGGCATGATCGTGATCGCGGGCGACGGGACGCGCTTCAGCGAGGGGCTGGAGCTGATGGAGCGCGGCTTCCAGATCGCCGAGGAGCACGGGCTGGAGCGGGCGCTGATCTCCTCGCGACGCGCGCTCGGCTGGACCTACCTGCGCGACGGGCAGTTCGCGAAGTCGAGCGAGGTGCTGCGCGCGGTCACCAAAGCGCTCGAGTCACTAGGTGAGCGCGAGCCGCCCTCCGACCTCTACCTGTCGATCCAGTATTTCAAGTCGATGGCGTCCTACTGGCAGGACGATCTGGACCAGGCCAAGCAGGTCGCTCTCTGGACCCACGACGCCTGCGTCGAGAAGGGCAACCGGACCTTGCGCACGGCGACGGCAGCTGTGCTGGCGCAGACGCACTTCGCGATCGGCCGCTACCCGGAAGCCCTGGAGTGGGCGACCGAGGCGCTCTCGATCGGCAAGGAAATCGGCAACGTCGGGGCGATCCGCACCGGTGCCGTCGTGTCGCTAGCCTCGAAGCTCGAGCTGGGCGAGCGCGTCAACCCGGCCAAGTTCCTGGACGTCGTAGTCGACCAGCAGCTCGACGTGACCGGCGATTCCGGCGTCAGCGGCAACCTGGTCGTAGAGCTGCTGGTCGAGCTCGGCGAGCTGGAGCGAGCCTCGCGCTACGCCGACGCGATGGCGCTTCGCTCTGGCGGCCGGCTGCGCCAGATGCAGTGCCTGCTCGCGGTCGCGCACGCGCTGCGCGCCCGCGGCGACGCCCACCTGGACGAGTCCGAGGAGGAGTACCAGCTGGCGCTCGCGGTGGCTCGCGAGCTCGGCGCGGCTTCCTTCGAAATCGCCGCGCAGATCGGCCTGGCCTCGATCGCGGTCCAGCGAGGCGAGCCGGGCACTGGGTCCCACACGCTGCGCGAGGCCGCGGCCCTGGCCGAGTCCCGCGGGCTCGCGCGCCTGCGCGACCAGGCGCTGCGCGTACTCGCCGAGACCACGGCGCTGCACCGCCCCGAAGCTGATACCATTCCGCCGCGAATCAACTGAAGCTTCGCCGCTAGCCAGGAGTGGGACGTGGTCGCCGAGCCGCTGAACATCGATACACCGCTGACGATCTGCGCGCAGATCGAGGCGCGCGCAGAGCACCCCCGGACCCGGGACAAGACCGTGCTGATGCACGGCGAGCGCAGCTGGACCTACCGGGAGTTCCGCGACGAGTCGCTGCGCAACGCGCACTTCCTGCTGGCGAGGCTCGGCGCGATCGACGACGCGCGGCCCGGGCACGTGGCGATGATCCTGGAGAACCACTTGGAGCTGCTCTCCTTGTTCGGAGGCTGCGCGTACGCGGGACTCACGTTGTTCGGCGTGAACACCGGCCTGCGCGGCGAGGTCCTGGCCGGTGTCCTGAACCAATCCCGCGCACGCGTGGTGGTCGTGGACGAGCGGCTCTACTCCGAACTGGAGCGGGTCGAGCGCGACTTGGAGCACGTGGCGCTGGAGAACGTACTGGTGCTGCCCACCACCGACGGCTCGACACCGGACGGGCGCGATTTCAGGGCCTGCCTGGCGGACGAGGTCGGCCCAGCGGGCCGCTCGCTCGACGCGCCGCCGGTCGACGTCACGCCCGACCGCAATCTGATGGTGATCTACACCTCGGGGACCACCGGGCTCCCAAAAGGCATCAACAACAACCACTTCAAGCTGTGCGCGGTCGGCATCGCCGTTTCGAACAACATGGGACTCGAGGTGGACGACGTCGGCTACGCGTGCATGCCGCTATTCCACTCGAACGCGATGTTCGTCGGCTTCATGCCGGCGTTCCGGGTCGGCGGCTCGATGGCGCTGCGCGAGCGCTTCAGCGCCAGCCAGTTCGTGCCCGACGTCCTGCGCCACGGGGTCACCTTCTGGAACTACGTGGGCGAGCCGGTGCACTACGTGCTGTCGGCGATCGAGAAACAGTACGGCGGCGACCGCGAGCGGATCCGCGCCGAGGTGACCGAGCACCCGCAGAACCGCATGCGCTATGCCGTGGGCAACGGGGCGGCCCCGCCCGACATCGACCGCTTCGTCGAGTATCTGGGTCTGGAGGACATGTTCGAGCTGTACGGCTCGACCGAGGCGGCGATCAGCAGCTTCCGGCGCCTGGGCGACCCGCGCGGCAGCGTAGGCGAAGTGACCGACGCGGCCGTGAAGATCCTGGACCCGGACGGCAACGAGTGCCCGCCGGCCGAACTCGACGGCGACGGCAAGATCCTGAACTACGAGGCGTGCGTCGGCGAGATCTGCCGCCAGGCCGCGGACACCAGCCTCTTCCAGGGCTACTACGAGGACGAGGCCGCCAACACCTCCAAGTACCGGGACGGGGTGTACCACTCCGGAGACCTCGGCCACATGCTACTGGTCGGCGAGAAGCGCTTCTTGTACTTCGACGGTCGAACCGACGACTGGATCCGCAAGGACGGCGAGAACTTCTCGGCGGGCCAGGTGGGCCGGATCCTCTCGGAGCATCCGGACGTGCCGCTGGCGGTCGCCTACGGCGTTCCCTGTCCCGTCTCGGACGAGCACGTGATGACGGCCCTGAAGATCGCCGATGGCGCCGAGTTCGATCCGAAGGGTTTCTTCGACTGGTGCGAGCGCCAAGTGACCGGCGGCAGCATGGACCGCAAGTGGTTCCCGGACTTCGTGCGCGTCGTCCCCGACTTCGAGTACACCCAGACCCAGAAGGTGCTCGTGCGCAACCTGAAGCGCGTGCACTTCGACCTGAACCGCACGGGCGACGACCCGATCTTCTTCCGCGAGCGAGGCGACCAAAGCTTCCGCCCGCTCACGCGCACCGAGTACGAGCAGGTGCGCAAAGAGTTCGAAGCCGCCGAAAAGCTCGACCTGCTGGATCGCTAGCCAAGCCGCGCGAAGCGCGGCGTGCGCGCAGGCGGGCTCCGCCCGCCGAACCGCGCTAAGGCAATGAGCCCACCAGCCGGCGCAGCGCGCGCGGCAGGAAACGCGTGAACAGGTTCTCGGACCACTCGGTGACGCGCTGGATGGCGTCGAGCGCGTCGCCTTGGCCCGACCAGTGGGAGCGCACCACGTCGGGGTGCACGTAGTTCAAGATGCGCGACAGGCATGCGGCCAGTACGATCAGGTCGTCCGCGAAGCCGATCGGGCCGAGCAGGATGTCGGGCAGGATGTCGAGCGGCGACAACAGGTAGCCCATGCCGAGCAACGCGATCGCCTTGCCGCCCGCGGGCACGCGCGGCTCGCGGATCAGCCGCGCGAGCAGCACCGCGAGGTCCGGCAGCAGCAGCAGCAGGTCGCGCACACCCGAGCCCGCACCGGGCTCGCGCTTCACGACGTATCCGCGCAGCCGGTCGTAGAGACGCCGCTCGCGGCCGGAGAGTTGCACGAGCACGCGCTCGTCGGTCATCGGCCCACCAGGCTGGCGAATGGCATGCGGCTAGCGTACCCCATCGCCATACGCCCGCCACGCGCCCGCCACGCGCAGGATGAGCCATGCACTGCACCAGGTCGTCGCGCCGAAGGTCGGAGAACGGGAACGCGGCGAGGGCTCGCTGCTCGGTCGCCTGGCGCGCTTGTTCGAGCGATGATCGAGCTGGCCCCGTTCAGGCCGGACGACGTCGACACCCTGCTCGGCTGGATTCCGGACGAGCGCTTCCTGCGCCAGTGGGCCGGCGGCCGGTTCGTGCACCCGCTCGACCGCGCCCAGCTCGAGGCGCACCTGACGGCCGCCAGTGACACGCACGCGTTTCGCGCGAACCGGCCCGGCTCGGTCGAGATGATCGGCTACGCGGAGCTCTCGGCCATCGATCCGCAGCACCGCACGGCCCGCATCTCGCGCGTGCTGATCCGCCCCAGCGAGCGCGGCGCCGGACTCGGGCAAGCGCTCGTCCGCGCCTTGCTGGCCGTCGCCTTCGAGGAGCTCGGCCCGCACCGCGTCGAACTCGGCGTCTTCGACTGGAACACGGCCGCGCGTCGCTGCTACGAGTCGATTGGCTTCCACCAAGAAGGCGTGCAGCGCGAGTTGATCCGCTACCGGGACGAGTACTGGAACACCTGCCTGATGAGCCTGCTGGCCAGCGAGTACCAGCGCTAGCGGGCTGCGGCGTTCGCCGCGGCGACGGGGCCCCGCGTGGACGCGCCCAGGTTCTTCTGCCAGCGCCCGCGCCAGAAGGCCCAGGCCATCCAGGCGGCCCGCGCGGTGTGGTCGAAGATGATCGTGAGCCACACCCAGAAGACGTCCAGACCGAGCACCATGCCAAACAGGTAAGCGAGCGGTACGCGGAACGCCCAGTTGCCGAGGATCGCGGCCCAGAGCGGCGTCACCGTGTCGCCCGCGCCGCGCAGAGCTCCGCCCAGGGTGAAGTGCAGCGCCAGGAAGGGCTGCGCCAGGCCGAGCATCAGCATGAACGGCTGCATCGCGTCGATCACTTCCGGGGCGTTTGGTACGAAGAAGCGCGCCAGCGGCTCACGCGCCAGCAGGAAGAAGATGCCGAGTGCACCCGAGGCGATCAGGCACATGCGCGCGGAGCGCCAGCCCGCGCGGGCCGCGGCGCGCGCGTCCCCGGCGCCGAGCGACTCGCCGACCAGGGTCGCCGCCGCGGTCGAGAAGCCCATGCCCGGGATCCAGGAAAACGAGAGTACGCGCACGCCAACCGTGTAGGCCGCCACCGACACCGGCCCGTACACGCCGAGCAGCGCGAAGTAGCTCATCATGGCCAAGTTCATCACCACCCGTTCGGCGACCGCCGGGACAGCCAGGCGCACGGTCTCGCCCAGCAGGGGGCGCGCCAGCGGGAAGTCGCGCGCGCGCAGTCGCAGCGACTCGTGGCTCGAGGCACGCCGAGCCAGCAGCCAGAGCAACGAGGCGCCGAGCGCCTGGGAGATCACGGTCGCCAGGCCGGCCCCGATCAGCTCGAGGCGCGGGAAGCCGAACCAGCCGAAGATCAGCACGAAGTTCAGGCCGATCTTCGCGACCGTGACTGCCACTGCCACCAGCATGGGCGTGCGCGTGTTCCGGACGGCGCGAAAGGCGCTCTCGAAAGTGAAGGCGATCGCGAACAACACCGAGGAAATCAGGATCAGCTTCAGGTAGGGCACCGCGTGCGCGATCACGCCGGCGGGCGCGTTCAGCAGGCGCAACAACTCGACCGGCATCGCGAAGCCGATCGCCGAGACGCAGGCGGCCGACGCCACCGAGAGCACCAGGCAGCCCGCCAGGGCGCTGCGCGCGCGGTCCGGCAGGCCGGCGCCGATCGACCGCGCCATCAGCGCGACGCAGGCCGTGCCGATCGCCATGAACACGGACATCGACAGGAAGAAGAACTGCATCGAGTAGCCGACCGCCGCCAGCGCCTCGGTGCCCAGCCGCCCCACCATCGCGATGTCGATCAGGCTGATCGCGCTGCCCAGGCTGCCAGACAGCATGACCGGCCAGGTCAGGCTCCAGATGTCGCGGTCGGTGCGCCTGCGTCGCTCCAGTCTGGTGGCGTGGGTGAGGAGTGCGGCGGCCGGGATCGAGGGTGCCCCCTCCAGGTTCTCGGCCTGCTCCAGATCGTCGATGTCCACTGCGTTCCTCGACTCTTCTCGGTCCAACGAAAAGGCCCCGGGCGGCACGCACCGCCCGGGGCTCAGGTCCATGCGCTGGCGGCTGCCCTCAGGCGATGTCGGCCCGGCGGTACATCGCCACGACGGCCGCGCCGCCGAGACCCAGGTTGTGCTGCAGGGCCACCTTGGCGCCCTCGACCTGGCGCTTCTCGGCCCGGCCACGCAGCTGCCAGTTGAGCTCTGCACACTGCGCGAGGCCGGTCGCGCCCAGGGGGTGACCCTTGGAGATCAGGCCGCCCGACGGGTTCACGACGACTTGACCCCCGTAGGTATTAGCGCCCGAGTCGACGAATTCGCCACCCTTGCCCTCGGGGCACAAGCCCAGGCCTTCGTAGGTGATCAGCTCGTTGGTCGAGAAGCAGTCGTGCAACTCGATCACGTCGAGGTCCTCGGGGCCTAGGCCCGACTGCTCGTAGACCTTGCGCGCAGCAGCAGCCGTCATGTCGGCCCCGACCATCTTGATCATGCTCTTCTCGTCGAAGCTCGACGCGAAGTCCGTGGTCATGGCCATGCCCAGGATCTCGACCGCGTGATCTTGGAGCCCGTTCTCGCGCACGAACGATTCGCTGGCCAGGACCGCCGCGCCCGCGCCGTCCGAAGTCGGGCAGCACTGCAGCTTGGTGAGCGGGCCGAATACCTGCGGCGCGGCCAGGATCTCCTCGAGCGTGTACTCGTCCTGGAACTGGGAGTAGGGGTTGTTCACTGAGTGCTTGTGGTTCTTCCAACCGATCTTCGCGAACTGCTCGGGCTTGGTGCCGTAGCGCTCCATGTGCTCGATGCCCGCGTTGCCGAACATCTGCGGGGCGCCGGGCGCCTTGGCAAAGCCGCGCTCATCGATCATCACCTTGAAGTGGCGATCCAGCGGCATGGTGCGGTCGGTATACTTGATGCCGAGCGAGCCCTTCTCCATCTTCTCGAAGCCGAGCGCCATCACACAGTCGGCGAGCCCGCCCTCGACGAACTGCTTGGCCATGAACAGCGCCGTCGAGCCGGTCGAGCAGTTGTTGTTCACGTTGTAGATCGGAATGCCCGTGTGGCCGAGCTCGTAGAAGGCGCGCTCACCGCAGGTCGAGTCGCCGTAGCAGTAGCCGACCGCGGCCTGCTCGAGCTTCTCGATGCCAATGCCTGCGTCCTCGAGGGCGCGCGTGCCCGCCTCGCGCGCCATGGCCGGATAGTCCCAGTCCTTGGAGCCAGGCTTCTCGAACTTCGTCATCCCGACGCCAACCACGTATACCTTGCGTCCCATTTCGTTCCCCTCTAGCGCAGCGTAACCGCGCAGTTGCTGATCACCGTCGAGTCGCGCTCTACGGTCTTGGCCGATACCAGGATCTTCCCGTCCTCGCGCCACATCTCGGTGCGGATCGTCTCTCCGGGGAAGACCACGCCGGCGAAGCGCGCCTGATAACCCGCCACCCGGTCGACCTCTCCGTCGAGCAACTCGTCGACCACCGCCTTGCAGACGATCCCGTAGGAGCACAGGCCGTGCAGGATCGGCGTGTCGAAGCCGCCGAGCTTTGCGAACTCGGGGTCCGCGTGCAGCGGGTTCTTGTCCCCGGACAGCCGGTACAGCAGCGCCTGCCAGGGCAGGGTGGGGGAGTCGACGCTCGCATCCGGCGCGCGCTCTGGGGCCACGTTGCCGGCCTTCGGCCCGGACTCGCCGCCGAAGCCGCCCTCGCCGCGTGCAAAGATCGAGAAGCGGTTGGTGAATAGCTTCTCGCCGCCCTTCTCCGCGGTCTCGGTCTCGATCACGATCAGCGCCGCCTTGCCCTTGTCGTAGACAGCGGCGATCCGGCCGCGGCTCTCGATCTCCGCTGCGGTTGGGATCGGGCGGTGCAGGATCGTCTCCTGCTCGCCGTGCAGGACCAGCGCGAAGTTGATCGAGATGCCCGGCACCGACGCCATGCCGCCCACGGCCCCGAAAACCGGGACCACGCCAAAGCTCGGCAGCACCTTCAGGTGCTTCTCATAGGCGTACTCGAGCGTCTGCGGGTCGGTCGGAGTCTTGAGCCCCGCGCCAATTCCCAGGTGGTACAGAATCACGTCGTCCTGCGTCCAACTGCCTTCGCTCGGCGGAAGCTCAGCGCCCAGGGCCTTTTCCAGATCGATCGGCATGGTGTCCTCCTAGCCCTTCAAGGTCTCGGCCAGCAGCCTCATCTCGTCGGCGATGCTGCCCGGCACGATGTAGCCCTGTTCCGCGCGCACCGTCTCGAAGTTCGCGGCCAACTCCTCGACGCTGGGCACTTCCTTGCTCGTCCAGCCCTGGGTCAACCCCACGAAGATGCGCGCATAGCGCCCGCCGCCCACCGAGTAGATCTCGTGGCTCACCTCGCAGGCCTCGGACGCCAGGTACACCGAGAGCGGCGTCACGAACTGCGGGTCGAGCTTTTCCGCTAGCGGACCTAGCAGCTCCTGGGTCAGCCGGGTGTTCGCGACCGGCGCGATCACGTTCGACTTGATGTTGTACTTGGCGCCTTCGAGCGCCAGGACGTTCGACAGTCCGACCAGGCCCATCTTCGCCGCGCCGTAGTTGGTCTGGCCGAAGTTGCCGAAGATTCCGGCCGCGGATGCCGTGAACAGGAAGCGCCCGTAGCTGGCGTCCTTCATGGCCCGGAAGGCCGGCTGCGACACGAAAAAGGCGCCCTTCAGGTGCACATCGATCACGATCTCCAAGTCCTCGGGCGGGAGCTTCGCGAACGTCTTGTCGCGCAGGATGCCGGCGTTGTTGATCACCACATCGACCTGCCCGAAGTTGTCGAGCGCGGTCTTGATGATCGCCTCGCCACCCTCGGGCGTGGCGACCGAGTCGTAGTTCGCGACCGCCGTGCCGCCGCACTCGTTGATCTCCTTGACGGTCTCGTCGGCCATGCTGGTACCGCCACCGGTGCCGTCGGTCGCGCCGCCCAGGTCGTTCACGACGACCTTCGCACCGCGCCGCGCCAGCTCCAGCGCGTAGGTCTTGCCCAATCCTCCACCGGCGCCGGTGATCACGGCGACGCGCTCGTCGAAACGGATCTCGCTCATCTCGTGGCTCCTTCATTCGTTCGTGCGATGACGATGCTCTTCCAGAGGTCGAACTGGCGACGGCGCTCCTTGTCGTCGTCGCGCAGGATGCGTTGCAGCGCCATGCCGCGCAGCAGGTGCAGGGTGAGCTCGGCCAGCTCCTCGAAGCGCGGGGCCGCAGGGGCTCCCAGCTCGCGCCAGAGTTGCGCCATGGCTCGGCCCACCTGGCGCTCGAAGCGGTACAGGCTCTGGTGCAGCTCGGGATCGGTGCGCGCCGCCACCCAGAGTTCGAGCGCCGCGGTGAAGAGCGGTCCGGAGAAGCTGGTCCACATCTTCTCGAGCACCGCGTCGAGGCGCGCGCCGCCGCTCGGCAGCGACGCCGCGTCGCGGCGCAGCTCGTCGCCGCGGCGCTGCGCGAGGAGCGCCACCGCCTGGATCACCAGCTCGGCCTTGGTCGGGAAGTGGTGCAGCTGCGCGCCACGCGACACCCCGGCCCGCTCCGAGACGACGGTCGTGGTGGTGCCCGCGTAGCCGCAATCGATCAGGCACTCGATCGTGGCGTCGAGCAGGCGCCCGCGCGTCTCGGCGCTGCGCTCTTCCTGGGTGCGGCGCACTGGGTTCTGGGGGGCTGCGATCGGCACG
>CAXMNF010000304.1:0-5343 GCA_964194645.1 uncultured Gammaproteobacteria bacterium
GGGGGAATGGCCTTCGACCCCGATGGCCAGCTCGAACGCATTGAACTCGCCGCGCCGGAGCTGGTGGCGCGCCTCGACGCGCTGGAGGCCCGCGTGCGCGGCCTGCACGACTCCCTGGCAGCGCTCCGGTTCCCGGGGCGCTGGGGCGGCCCGGTCGCGTTCCGGGCCGGGCGCCTCCCCTTGCTGGCGCGCGTCGGCGCCGGGCGCTGCATCGTCACCGGCGCGTACGCGGGCCACGGCGTGGCTCTCTCGTTGCGGATCGGCCGCTTGATCGCAGAGGCGATCGCGGACGGAACCGCGCTCCCCGAGTGGGGGCAGCTCGAGGCCACTCCGAGCGCGTAGACTGGGCCGGCGGAGGAGCAGATGCCCGGACCACTCGACGGCGTCAGGGTCGTGGATCTGTCGGTTGCGATCGCGGGCCCCATGGCCACGCAGATCCTGGCGGACCAGGGCGCGGACGTGATCAAGATCGAGGCGCCGGGGATCGGCGACATCGGCCGCTGGGTGGGCGTCGCGGTGAACGGCATGGGCGCCATGTTCCAGGTCGCGAACCGCGGCAAGCGCTCGGTGGTGCTCGACCTGCGCCAGCCGCGCGCGGTGGAAATCGTGCACGAGCTGGTGCGCTCGGCCGACGTGTTCGTGCAGAACTTCCGCCCCGGTGTGGTCGAGCGACTGGGCCTGGGCTACCAGGCGCTCTCGGCCGTGCAGCCGGAGCTCGTGTACGTGTCCATCAGCGGCTTCGGAGCCGCGGGCCCCTACGCCGATCGGCCCGCCTACGACAACGTCGTACAGGCGTACTCGGGCCTGGCCATGTCCCAGGCCGAGGACGACGGCGAGCCGCGCTTCATCAAGCAGGTGGCGGCCGACAAGATCACCGCGCTGACCGCCGCGCAGGCCATCTCCGCCGCGCTCTTCGCGCGGCAGCGCGGCGCAGGTGGCCAACACGTGGAACTCGCGATGCTCGACGCGGTGGTCTCCTTCCTGTTCGTCGACGCCGCCGGGAACGAGGTGCTGCTCGATGCTGACGGCAGTCTGCCGTCGAGCTTCACGGCCAAGCTTCGCGCCTGGCGCTACGCCGACGGCTGGGGCACGGCCTCGCCCGTGTCCGACTCGGACTTCGCCGGCATGTGCCGCGCGTTCGGCGTGGCGGGGGCCGACGACCCGCGCGTCGCCGGGCTCGCGCAGCGCCGCCAGCACCCGGAGCGGGTCGCCGAGATCATGGCGGAGATCGAGCGGCTGGCCGCGACGCTCAGCACCGCCGAGGCGACCGCACGCCTGGAGAAGGAGCGGGTCCCCTGCGGAGTCGCGCTGGCGCTGGACCGCGTGCACGAGAACCCGCAGGTGCGCGCCAGCGGTCTGCTGGTCGAATCGACGCACCCGCTGGCCGGACGCGTGCGCCAGCCGCGGCCGGCGCCGCGCTTTTCGAAGACGCCCGCGGCGATCTCCGGTCACGGGCCGGCGCTCGGCCAGCACACCGAGGAGGTGCTCGGCGAACTCGGCCTGGCGGACGAACTGCCAGCGTTGCGCGCGAGCGGCGCGATCCCGGGCTAGAGCAGGCCGGGCCGCTGACCCGAGTCGACCTGGGCCGTGTAGCCGTGGTCGACGAACAGGTTCACACCCGAGACGAAGCGCGCGGCGCGGCTTCCCAGGAAGACTACGGGCTCGGCCATCTCTTCCGGCGTCGCGTTGCGGCCAATCGGCGCCTGGAAGTGCTCGTCCATGAATTCCTTGGAGATCTGCGCGTGAAAGCTCTTCATCATCGGCGTGTCGGTCGGCGCGGGGCTCACGCAGTTGATGCGCACTGCCCGCTTGGCCAGCTCGCCAGCGCGCGCCATCGTGTAGGCGATGATGCACTGCTTCGAGAACAGGTAGCCGTTCGTCGCGTCCGGATTCGCCTCGCACCAGGCCCTGGCCGATGCGAAGTCCGGCGTGGCGAGCAGTGCGCCCACATTCTCCATGTTCTTCTTGTAGCCCATGCCCGCAACCGAGGTGATGCTGACCACCGAGCCGCCGTCGGCGATCCGCGGCAGCAAGGACTCGGTCAGGTGCCGCAGGCCCACGAAATTGACGAGCACGGTGTCCAGGTTCGAAAAGGGCGGTCCGGGCAGGCCCGCGCAGTTGAACAGCGCATGGAGTTCGCCCGGGATCTTCTCGAGCGCCGCGTCGATCGACGCGGGCTGGCTGAGATCCGTCTGGATGAACTGTTTGACAGGCGCCGACACTTCCTTGATGTCGAGCGCGTGCACCTCGGCGCCCAGGTCGACCAGCAGGCGGGCCGCCGCCTCGCCCATGCCCGAGAAGGCGCCGGTCACGACGACCCGCTGTCCCTCGAAGCCCAGGATGTCCCTCATCTCGTGTCTCCCGGCCGCGCCGCGTAGCGCAGCGGCACGCCCGCAAATCCTCTCACATTCGAGGAGTGGACGCGGTCGATGCCGTCCTCGTCGACCTCGTAATCGGGGAAGCGCCGCAGGAACTCGTCGAGCGCCGTGGTCATCTCCAGGCGCGCCAGTGACGCCCCCAGGCAGATGTGCTGGCCGTAGCCAAAGCCCAGGTGCAAGTCGATCTCACGGCCCACGTCGTAGCGATCCGGGTCGGGGAAGCGCCGTTCATCCCGGCCGCTCGAGCCAGTGAGCAGCAACACGCGCGATCCCGCCGGCATGGTGCGCCCGTGGAGTTCGAGCTCGCGCGTGGTGACCCGGCCCTGGAACTGGGAAGGCGGGTCGAAGCGCAGTGTCTCCTCGACGGCGTTCGGGATCAGCTTCGGCTGCGCCAGTAGGCGCGCGCGCTGTTCGGGGTGCTTCCACAGCCAGTAGAGCGCCGTCGCCAGCAGCTTCGTGACCGTCTCGTTCCCCGCCGCGGCCAGCAACGTGATGAAGCTGTGGATCTCCAGATCCGACAAGCGCTGCACGCCGCCGTCGTCGCCGGGCAGTTCGGCCTGGGTGAGCAGGGTGATCATGTCGTCGCGCGGCCGCGCGCGGCGCTCCGCGATCTGGCGCCCCACGTATTCGAACATGTCGGCCATCGCGCGCAGGGCGAGCGCGGGCGGATCGGGGTTGCCCGGCTCGCGGTGCAGGGTCTGGTTCGACCAGCGCTGCACCTGCTCGCGGTCGTCGCTCGGAATGCCCAGCATCGCGCTGATCACATCCATTGGCAGCCGCGAGGTGAACTCGCGCACGATGTCACAGCCGCCCAGGGGCAGCAGGGGGTCGAGGTAGGCGCAGGCGATCTCGCGGATCTCCTTGGCCAGACCGGCGATGCGGCGCGGCGTGAACACCTTGCTCACCAGGTTGCGCAGCTGAGTCTGACGCGGAGGGTCCATGAAGATGATCATCGTCGACTCCTGCATGCGGCCCATCAGCTCGAGCACCGTGCCCTGCGCCGAGCTGTAGCTGCGCCAATCCAGCGAGGCGGCCAGCACGTCGTCGAAGCGAGACAGCGCCCAGAAATCCAGCCGCTCGTTCCGGTACAGCGGCTGCTCGTCGCGCAGGAAGCGGTAGACCGGATAGGGATCGCGGTCGAGCTCGTACGAATAGGGATCGAACTCCACGCGCCGATTGTCTCACAGCCCGGGGCGGCTGCTAGACTGCGGGCCATGCCCATCTACCCGACGCCAGAGCAGATCCAGGAACTGCTCGAGGGCCCCGCCGACACGCCGGTCGTCATGTTGAACCTGCTGCGCTTCAAGCGGAGCGCGGACGGCGCCGACCACGGGCTGTCTGGTGAAGAAGCGTACCGGCTCTACGCCGAGCAGATGCGCAAGGTCGTCGAGTCGTACGGGGGCCGCTTCGTGTGGAGCGGGCGCGCCGACTCGCTGGTGATCGGGGATACGGACGAGCGCTTCGACATGATCGGTCTGGTCGAATACCCCTCGCGGGCGGTGTTCCTGAAGGCGACGCAGGACCCCCGCGTGGCCGAGATCGGGACGCACCGCGCGGCCGGGCTCGAGAGCCAGTGGCTGATCGCGAGCACCGAGGCGAGCCTGGGCTAGCTCGGCTCACCGCCCCGGTAGAAGCGGATCTCGACCTTCTCGAGCGTCGAGAGTCCCTCGAGGATCGCCCCGTCGATCACCGGCATGAACGACTCGATATTCTCGCGCGTGTCGACGATCTCGATCACGATCGGCAGGTCGCTGGAGAGCCGCAGGATCTTGGCCGTGTGCAGGCGGGTGTGTGCACCGAAGCCCTCGAGCCCGCGCAGCACTGTCGCGCCCGCCAGGCCGTGGTCGCGCGCGCGCCGCACGATCCACTCGTAGAGCGGCTGGCCGTCGTGCCGGTCGTTCTCGCCGATGAAGATGCGCAGCAGGTGGCCCTGTTTGGGAAGCGTCATGGGATCCTCATGCCTGGCTCGCCAGCGCGAAGCCGAACCACACGGCTCCGACTCCGGCCACCAGGTGGCCCAGCACGTTGCCCGCGACGCGCAGGTGCTCGCCGTCGCGGACCAGCTCGAACGTTTCGTAGCCGAAGGTCGAGAAGGTGGTGAAGCCCCCGAGCAGGCCGATGAACAGGAACAGGCGCAGCTCCGGCCCGATCAGCTGGCGGCTCTCGGCCAACCCCGCCAGCAGGCCGATCGCCAGGCAGCCCACCACGTTGACCGCCAAGGTACCGTGCGGGAACGCGGCGAACGGCACCCAGCGGTACACCAGGCCGGAGAGTCCGTAGCGCAGCACGGACCCGAGGAAGCCTCCGGCCCCCACCAGCAGGACCTGCTGCGCCACCCCGCTCGCCATGCGCTGCGCAGTGTCGCACACGCGGGGGCCCAGCGCGCCGGTGATACCATGCTGCCCACCAAGGTCGAAGGAGACTCCGCATGGAAGGACCCCTCTCCGGCATCCGCGTCCTGGAAGTGGCCCAGTGGTGGTTCGTGCCCGCGTCGGCGGCCGTGCTCTCCGACTGGGGTGCCGACGTGATCAAGATCGAGCACCCGCTGCGCGGCGACGCTCAGCGCGGCCTGGCGGCGGTCGGCTTCAAGTCGAGCGAGGGGAACGTCGACTTCATGATGCAGCAGTCGAACCGCGGCAAGCGCAGCGTCGGTCTCGATCTCGCGAATCCCGCAGGCCGCGCGCTGCTCTACAAGCTGGCCGAACAGTGCGACGTATTCCTCACGAACTTCCTGCCCGATGCGCGGCAGCGTCTGAAGATCGAGGTGGACGACATTCGCGCCGTGAACCCGCAGATCATCTACGTGCGCGGTTCGGGTCAGGGGCCGAAGGGCCCGGACGCCGGCAAGGGCGGCTACGACGCCACGGCGTTCTGGTCGCGCGGCGGCATCGCCCAGGCGCTCACCCCTGCCACGCTCGAGACGCCGATCATGCAACGCGCCGCCTTTGGCGATTTGATCGGCGCG
>CAXMNF010000305.1:0-11952 GCA_964194645.1 uncultured Gammaproteobacteria bacterium
TCACGGCGAGAGCGAGGGGCCGCGTGTCTACACGCCGAGCTTCGCCACCCTGCTGGATGACCTGGAGCGCTACCTGGCGCACGTGCGGCGCAGCGATCCGGACACGCCGCTCGTCCTGCTCGGCCACAGCATGGGCGGGCTCGAGGTGGCCTGCCTGCTGGTCGAACGCCGGCCGGAAGTCGCGGCGGCCGTGCTCTCCGGTCCGGCGCTGGCGCCGGTGGACTCGATCGGCCCGATGCTGCGCGGCTTGGTCGCGGCCTGCTCTCGCCTGCTGCCCCGTTTGAAGCTGCCGAGTTCGATCGATCCCGAGGGCCTGTCACGCGACCCTGAAGTGGTGGCGGCGTATCTGGCCGATCCGTTGATCGACAAGCGCTACAGCGTGCGGCTGGTCCGCGAGCTGCTCGCAGCAAGCCCCGCCATCGAAGGTCGCGGCGCCGAGGTCCGGGTTCCGCTGCTGATCGTGCACGGCGAGGAGGATCCGATCTGCCCGATCGAAGGCAGCGCTCGCTTCCTGAACGACGTGACCACCCCCGGCTCGGAGCTGCGCCGTTATCCCGGCCTGCGCCACGAGGTCCTGAACGAGCCGGAGGGGCCCCAGGTGTTGGACGAGATCGCCGCCTGGATCGAGAAGCACGTGCCGCCGGGCTCCGCATGAGCAAGGGCTCGTCGCACTTCGATGAGGCGGGCAACGCGCGCATGGTCGACGTGGGCGACAAGCAACCCAGCACGCGCGAGGCGATTGCGCGCGGGCGGGTGCGGCTCTCGCGCGAGGCCTTCGACGCGATCGTGGGCGGCACGGCAAAGAAGGGCGACGTGCTGGGCGTGGCGCGCATTGCCGGCATCCAGGGTGCGAAGCGCGCGGCCGACTGGATCCCGCTGGCGCACCCCCTGCCACTCGAGTCGGTGACCCTCGAATTCACGCCGAGGAGCGCGGAACCGGCCATCGAGATCGAGGCCCGCGTGCGCGTCTTTGCGAAGACGGGGGTCGAGATGGAGGCCCTGGTCGCGGTATCCGCTGCCGCGCTGACGATCTACGACATGTGCAAGTCGATCGACCGGGCCATGGTGGTCGAGGACCTGCGCCTGATCCGCAAGACCGGGGGAAAGAGCGGGGTTTTCGAGGCCGGCAGCAAGTAGCGCCTTGTTCCCGGTTGCCCCGAACGGGTAGTCTCGCCCCCGGCGGTCACCCCCTGGTCTGCCGACGGGTGGAATGAAGAATCTGGCCACACTTGCGAGCCTGGTGCTGCTCGCGTCTCCCGCATCTGCGCAGGACTCTGCGCAGGACGCAGACGTGGAGACGATCGAGCTGATGCCGGAGGAGAAGGCCGGCTGGAGCCTGCGCAACGTCGCTGCAGGTCTCTCGACGCTGGTGGTCGGTCCCAGCTACTGGTACGAAGACAAGGAGCTGCTCGTGCGGACGGTTCCCAGCGGCGCGCAGATCGCGCTGTATTACATCCGCTCGAACTTCCAGAAGCGCTATGAGCGCGCGGTCGCGCCGGTTCGCGTCAAGACTCCGCGGCGCATCCACGCAACTGATCGGGACGTGGTCGTAGTGCGCGCCATGCTCCCGGGCTACCTGGTCGCCGAGCAGAAGCTCCGGGTGTTCGGCTTGCCCGACGAGGTGTTGCTGCAGCTCGCACCGTTGCCGAACTCGCTGGTGTTCCTCGGGCACACGCATCTCGCGGGACGCAGCACGATCACCTTGCGCACGAGCGAGGAGCCGGAGCTGCGCATCAGCCGGCCGAACGGCCAGAGCGGCTTCAGCCTGGCGCTGACCCAGACCGCCAAGAAGCTCGACAGCGACCCGACGGCGGGCGGCGGCCACATCGAGTCGATCCATGTGAACCAGCTCGGTGAGGATCTGGTGGTCTCCGTCCAGACGAGTCGCGGCGACCTCGAGCTGCGTTCAAAGTCCGGCTACGATCCGATTCGCAAGGAGCACGCGTATGTGCTCGACGTAATGCCCAAGGGCACGCGCATGCCGACCAGCGACGAGATCCGGCGTGAGATCGAGGCGGTGCCGTTCCAGCGCGGCAACGCGTGCGATGCGGCCTTCGAGTCCGTGCTGCGCCAGCGCCTCGACGCCCAGGTGCTGGCGCACGCCTTCCGGCCATCGGGCGGCATCGCCGAGTTCTACCAGCGCGAGGCGATGCTGCGGCTCGGGCGTCTCCACACCGGCCGCGTCGAGACGCTCAGCGGTGAGGGCTTCCGCACCGGCAGCTCGATCGGGCTGGCGGCGGCCCTCCAGTCGGCCGGAGACGTGCGCGACTACCTGGCGCTGCTCGGAACGATCGCGCGCCAGCAGTCCGACCCCGAGGGTTTCTTGCGCGCGCTCCTGGCGCCAGAGGGGAGCGCGAGCGAGTTCGCTGGGATCTACGCGGAGGCGTTGGCCGCGCACTCGCGGTGCCGCTAGGCTAGCGTCCTCTCCCCGCCGGCCTCGCCCCGAGGAAGGCTCCCCGATTGACCGCTTCCACCGTTCGCGACTGGGAACGGCCCCGCGAGCGGCTGCAGCGCGACGGCATCCGCTCGCTCTCCCTGCCGGAGCTGCTGGCGCTGGTGTTGCGCACGGGCGGCCGCGGCTCCTCGGCCGCCGATCTGGCGCAGCGGCTGCTAACGGAGTTCGACTCCGTCGACGGCATCGCTCGCGCCGGCGACGCCGAGCTGGCCCGGCTGCCCGGGCTCGGCCCGGCCAAGATCGCCTCGTTGCGCGCCGCGCTCGAGATCGGTGCACGCCACGCGCGTGCCCCGCTGCGGCCCGGCGCGCACCTCGGCGGCCCCGAGCAGGTCTGGGCCCACTTCGCGGGCCGGCTGCGCGGGGCGCGCCAAGAGGTGTTCACGGTGCTCCTGCTCGACACCCGCCAGCGTCTGATCCGAGAGGTCGAGGTGAGCCGCGGCAGCCTGAACCAGAGCCTGGTCCATCCGCGCGAGGTGTACGGACCGGCGATGCGCGAGGCGGCCGCCGCGATTCTCGTGGTCCACAACCATCCGAGCGGCGACCCCCGACCGAGCCGCGAGGATCACGACGTGACGCGCCGACTGGTGCGGGTCGGCCAGCTCCTGGGGATTCCCCTGGTCGATCACGTCGTGATCGCCACGCAGGGCTACTGCAGCTTTGCCCGCAGTGGCTGGCTGTCTCAAGCTTCGGAGGACGGCCGCCGATAGATCTCCGAGCCGGAGGAGAGCATGCCATCGTCCCGGAAGAAGCAGGGTTCCGAGCGGCGTCGCCACGAGCGGGTCCCTCTCAAGATCCCGGTCGACTACACCTCGGTCGACGCCTTCTTCACTGAGTTCTCGTCGAACATCAACGAGGGCGGGATGTTCGTCGAGATGGAGAACGGGCCCGACCTGGGCACGCAGGTCGCGCTGCAGTTCGACCTGCCGGGCCACGAGGAGTCGGTCCAGGTCGAAGGGCGTGTGGCCTGGGTGAGCGACGGCAAGGACGACAGCGCGCCGGGCGTCGGCATCCAGTTCCAGAACCTGCCGTCCGACGTGCGCGACACGATCAACCGCGTCGTGCGCAAGCTGCGCACCCTCGGCTAGCGGCCCGGGGCGCCGCTCGCTGTTGGGCCGCTAGAAGGGGATGTCGTCGTCGGAGCCGGAAGGGCCCGGTGGCGATCCGCCGCTCGGCTCGGCAGCCGTCGCGCCGCTAGCGGATCCCTGGGACTCGTAGTCGCCGCGCCGCCCGAGCATCTGCATCTCGAGCGCGACGATCTCCGTGGTCCAGCGCTTGTTGCCTTCCTTGTCTTCCCAATCGCGCGTCTGAAGCCGGCCTTCGATGTAGACCTGCTTCCCCTTCGACAGGTATTCGGTGCAGATCTCAGCGAGCCGGTCCCAAGCGACGATCTTGTGCCACTCGGTCTGCTCCTGCTGCTGCCCGTCCTTGTCGCGCCATCTGCGCGTCGTGGCCAGCGTGAAGTTCGCCACGGCCGTGCCCGTCTTCGTATGCCGGACCTCGGGGTCGCGTCCCAGGTTTCCGACGAGGATTACCTTGTTGACGCCGCTCATAGCAGCCTCTCCTCTCACCATAGGGCGAAGCTATCGCCACTCTAGCACAGCGTCGCCCCGCCGAACTTGCGATTCCGTTGGTCCTTTCCGATCTTTGTGAGCCCCCCCAGGCTGCCGAGCGTGCCCGAGCGCCCGAGCAGAAGCACGGGGTGTCGCGTGACCTTGATGCAGGCGTTGGCGCTGGGGATCCTCCAGGGGAGCACGGAGTTTCTGCCGATCTCGTCGTCCGGTCATCTCGCCCTGGCCCAGAACCTGCTCCCGGGCGTGAGCGGTCCGCTGCTGCTATTCGACGTGGTGGTCCACCTGGGGACGTTGCTTGCGATCGCCGTGCTGTTTCGCCGCCGGCTCTGGGAGCTCCTGCGCGCGGCGCTCTCGTACCTGCCTGGCGCGGCCGCGGTGCCGGACGCCGATCGACGCTGGCTCGGCCTGATCCTGCTGGGCAGCATACCCACTGCCCTGATCGGGCTGGCCCTGCGCGACGTGAGCGAGAGCCTGCTCGAGCGGCCGGCCGGCGTGGGTGCAGCCTTGCTCGTCACTGCGATCCTGCTGGTCGTGTCCGAGCGGGTGGGCCGGCGCGCCCGCGGATCCGCCGAACTCGGTGCGCTCGACGCGCTGCTGGTCGGGACTGCGCAGGGCCTGGCCGTGATCCCGGGCATCTCGCGCTCCGGCGCGACCGTGGCGACCGGCTTGTGGCGCGACTTGCGCGGAGACGTCGCGGTCGAGTTCTCCTTGCTGCTCTCGATGCCGGCCGTGGCCGGCGCGGCCCTGCTGGTGGGCCTGGAGAGTGGCGCGGAGTTGGGCGGCGGGCAGTTGGCTCCGCTGGCGGTCGGCTTCAGTGCGGCGCTTGGGAGCGGCCTGCTGGCGGTGAAGGTGTTGCAGTGGGTGGTGACCCGGCGCCGGCTGTTGCCCTTCGCGGTCTACTGCGCCGTGCTCGGCGCGGGAGCCGTGGCTCTTGGCTAAGCGCAAGCGCCGAACCAAGCGCGAGCCGCGCCGTCGCGAGCGTGCCGCGGAGCCGCGCCAGCCGGGCCGCCTCGAGTCCGAGGCCGTGGCGCTCGGTCTGCTGGCACTGGGCCTGTTCACATTCGTCGCCTTGCTGTCCTACGACCCGGCCGATCCCTGGTGGGGCTTCGGCCGCGCCGTCGCGAACCGCTGCGGGCCCGCCGGTGCGCTGGTGGCCGCGCTTCTGGCCGGGTCGCTCGGGCTGGCCGCCCACCTGTTGCCGGTCGCCTGTGCGGTAGTGGCGCTGCGCTACCTGCGCGGATCGGCGCTGCGCGCCCGCTGGATTCCTGCGCTGGCCTGGACGGTCTGTTGGATCGCGCTGGCAGCTTCGGCCGAAGTCGCGGCGCGCGCCTTGCCCGGACTCCTGCCCGGGCGCGCCGGCGGGGCGGTCGGTGTCGTGATCGTCGATGGGCTCGCCGCGCTGTTCTACCTGGCCGGTACTTCGGTCCTGGTCGGCATCACGGCCCTGCTCTCACTCCTGGTCGCGACCGGCATCTCGTTGCGCCAGGCGGGCGCGGCAGGCCAGCGCGCCGTGCGCGCGACGCTCGCGAGCCTGGGACAACTCGTGGTCGTGTCGGCGGTACGCTTGCGCAGGCGCCGGGAGCGCGCCGCGCTGGCCCGTTCGCTCGCGGTCGAGGCGACGCGCGAGTCGCCCGAGCCGCGCCGCGTGTTGCCGCGCCGCTCGCCCGCGGGCGAGCCCGAGGTCGTCGAGCACCGCGCGGGCGCGCAGCGCCCGCTGCGCCAGCAACCGTTGCCGTTCGCAGGGGACGCGCCCTCCGGGCCCTACTCGCTCCCGGATCTCGACATGCTGGCGCGCGGTAACGAGGACGATCAGCAGATCGATCGCGACTCGCTGATCCGCAACTCCCAGGTGCTCGAGAAGAAGCTGGCGGACTTCCAAGTGACGGGCCGCGTGGTCAAGGTCCATCCCGGGCCGGTGATCACGATGTATGAGTTCGAGCCGGCGGCCGGCATCAAGGTGTCGCGCATCGTGAGCCTGGCCGACGACCTGGCGCTCGCCTTGCGCGCACTGTCGGTGCGCATCGTCGCGCCGATTCCCGGCAAGGCCGTGGTGGGCATCGAGGTGCCGAATCCCGACCGCGAAGTGGTCGTGCTACGCGACCTGCTGGCGCATCCCTCCTACCAGGAGGCCGAGTCGAAGCTCACCATCGCGCTCGGCAAGGACATCTTCGGGGCCCCCGTGACCGCCGATCTGGCGAGCATGCCACACCTGTTGGTCGCCGGCGCGACCGGCGCGGGAAAGTCCGTGTTCCTGAACGCGCTGCTCTGCAGCCTGTTCTTCAAGGCGACGCCCAACGAGGTGAAGCTGCTGCTGATCGACCCGAAGATGCTCGAGTTCAGTCTGTTCAAGGAGATCCCGCACCTGATCGCGGAGGTGGTGACGAACCCGAAGCGCGCGGCTGCGGCGCTGCTCGGCGTGGTCCGCAAGATGGAGCAGCGCTACGAGCGCATGGCGGCGCGCGGCGTGCGGAACATCGAGCAGTACAACCGGGCCGTGGTGAAGGACCCCGGTCCTGCCGAAGGAGAGACAGACCCCGAGCAGCCGCTGCCCTACATCGTGGTGGTGATCGACGAGCTCGCGGACCTGATGCTGGTCTCCTCGCGCGACGTCGAGGAGTCGCTGATGCGGCTGGCCCAGATGGCGCGCGCCGCGGGCATTCACCTGGTGCTCGCCACGCAGCGGCCCTCGGTCGACGTGTTGACCGGGATCATCAAGGCGAACTTCCCCTCGCGCGTGGCGTTCCAGGTCAGCCAGCGCACCGATTCGCGAACCATCCTGGACGCGAACGGTGCCGAGCGGCTGCTCGGCCAGGGCGATCTGCTCTACTTGCCGGCGGGCAGCTCGCGACTCGAGCGGATCCACGGACCCTATGTCTCCGAGAAGGAGGTGGCGGCCGTCGCGAACTTCCTGCGCAGCCAGGGCGCGCCCGAATTGGATTCCACGATCGTTCGTCTGAAGGAAGAGAGCGAGCGCCTCGAGGAGCGCGGGGAGGACTACGATGAGCTGTTCGACGAAGCGGTCGACATCATCGCGCGCCACCGCATCGCTTCGATCTCGTTCATCCAGCGCAAGCTCAAGATCGGCTACAATCGCGCCGCGCGACTCGTGGAGCAGATGGAGGTCGACGGGATGGTCGGTCCGCAAGAGGGAACCAAGGCGCGTGAGATCTTCGTGCCTCCTCCCCAGGACTAGCCGCGTCGGCGCTGCGCTCTGCGCCGCCCTGCTCGCACTCGGCAACGGCCCGGGCGCGCCTGACGCCGAGACGGCCGCCCTGGTCGACGCGACCCAGGCGCACTACGACGCGGTGACCGACCTCTCGGCGCGCTTCATCCAGACTGCGCACATTGCCTCACTGGGCCGCGACGAGGTCGCTGAGGGCCGGGTCTGGGTCAGACGCCCCGGACACATGCGCTGGGAGTATCGGACTCCCGAACCGCGCGTGATCACGGTCGACGGCGAAACCCTGCGCCTGTACTCCCCCGAAGAGGCGCAGCTCCAGATCGCGTCGCTCGCCTCGGGCGCGTTCTCCCCCACCGCGCTCGACTTCTTGCTGGGCACCGGGAAGCTGCGCGAGCAGTTCGTTGCCGAGCGCCTGCCGGACGGCGAGGATGGCTCGATCCACCTGCGCCTCCATCCGCGGAAGGAATCGCGCTTCCAGTTTCTGGAACTTCGGGTGGCACCCGATACGCAGGCCCTGCGCAGTTCGGTCGTGGTGGACCTGCTCGGCAACCGCACCGAGGTGCGCTTCGAGGACCTCGAGGAAAACCAGGGCGTCCCCGACGAACGCTTCACGATCTCGGTGCCGAAGGGCACCGAGGTGCTGGATCTGCGCTAGAGGGCGCCGGGCGGCCGACGGCCAACGTCAAGCTCCCGGCGTTTCGCGGCGCTCCTGGCGGCCGCGTCCGAGCGCCCGCCCGCGCGGCGCGCGCAGCGCTCGAATGCTCTGTTTCCAATAGGGTTTCGAGCTTCGCTGCGGGTCCAGTCTGGTTGACAGCAAGCGCATATTCGCTAAGCTGATTCCGGTCTAACTGTACGATTTTGCTTTTGTTTTTTAGATTGTTCAGGTGGGCGTGCGGCACTTCCGATGGCATCTCGGAGTTGCGCACCCTGCAGGCCTGGCCTGGCGGAACCCACGCCCAGGTGATTCCCTCCCCGAAGCGGAGGAGATTTCGGCGGTTTTCCAGCGAGAGGTGTCGGTTCGTTGCCGGCGTATGACGCTGCGTGGCGTTGCGTTGAATACTCGAGTTCTCCCGAGTCCCCCTTGGGTATGGCTATTGCATAACTACTGATGCTTGCTGCAAGAAACGGCGTTCGTCGACGTCGAACCTTGTGGGAAACGGTCGGAGGCCAAGAGAGAACGACATGAGTGATTCCGGGTCGGGGAGAAGAGGATTCGTTCGCGACGTCATGAAGCGCATCTCAGCCCCAGGCTCGCGTGACGAGCCGGGCGGTGAAGCGCCGAGCCGCGAGGTAGACGAAATCGACAGCTTGAGGGACGCGCTTCGCTTCCTTGGGCCGGACGCCAGCGATCTCGTGCGGCGCGTGGAGCGCGTGCTCATGGAGTACGAGCTGCTGCGCCAGCGCTATGACCGCGCCCGCCAGCAGCACTACGATGCCGAGCGCCAGAACGAGAAGCTGGTGAACGCGTTGCAGGACGCCAAGCAGCAGATCGACTTGCTCAAGGAGGAGGTCGACAAGCTGTGCGCGCCGCCCAACACCTACGGCGTGTTCGAGCGCGCCAACAAGGACGGCACGATCGAGATCAACGTCGACGGCAAGATGATGCGCGTGAACGCGCACCCGAACCTGCGCGTCGATGAGCTGATGGAGGGCCAGCTGCTGGTCCTGAACGAGGCCTTCAATGCGGTCGAGGCCACTGGCTTCGATCCGCGCGGCGAGGTCTGCCAGGTCTCCGACGTGCTGGACGACGGGCGAGTGCTCGTGCTCGGCCATGCGGACGAGGAGCGCGTCGTGACCCTCTCCGCGCCGATGCGCCGCGAGAAGCTCCGCGCCGGCGACAACATCCTGCTCTCGCCGCGCAGCGGCTACGGCGTGGAGAAGCTGCCGAAGTCGACCGTCGGGCAGGTGGTCCTGGAAGAGGTCCCGGACGTCACCTACGAGGACATCGGGGGGCTCGGCGATCAGATCGAGGTGCTGCGCGACGCCATCGAGCTGCCCTACCTGTACGTCGACGAGTTCAAGAAGTACGAGTTGTCGCCGCCCAAGGGCATCCTGCTGTACGGCCCTCCGGGCTGCGGCAAGACCATGATCGGCAAGGCGGTGGCGAACAGCCTGGCGCAGCGCATCGCAGAGCTGCGCGGGGTCCCGGCCAAGAGCTACTTCCTGAACGTGAAGGGCCCGGAGCTCCTGAACAAGTACGTCGGCGAGACCGAGCACAAGATTCGCGAGGTCTTCAAGAACGCCCGCGAGAAGGCGGAGGAAGACGTTCCGGTCGTGATCTTCTTCGACGAGATGGACTCTCTGTTCCGCATGCGCGGTTCGGGCATCTCGTCCGACATGGAGGCCACGGTCGTGGCGCAGTTCCTGTCGGAGATCGACGGCATCGAGTCCCTGCGCAACGTGATCGTGATCGGAGCCTCGAACCGCCAGGATCTGATCGACCCGGCCGTGCTGCGCCCGGGCCGGCTCGACATCAAGGTCAAGGTGCACCGGCCGGATCGCTCCGCCGCGCGCGAGATCTTCCTGAAGTACCTGGCCAGCACCCTGCCGTTCAGCGACGAAGCGCTCCAGAAATTCGGCCCCGACACCACCGCGACGACACGCGGCCTGATCGACTGCGTGGTCGAGCGCATGTATGCGGAGAGCGACGAGAACCGTTTCCTCGAGGTGACCTACGCCAAGGGCGAGCGGGAGATCTTCTACTTCAAGGACTTCTCGAGCGGTGCCATGCTGAAGAACATCGTGGACCGGGCCAAGAAGAAGGCCGTGAAGCGGTCGGTCACCCAGGGCGAGCCGGGCATCCGCCTCGACGACCTGCTCGAGGCCGTGCGCGAGGAGTTCAAGGAGAACGAGGATCTGCCCAACACGACCAACCCGGATGGTTGGGCTCGGATCTCGGGTCGCAAGGGCGAGAAGATCATCAACGTTCGCACGCTCATCTCCGGCATGAACCGAACCGAGCGCGCGATCGAGAACGTGGGAGGATCGGGTCAGTACCTCTGATCCGGCGGGCATGCCCCTTCCGAGTGTGATTGGTAGCGAAATAGAGTACGGGATCACGGTTCAAAACGATCGCGACTTCGATCCCATCTCCAGTTGCGTCCTGCTGGTGAACGCCTACCAGGACGACGGCACCGCCGACATCCTGTGGGACTACGACCAGGAGAACCCGCTCGCGGACGCGCGCGGCTTCCACGTCGAGGGCGAGAAGTACACGCCCAACCAGCAGGAGAACATCGCCCGCAACAAGACGCTGCGGAACGGCGCGCGCTTCTACGTGGACCACGCCCATCCGGAGTACTCGACTCCCGAAGTGACGAACGTGCGCGACCTGATCGCGTACGAGCGAGCGGGCGAGCGCACCATGGAGACCGCGCGCCGCGCGGCGACGGCGCTCCTGCCCCAGGGTCAGAAGATCCTGATCCACAAGAACAACTCGGATCGCAAGGGCAATAGTTACGGCTGCCACGAGAACTACTTGATCAGCCGGCGCACGCCGTTCAAGGACATCGTCGAGGGGCTCACGCCCTACCTGGTCACCCGCCAGGTCTTCTGCGGCGCGGGCAAGGTGGGCAGCGAGAACCGCCAGATGCCGTGCGACTACCAGATCAGCCAGCGCGCGGACTTCTTCGAGACCGAGGTTGCGCTCGACACCATGGTCAAGCGCCCGATCGTCAACACGCGAGACGAGCCGCACGCCGATCGCGACAAGTACCGCCGGCTGCACGTGATCGTGGGCGATTCGAACCTCTCCGAGGTGTCGATCTACCTGCGCTTCGGCGTCAGCTGCATCCTGTTGGCGCTGATCGAGGACGGAGCGCTCGACCGCGAGCTCTCGATCTCGGACCCGGTGCGCGTGATCAAGGAGGTCTCGCACGACCCGACCTGCCGCATGGAGTTCCCGATGGAGCGCGGCGGGCGCATGAACGCCGTGCAGCTCCAACAGGAGTACCTCGAGGCGGCCCTGGCATACTTCAGCTCCCGGGAGATTTCTCCCATTCTGAAGGACGTGATGGTGCGCTGGGGGAATGTGCTCGAGCGGCTCGCCGAGGATCCGATGCAGCTGGATCGCGAGGTCGACTGGGTGATCAAGCGGCGCGTCATGACCGGGTACATGGACCGCCGCAAGGTCGGCTGGTCTCATCCCCAGGTGGCCATGCTCGACCTGCAGTACCACGATAGCCGGCCGGACAAGGGGCTGTACAATCTGCTGGAGCGCCGTGGGGAGGTCGATCGCATCATCGAGGACGAGGACATCCAGCGCGCCATGCAGCAACCGCCGAGCGACACTCGAGCGTATTTCCGAGGCGAGTGCATTCGCCGCTACGGTTCGGCTGTGTTCGGCGTGAACTGGGATTCGATCTCGTTCAACCTGGGCGACGATCCGATCAAGCGTATCCTGATGAACGAACCGCTCAAGGGCACCAAGGCCCATGTGCAGGACCTGCTGGACGCGAGTCCCTCCCCAGAGGAGCTGGTCCGCAGCCTGACGACCGAGAGCTAGGGAGACGAAAATGGCCGACCAGACCCAGAAGAAGAAGTCGAGCGGCGGAGGCGAAGGCGCGTCCGCCAAGGGCGACGACGCCGGTCAGAAGAAGATCGCGAAGAAGGGCGAGGATCTCAAAGAAGAGATGGACTCCCTGATCGACGAGATCGACGAGGTCCTCGAAGAGAACGCCGAGGAGTTCGTCAAGAACTACGTGCAGCGCGGAGGGGAGTAGCAAGGTGTTCGTCGACGAGAAGTA
>CAXMNF010000306.1:0-1761 GCA_964194645.1 uncultured Gammaproteobacteria bacterium
GCGAGGGTCTTGGCGTGTGCGTAGGCGCGCGGCGCGTCCTCGATCGGGATGCCGAACTTTGCGGTGCGCAGGCCGGTCGAAATGCTCGGATGGGTGCGCGGGTCTACGTCCGGGTTCAGGCGGAAGGCGATCGGCGCGGTCCGGCCGAGCGCACCGGCGCGCGCGTTGATCGCGGCAAGCTCGTCCGTCGACTCCACATTCAGCATGCGCACGCCCACCTCGAGGGCGCGGTCGATTTCGTGTGCGCGCTTGCCCACGCCCGAGTAGACGATGCGCGAGGGATCGGCCCCCGCGAGCAGCGCCCGCTCCAACTCGCCGCGCGAGGTTACGTCGATGCCGCAGCCGGCGTCGACGAAGGTGCGCACCACGGCCAGGTTCATGTTCGCCTTGATCGCGTAGGCGAGCAGGTGTGGCGCGTCGCCGAAGGCTGCCTGCAAGCGCTCGGCGCGCTCGAGCAGCGCAGTGCGGCTGTAGGCATACAGGGGCGTGTCGTAGCGTTCGGCCAGCTCGGCGATCGGCACCTCTTCCAGGCACAGGACGCCCTCGCGGCGCGTGAGCGCGGGACGGAAGCTCATCGCGGACGCTCCCGCTCTTCGTCGGCTTGCGGCTCTTCCTCCGGCTGCGGCGCCTCTGGGGAAGGCGGCGCGACCTGCGGGCTGCGCCGCGGCGGTCCGTAGCGTCCGCAGCCCGCGGCGACGAGCAGCGCGAGCGCGAGCAACGCGGCGGGCGCGTTCACGACGGGTCCGGCTCGAGCTCGGCCCGACAGACCGCCAAGGCGGCGCGCGCCTGCTCCACCGCGCGCTCCACGGTCTTGCGGGCCGGTCCGCCGACGGCGCTGCGCGCCTCGAGCGAGCGCTCCACCGAGAAGAACGTGGCCGGCTCCACGTCGAGGGCCGGGTGGAAGCCGAGCAGGGTCTCGCGCGACAGGCCCGAGAGGGGAGTGCCGCTCTCGCCCGAGTGCGCAACCACGCGTCCGACCAGCTCGTGGGCTTCGCGGAACGGTACGCCCGCCGAAACCAGGTGCTCGGCCAGGTCGGTCGCGAGCAGCAGGGGATCGGCCGCGGCTGCGGCCATCGCCTCGCGGTTCACGCGCAAGCTGCGCAGCGCCGCCGCCAGGATGTCCAGGCACTCCCGCGTGGTCGTCACCGCGTCGAAGACCGGCTCCTTGTCCTCTTGCATGTCGCGATTGTAGGAGAGGGGCAACCCCTTCATGGTGACCAGCAGGCTGATCAGGTCGCCGACCACGCGGCCCGTCTTGCCGCGCACCAGCTCGGGCACGTCCGGGTTCTTCTTCTGCGGCATCAGTGACGAGCCGGTCGTGAACGCGTCGTCGAGCTCCACAAAGCCGAACTCGGACGAGCTCCACAACACCAGCTCTTCGCAGAGCCGCGACAGGTGGACCATGGCGATCGCCAGGCCGGCGAGCAGCTCGAGGGCGGCGTCGCGAGCCGACACGGCGTCGAGGCTGTTCGCGGCAGGCGTCTCGAAGCCGAGCGCCCGCGCGGTGTGCTCCCGATCGAGCGGCAAGGTGGTCCCGGCCAGCGCTCCCGCGCCGAGCGGCGAACCCCGCATGCGCGTCCGCGCGTCGGCCAGCCGCCCGTCGTCGCGCGCCAGGGCCTGCTCGTGCGCCTCGCGGAACGGGACGCCCGCCAATACCAGGTGCTCGGCCAGGTCGGTCGCGAGCAGCAGCGGATCGGCTGCTGCTGCGGCCATCGCCTCGCGGTTCACGCGCAAGCTGCGCAGCGCCGCCGCCAGGATGTC
>CAXMNF010000307.1:0-47522 GCA_964194645.1 uncultured Gammaproteobacteria bacterium
CAGAGCGACGCGGGCACGGCCGTGCGGGTGTTCGGCACCTTGCTCACCTGGATGCAGGAGCGCAGCTCCCCGGTCTTCGTGGTCGCGACCGCAAACAAGCTCGAGGCGCTGCCGCCCGAACTGCTGCGGCGCGGGCGCTTCGACGAGATCTTCTTCGTCGACCTGCCGGGCGCCGCGACACGCGCGGAGATCCTAGGCATCCACCTGGCCAAGCGCGGGCGCGATCCCGGGAAGTTCGACCTGCAGGCGCTGGCCAGCGCCTGCTCGGAGTTCAGTGGAGCGGAGCTCGAGCACGTGGTGATCGAGGCGCTGTTCGCGGCCTTCGACGCCGACCGCGAGATCGAAGACGACGACCTGCTCGATGCGATCACCGAGACCACGCCGCTCGCGCGTACCTCGGCCGAGGAAGTACAGCGCCTGCGCGAGTGGTCGCGCACCCGCGCGCGGGCTGCCGACCTGGACAGCGAGAAGCCCGGTCGTGTCTGAGCGCCGCTTCAGCCGGCTGGAACGCAAGGGCCCCGAGCCGCCCGAGCGCGGGGAGGAGCCGAAGGGCCTGGCGCGCGCGCTGGAGCGCGACGGCGAGCTGGGACTCGACGAGAGCGGCGCGGAGCGCACGCACTTCTGCCGCTCCTGCGAGGCCGAGACGCGCGCCGGGGTCACCACCTGCTACAACTGCGGATCCTCGATCGGGGGTCCCGACCAGGACCTGTTCGACGAGCTGAAACGCCGCGAGCTCGCCGCAGCGCAGCAGACGAAGGACGAGGCGGCCCGGCGGGTCGCCGCCGTGGAAGCCGCGCGGGCCGAACTCGAACGCGAGCGGGAGCGGGAACAGGAGCGCCAGCAGCTCGAGCCGACCGCGCCGGTGGCGCCCAGTGCGCAGCGGGTGGCTGAGGATCCGCGGCTCGCGCTCGGCGTACTGGTCGTGTGCCTGTTCGCGACCGTCTCGGCGACGCTGCACCTGTTCCTGTCGGCCGCCTACTCCGACGACACGAACTGGAGCGTGCTGGCCGAGGTCGCGATCGCGACCATTGGCACCTGGGTGGCCTTCACCCTCCTGCAGAGCCGCTCCTAGCGGCCTAACGGCGAGCGGAGCTCGCCTTGCCGCGACGGAGAGTGACTCCAGGAGGAGTCCCTCTCCTACGGGAACGGGGGGAGCGGAGTTGCCAGCATCTAGTTGGCGGGCGCAGCCCGCCTTCCAGCAGGACAGCGACGCCAGTCGCTGTCCGTGCGGCAAGGCGAGCGGAGCTCGCCGTTAGGCCGCTAGAAGTGGCGCGCAGAGCTCCAATTGGTGACCGTCCGGGTCCCTGAAGTAGAGCGAGCGAGCCGGCATCCACGCGTGGTGCACGGGACCCTCGACCTCGACACCCGCCTCGCGCAGCCGCTTGGCGGCCTCGTCGACGTCGGCTGCGCCGATCGTGAGTGCGAAGTGCTGGGCGGGCCACTCGCCGGCGTCCTGCTGCAACACCACCATCCCCGCACTGCCGCCGGCGCGCAGGAAGAGCATGCCGCGCGGATCGCGCAGGGCGACCTCGAGCCCCAGCGGCCCCGTGTAGAACAGCTCGGCGCGCGCCAGGTCTCGCACGCGCACCGCAACCTCGTAGACTCCTCGAATCGGAAGCATGGTTGGTCTCCTTCGGTTTCGCGCCCAGCATGCGCCGTCCCTGGACGCCTGGACAACTGGAGGGTCGACAGACTGGCGGAATGATAGAGTCTCGTCATGTCGGACGATTCGGGAGCCAACCTAGCGGGGAACCTGCGGCGGCTGCGCGAGGGGCGCGGCCTGTCCCAGCAGCAGATGGCCAAGGTCTCGGGGATTCCGCGTCCCACCTGGGCGAGCCTCGAGTCCGGCTCCGCGAACCCCACGCTCGCGGTGCTGCGCAGCGCCGCGGCCGCCCTGCAGGTCTCAATCGAAGAGCTGATCGGGCCGCCGCGCACGGCCTGTCAGCTGTTCCGGGCTGCCGACGTGGCCGTGCGGCGCCGTGGGGGTGCCGTGCTGCGACCGCTCGTGGCCGAAGCGATCCCGGGCCTGGAGATCGGCCGCATGGAACTCGAGCCTGGCCGCCAGATGGTCGGCATCCCGCACACGCCGGGCACCCGCGAATACCTGACCTGCGAGACCGGGCGCATCGAGTTGGTGGCCTCGGGCGAGCGTTGGACGCTCGAGCCGGGCGACACCCTGGTGTTCCGCGGCGACCAGCGCCACACCTACCGCAACCCGGACGAGCGGCGGCCGGCGGTTGCGATCACCGTGGTCTGCTTCGCGCCGTCCCGCTAGAGCCCTACCTGGGCCAGAGCCAGGCGGACGCTCGTTCCAGACACCAGTAGGCCGCGAGCGTGCCCATCGCGTACACCGGAACGTGTCGGAGCGCCGGCCACGCGCGTTGGCCGAGCGGCACGGCCCGCAGCGCTGCGCCCGCCACCAGCAGCAGAGCGATGAAGGCGAGTTGCCCGGCCTCGATGCCGAGGTTGAACGCGAGCAGGGCGAGCGGCAGCTCTTCGCGCGGCAGACCGACCTCGGCCAGCGCACCCGCAAAGCCCAGGCCATGCAGGAAACCGAACGCCCCGGCGAGCAGGGCGGGCCGGCGCCGCAGCAGATGCTCGGGAGCGGCGCCCCGCGCGAGCTCGACCGCCAGCACCAGTACGCTCAGCGCGATCAGTAATTCGACTGGAGCCGAGGGCACCCGCACCAGGCCGAGCACGGCAAGCGCCAGCGTCACGCTGTGTCCCGCCGTGAACGCCGTCACGGTCCAGAGCAGCGCGCGCGTCCAGCCGGCCAGCAGCACCAGACCGAGCACGAAGAGCAAGTGGTCGGCGCCGCTCGCAATGTGCTCCGCACCGATGCGCAGGTAGCCCGCGGCCACGGCGCGCGGCTGGGCCCGCGCGGGCACGCGCCACTCGGCGGCGCCGGCGCGCAGCAACACCTGTGCGCGGCGCCCGTCGCGAAACGAGGCGCGCAGCAGCACGTCGATGCGCGCACGCTCCAGGCCCAGGACCGCGAACGACTCGCCGGTGAGCGGTTCCGGGCCGCAGTCCACCGTCCACGTTTCGCTTGCGCTGCTCCGCTCCGCGCGGAACACCGGCGCCTCCAGCGCGCGACAGCGCGTCGGCAGGCGCACTTCGAGGGCTGACCCCGGCGCGCGGAAGCGAGAGGTCTTCCAGCGCACCCGAAGCTCCCCGGGCGCCCGCTCCTCGATCTCGAGCAACGCGGGCGCGAGCGGGTGCGCGAGCGCGGCGCCGGGGCCCACCAGCAGGACCAACAGCACGGAGGCGAGCGACGAAGCTCTCACGGCCGGGGAGCATGGCACACGCCTGCTAGCATGCCGCCATGCCCGACTACATCTCGATCGAAGAGGCACGCGCGCGGCCCGGACTGCGCCTGGTTCTCACCGGGGGCGTGCCCGGCCCGTGGGGCGAAGCGGCCAAGGGGCTGCTTCACGTCAAGCGGATCTCCTACCAGGCGGTGCTCCAGGTTCCGGGCGAGAGCGAGGCGGCGCTGGCGGCCTGGACCGCGCAGACCAGCGCGCCGGTGGCCGTGTATGGGGACGAGCGGCCGCGCAGCGGCTGGGCCGACATCCTGTTCCTGGCCGAGCGGCTCGCGCCGGAGCCGCGGCTCGTGCCGAGCGATGCCGAGCAGCGCGTGCGCATGTTCGGCCTCGCGAACGAGATCTGCGGTGAGGGCGGCTTTGCCTGGCAACGCCGCTTGATGCTGCTGCACCCGGCCCTCGCCAGTGGAAATGACGCTGGCGTAACCGGCCTGCTGGGTGGCAAGTACGGTTGGACCGCCGAGGCGGGCGCCGCGGCGCCGGCGCGTTGCGCGGAGATCCTGCGCACGCTCTCGGCACAGATCCTCGAGCAGCAGCAGCGCGGCAGCCGCTTCTTCGTGGGTGACCGCCTGTCGGCGCTCGACGTGTACTGGGCGACCTTCGCCGCGATGCTGGAACCGCTGCCCGCGGAGCTCTGCCCCATGCACGAAGGCATGCGCCGCGCCTACGCGCTGGCCGATCCAGAGGTGAGCAAGGCGGCGGACCCTCTGCTGCTCGAACACCGCGACTGGATCTACCGCACCTACCTCGCGCTGCCGCTCGACTTCTAGGGCTGGAGCAGCGCGAAGCCGAGCAGCTTCTCGAGCTCTTCCAGCGCCGGCAGCGGCTCGTCGACCTTGATGGTGTGCATGCCCAGGGCGCGCGCGCTCTTCAGGTTGCGGCCGATGTCGTCCAGGAACGCCGAGGCGGGCGGCGCCACCTCGAGCTCGCGGCACACCAGCTCGTAGATGCGCGGATCCGGCTTGCGCAGGCCCACGACGCTCGACTCGATGAACACGTGGAAGCGCTCGCGCAGGGGGTTCTCGCCGTCGTTCGGCCAGTTGTTTGTGAGCGCGGCCACGCGCAGCCCCTGCGCTCGGATCCGCTCGATGGCACGCAGCATCTCGGGCCGCGGGTTCCGCGCGGTCGCGATGTATTCCATGACCCGGCGTCCGTCCACGTCGAGCCCGGCCGCGCGGCAGTCGGCCTCGAAGGGATCGTAGAAGGACTCCACGTCGAGCTCACCGCGTTCCAGCCGCGACCAGGCGCCGGCCTCGCCGGCCGCCACGATCGAGTGGTTGATGGCGTTGTGCTCGATGGCCCGGTCGGCCTCGTAACGCGCGATCGCGTGCAGCGGCGAGTCCATGACCACGCCGCCCAGGTCGAAGATGACGGCCTCGAGCTTCATGCGCGCGATCCTCTCACATGCGGCCGCCCGACGCTCAGCCGCGCTGCGGCGCCGGACTGACGCAGCCCTGCGATATGATCGCCGCGATGCTACGGGAACCTGACCCGCGCCGTGCCCATCACGCGCGTCTCGCCCGCGTCGTTCACGATCGTCAAGTCGAGCTCTGCGATGCGCGCGTCGGGCTGCACGTCGGTGACCACCCCGCGGAACAGCGGGTGCGAGTCCACCGGGATCGGCGCGCGGAACACCGTGTCGATCGACTCCACGGTGACGTCTTGCCCCCAGCCGTGAATGATCGCGGCCAGCAGCGCCTGGCTCATGATGCCCGGCACGATGGCGCTCGCCAGCCCCTGCTCGCGGGCCTTCTCGTGGTCGATGAAGCGCGAGAAGTAGTGGCCCGCGGCCTTGCAGAACTCGCGTACGCGCGGCATCGAGACGTCCGGCTTCACCTCGGGAAGCTCGTCGCCCAGCTCGATCTCCTCGAAGGACAGCCGCGCCATCACTTGAGGTCCGGCTGGCGCACCATGCGCCAGTCCACGGTGGACAGCAGCTCGCCGTCCTGATTCGTGAAGTCCATGCGGTGCACGATGAACACCATCGGGCCGGAGCGGCCGGTCTTCTCGTACACGTCAGCGATCTTGCTGTGCGCGACCAGCCGGTGTCCGGCGCGCACCGGACCGTGGCAGGTCACGGCCTTTCCGGCGTCGAAGCCACGCGAGCCGATGTGAGGGAACGCCTCGGGCAGGACGCGTCGCGAGACGAAACGGCTGCTGAAGGTGGGCGGCGCCTGGAAGTCTGGATGCGCTGGATCCAGGAAGCGGGGGTCGGTCTCGCCCACCGCGCGAGAGAAGCTCACGATGTCTGCCTCGGTCACTTCGAACTCGGCCGTGTCGAACTCGAGTCCGACCCACTCCTTCTTGATCCCTGCTACTTGCATTGCAGTGCCTCGAAATCTCCCTGGCGCAGCGCCCCGACCAGATCGTCCACATTCCGGATCGTCGCCTCGAAGCGCGTGGCCGAGCGGCCGATGTGGCTGACGATGTGGGCGTCGCTGCCGCCCACTCCTCGATAGCCGTACTGGTCGGCCACCGCCAGCGCCCACTCGTCCTCGCCCTGGCGGCTGCCGCCGTTGAATGTCTCGACGATCGAGACGCCCGGCACAGGCCCGCGCGCCTCGTAGTGCGCACAGAGCCCCACGTTCGGCCGTCCGGGGTGGCAGGGGACGGCGACTGCACCGCAGCGCTCCGACTCGCGCACCACCCGGGCCAGCTCCAGATCGATCGCCGCGAAGTCGAAGGCGTGCTGCAGGTCTTCGTTCACACCGAACAGCAGCACGTGTCCGTAGTCGGTCTCGACCTCGCTGCCCTTCAGGATCAGCAGCCCGCTCTCGTCCTCGAGCTTGCGATAGTCGGACGCGTCGTCGAACTGGCGGTGCTCGGTCAGCACGAAGCCGTCGATCGCGAGCTCGCGCTTGTTGATCCACTGGCAGTAGTTCTCGACGCGCGCGCGGCCGTCGTCGGACTTGATCGAGTGGTTGTGCAGGTCGAGGATCATGCCGGCCGGAACCGGGGCACGGCCAGGCCGCCGTCGGTGTCTACGAACTCGACGATCACCGGCATGCCGATGCGCAGCGCACCGGGCTCGAAGCCGACAACGTTGCTGAGCAGGCGCGGGCCTTCTTCGAGCTCGACGTAGGCGAGCGCGTAGGGCAGGGCCTCGCGAAACCCGGGAGCTTGATTCTGGTGGGTCACCGTGAAGCTGTGCACGGTCCCGCGGCCGCTGGCCCGGAAGTGGCGGATCTCGTCGGACAGGCACGACACGCAGAGCGCGCGCGGCCGGTGCTGTACGGTATTGCAGCTAGCGCAGCGCTGCAGGACCAGCTCGTGGCGGCCGCAGCCCTCCCAGTAAGCGCGCGTTTCCCAGTCGATCGCCGGTGCCTTGTAGGAGATCTCGCCAGCCACTATGCCCCCTGCAGGATCAAGGTCGCGCCGCTGTGCAGGCTGCTGAGCAGGCCCCCGGTGCCGTGCACCAGCGCGGTGCGCGCATCCCGGACCTGTCGCTCGCCGCACTCACCGCGCAGCTGCTTGACCGCCTCGATGACCAGGAAGATGCCGCGCATGCCCGGGTGGTTCGAAGACAGCCCGCCGCCGTCCAGGTTGATGGGCAGCTCACCGCCGAGTTCGATGTGCCCGCCGGACACGAATGCACCGCCCTCGCCCGGCTTGCAGAAGCCCAGGTTCTCGAGGGTGACGAGCACCGTGATCGTAAACGAGTCGTAGATCATGCACAGGTCGACATCGTCGTGCGTGACGCCGGCCATGCGGAACGCCGCCTCGCTCGACTGGCGCGCGGCGATGGTCAGCAGGTCCGGCCGGCCCAGCTCCTGATGCCAGAGCGCCTCACCGCAGCCGCGCAGCAGCACCGGGGCCTTGGCCAGGTCGCGCGCTTGCTCGGCGCTGGTCACGACCAAGGCGCCGCCACCGTCGCTGATGATGCAGCAGTCGAGCAGGTGCAGCGGCTCGGAGATCATCCGGCTGGCGAGTACGTCGTCCGCCGTGATGGGCTGACGCATCTTCGCGTTCGGGTTGAGCGCCGCGTGCTTGCGCGCGGCCACCGCGATCGCGGCGAGCTGCTCGGAAGTGGTCCCGTACTCGTGCATGTGACGCTGGGCGACCAGCGCGTAGCCGCCCACCGTGGTGAGCCCGTAGGGCGCCGAGAACGCCGACGCCGGATCGCCGCCGGCGCGGCCGCCGGTACCGATTGCGAAGGCGTTCGAGGCGGCCGTGCTGCCGTACACGACCAGCGCGACCTCGCACAGGCCGGCGTGGATTGCGGCCGCCGCGTGGTTCACGTGGGCCACGAAGGAGGAGCCGCCGATATTCGTGCCGTCCACGTAGCGCGGCTTCAGGTTCAGGTACTCCGCCAGCGACACCACCGACATGGGACCCGAGGCCATCCCGGCGGAGAACAGGCCGTCCACGTCCTCGAGCAAGAGACCCGCGTCCTGGAGAGCACCGCGCGCGCACTCCGCCATGATCTGCGCCTCGGTCTTCTCGGGCGCCCAGCGCGTGGGGTGCTCGTAGACTCCGGCGATCGCGACCTTGTCGGAGAGCGTCACTTCTCGAGCTCCGCCAGGAACGCGACGACCGCCTCGGCCAGCGCCTCGGGCTGCTCGAGCGGCAGCATGTGACCGGCCTTCGGCACCACCAGCTGCCGGGCGCCGGGAATCCCCTCGGCGAGCCGATCCGAGCCGCTCCGCAGCTCGGGAATCTCGTCCTCACCGACAACTACCAAGCTGGGCGTGCGCAGCTCGGCGAGCCGTTCGCGCACGTCCCAGTCGCGCAGCGCCAACAGGTCCCCGTAGCCCGCGCGGGGATCGGTCTGCAGATCCTGCATGAAGCCCTTGCGCACCACCTCGCCGGAGGTGGCCGGCGAATACGCTTCGCGCTGGAACTGGCGGCGCTCGCGGCCCTGGGTTACGCGCCGGACCAGCTCGAGCAGCGCGTCCGGGACCTTCGAGTTGGCGCCGCTTCCGACCAGCACCAGGGCGCGCACGCGGTCCGGCTGGTCGAGCGCCGTGCGCAGCGCCACGGCGCCGCCCATCGAGTGACCGAGCAGGACGGGTGCGGCGCAGCCCAGCTTGTCGAGCAGCGACAGCGTGAAGCCGCTCATCCGCTCGATCGAGCCCAGGCTGTCCAGGCCACCCGAACGGGCGTGGCCGGGCTGGTCGAAGGCCAGCGGGCTGTGCCGCTCGCAGAGCTGCTCGAGCAGGCCGCCGAACACCGCGCCGTTGCCGCCGGCGCCGTGCAGGCACAACACGGTTTCACCGCGCGACAGGTCGGGGAGTTCCTCGGGCAGCGTGGTCGGCCCCGCGTGGTGGAGGAGCGTCGCGATGCCCTCGATCCGGAGGTACTTCTGGGCCACCGACGGCAGGGTACTCGGCCGTCGATTTCGCTGTCAAACCAGCGAATCGCCCGAAATCTCGGGAGGTTTCGCGAGTGGCGCCGGCCCTAGGCGAACTTCGCGATCACGTCGTCCGCGAAGCGCCGGATACCGTCCAGCTTGTCGTCGAGCGACTCGGTCGAGCCGCCGTACAACACCCAGGGCATGGTCTGCAGGTGCGTCACACCGGTGTCCGCTAGACGCCGGTAGCCGTCCACGTCGGCCGCGTCGGTGCAGGCGCCGACCACCTGGAGGGGCTCGGCGCCGCGTCCGTACTCCGCGCGGTACTGGCGCAGCCGCCCGATGATCTCGCGGAATTCTTCGGTCGTGTGCAGGTCCGAGACCCAGCCATCGCCGAGCCGCGCGGTGCGACGCAGCGCCGCCTCGGACAGGCCGCCAAACAGCAGCGGCACGGGCTCGCTCGGCGCCGGCATCATGCGCAGCGGCTCGAACTCGTAGAAGCGGCCGTGGTGCTCGACTCGCTCGCCGCTCCAGAGCTTGCGCAGCACGGGGACGAGTTCGTCGGTGCGCTTGCCGCGCGTGTGGAAGTCCTGGCCGAGCAGCTCGAACTCCTCCTTCATCCAACCCACGCCGATCCCCACCGACACGCGGTTCTCGGACAGCACCGCCGCGGTGCCGATCGCCTTGGCGGCCACGAACGGGTTGCGCATCGGCAGCACGTAGATGTTCGTGACGAAACGCACGCGCTCGGTGGCTCCCGCCATGGCGCCGATCGCCACCCACGGATCGGGCCAGGGATTGTGCTCGTCCCAGCGCAGCGAGCCGTCCTCCGAATAGGGGTAGGGCGTGCGGATCGTGGCGGGATGCGCCACGTGGTCGGAGATCGCCACGCTGTTCCAGCCGTGCTCGTCGGCCGCGCGCGCCAGCGGCAGGTAGTGCAAGGGATCGCTCCAGGCGGTCGAGACCACGAACTGCATGCCTCCCTTGTACCGGTTCCGCGGGCGGGCGGTCAACGAAGCCGGGGCGCCTGCTATGCTGGACATCGGGATGAGCGCGCCTGCCCCCAACGGACTCCACAAGGTCGCGATCTACCGGCGTACCGTTCACGCCTCGGCCGAGCGCGTCTGGGAGAACGTGCACGACTGGGAGCACCTGCCCTGGCTGCACCGCCAGAGCTTCTGCGCGATCGAGACGCTCGACCTGGGCGACTGGGGCTGGCGCGCGCGGATTGGCCTGCAGCCCGCCAGCCAGGGGCAGTCGATCGAGCTCGAGTTGGTGCTGGAGCCGGGCGAGCCGCGCTACGTTTCGCGCACGCTCGCGGGTCCCGGGGCCGGCAGCGAGATCTGGACCCGCGTCGAGCCGCTCGACGCGGGCCGAACCGCGATCGAGGTGGAGTTCTGGCTGCCCGGCGTGCAGCCCGCGCAGTCCGATGCCCTCGGAGCCGCCTACCTGAAGCTCTACACGCGCCTCTGGGACGAGGACGAGTCGATGATGGTGCGCCGCACCGAGCGGCTGGCGCAGCCGATCGGTCGCGGCGCGCAGCAGACCGACCTGCCCCTCGGCCCACTCGACGCGTTGCGCGCGCGCCTGCCCCTGGTCGTCGCCCACGCGGGACGCGACTGGCGGATCGTCGAGCTCGACGGCCAGCTGCTCGCGCACGCTACGGTCTGCCCGCACCTGCTGGGTCCGCTCGAGCACGCCGAGCTCGACGGCGGCTGCGTCGTGTGCCCCTGGCACGGCTACCGCTTCGACGTGGCAAGCGGCCGCAACGCGGACGGCCGGCGCCTGCGCCTGCCCGCTGCGCCGCGCGTGGTCGTCGAAGGGCGCACCAGTGAAGTGCGGCTCGAGTCCGCACCCCGAGCCCATTCGAGCACAGAGCGATAAGGTCGGTCCATGACGCTAACCCTGCATCCCCTCGTTTGCGGCTGGATCCGCGCCGGACTCGGAAACTTCCTGACCGGCGCCGAGGGCGAGGTGCGCATCCCCGTGCCAGCGTGGCTGGTCGAGCACCCGCGCGGCCGCGTGCTCTTCGACAGCGGCCTGCACGTGGACACGCAGACCGACGCTCCAGGCCGTCTCGGCGACCTGGCGGAGACCTACCGCGTCGAGTTCGCGCCCGGCGAGGAGATCGACGCACAGCTTGCTCGCCTGGATGTGGACGCTTCGCGCATCGAGCGGCTCGTGAACTCACACCTGCACTTCGACCACGTGGGCGGCAATGCCCGCCTGCCGAATGCGCGCGTGCTCGTGCAACGTCGCGAGTGGCAAGCCGGCGCCGACCCGGACCTGCAACGCGCCAACTTCTACGACCCGCGCGACTACGACCTGGGCCAGGACCTGGAGCTGCTCGACGGCGAGCACGACCTGTTCGGCGATGGCCGCGTGATGTGCGTGCCGACCTACGGCCACACGCCCGGACACCAGTCGCTGCACCTCGAGCTCGACTCGGGCCCCGTGCTGCTGGCGGCCGACAGCTGCTACATGAAGCGCACGCTCGACGAGCTCCGTCTGCCGCCGTTCGCGCACGACGAAGCGCAGTCGCTCGACAGCTTGCGGCGCCTGCGCGAGCTCCGGGCCCGGGGCGTGCGCATCTTCTTCGGCCACGATCCGGAGTTCATCGCCGAGCTGCCCGGGGGCCCGCTCAGCTGAGGCACAGACCTCCGTCGACCACGAGCGTCTGGCCGGTCACGTAGCTCGCCTCGTCGGAGAGCAGGAAGAGCGCGGCGTAGGCGATCTCCCAGCCGGTAGCCTGGCGTCCCAGCGGAACCGAAGTGCGCCCGCGCGACGGGCGGCCGCGCGTGGCCTCGCGCCCGAGTGGAGTGTCGACCAGGCCGGGCACGACTACGTTCGCGCGCACCCGGCGCCGCGCGCCTTCAAGCGCCACGTGCCGCGCCAGCCCCTCGAGACCGGCCTTGGAAGCGTCGTAGGCGGGCAGCCGGCTGCCGGCGCGGCGGCCCGCGACTGAACTCACGAACACCAACGCCGCGCCGGGCGGAAGCTGGGGCAGCGCCTCGCGCGCAATCAAGAAATGCGCGCGCAGGTTCGTGGCAAAGCTCCGGTCCCAGTCCTCGGCCGAGGTGCCGGCCAGGCCGCCGCCCAGCCCGATGCCCACGTTCAGCACGATCCCGTCGAGCCCGCCCAGTGCGCCCCGCGCATCCGCGACCAGGCTCGCGCAGCGCTGCGGGTCGGCCACGTCCGCGACGATCGTGCAGCCCGCCCCGCCCTCGGACTCTACCTCGGCCAGGGTCTGGGCCGCGGCCTTCTCGGACACGTCGGCGCAGGCGACGGCCGCAGCTTCGCGTGCGGCGAGCCTGGCGATCGCCCGGCCGTTCCCGATCGGAGGGTCCGGCTCGTCGCTGGGCCGCGTCCCGGCACCTACCACCAGCACGCGCCGCCCGGCGAGCCGCGCCCGTCCCGGCGCGGCGCCTGTCGCTTCGGGCGGGCTCCAGACCGGCTCCGGCTCGCGTGCGGCCACGACTACAGGTCCTCGAACGAGCCGTGGCGGCCCGCGCCGCTCGCGAAGCGGGTCGCGCCCTCGCGGCTTTCGCCGGAGCGGATCACCTCGATGCCGTGGGCGAACTCGTTGTCGAGGGCCGGCTCGAGGGCCAGACCCCACTGCTCGTAGCTGGAGCGCCGGTCGCTGCGCAAGCAGCCCTGGGGAAAGCGCGCCAGCTCCTCGGCCAGCGCCAGCGCGTGCTCGAGCGCTCGCCCCGGCTCGACCAGGCGGTTCGCCAGGCCCATGGCCTGCGCCTCTTCCCCGGACACCCCGCGTCCCGTGAGGATCAGGTCGAGCGCGTGACTGTGTCCGATCAGGCGCGGCAGGCGGATCGTACCGCCGTCGACCAGGGGGACCCCCCAGCGCCGGCAGTAGACCCCGAAGATCGCGTCGCGCGCCGCCACGCGCAGGTCACACCAGAGCGCCAGTTCGAGGCCGCCGGCCACGGCATGGCCCTCGACCGCCGCGATCACCGGCTTGTCGAGCCGCATGCGCGTCGGACCCATCGGCCCGTCGCCTTGCTCCGGAACCCGGTTGCCCCGGCCGCGCGAGACGGCCTTCAGATCCGCGCCCGCGCAGAACGTGTCCTGGGCACCGGTCAGCACGGCGACGAGCCGCTCGGGATCGGCCTCGAAGCGGCGAAACGCGGCAACCAGCTCCGCGGCCGTCTCGCCGTCCACGGCATTGCGCACCTCGGGGCGGTCGATCGTGACGATCGCGACCGGTCCCCGGACCTCGTAGTGAACCGTCACCTGGCACCTCCCTTGCGCGGTCGGCTTCCGTAGTCGCCAAAGGGATCGTCCCGTTCCCGCACCGCCTGGCGGAACCCGGCCTCCTGGGCGCGACCGACGAAGTCCAGCCCCTCCTGAGTGTGGCGGGCGATGCCGTCGAAGAGCGTCCCGAGCTGGCGGCTCGACGCAAAGCCCATGTTCTCGGCGGTCTGGTTGCACAGGAGCTTCAGCATCACGAGCTGGCTGGTCGGCACCTGTGCCATGCGCCGCGCCAGCGCGAAGGCGCGCTCGTCCAGCTCTTCGTCGGGCACGCACTCCAGGATCAGCCCGATATTGGCGGCCTCGGGCGCGGGAATCTCGTCGCCGGTCAGCAGGTAGCGCTTGGCCCGCTCGAGCCCCATCCGGTACACCCACATCGCGGTGGTCGGCGTGCCCCACACCCGGCTCGGGGGATAGCCGAAGCTCGCGCCCTCCCCTGCGACGATCAGGTCCGCGCACAGCACCATGTCGGTGCCTCCGCCGATGCACCAGCCCTGCACGGCCGCCAGGGTCGGCTTGCTCGCGTACCAGAGTTTCATGTAGACATCGACGAAGCTTCCGATCATGCGCATGTCGGCTACCGAGTCCCACACGCGGCGGGGCGCGGTTCCCTCGGGGTCGCCCGCCGCGCGCTCCTCGCCCTGGGCCGCGGTTCCCCAGTCGAGCGCGTAGCCCGCGCAGAAGGCGGGGCCCTCGGCCCGCAGCAGGATCACGTGTCCGCGCGACGCGTCGCCCTCGTCGATCGCCGCCGACAGCTCGTCGCGCAGCGCCGGAGTGATCGTGTTGTACTCGCGCGAGCGGGTGAGCGTGATCACGAACACGCCCTCGCGCAGCTCGGTGCGCAGTGACTCGGCTCCCATCTGGGCGGCTCCTTCGCCGCCACCCTACCACCCGTGCCGCCCGGCCGGGGCGCGGTCGCGATCCCCGAGCGCCGCGGCTAAGATACCGGCCCACATGCCGATTCTGCGCCCGCTCTGCGTCGGTCTCACGCTCCTGCTGGCCACCCCGGTGAGCGCCGCCCCGGACGGCGAGTCCGAAGGGGTCGCCGAGGTGCAGCGCTGCATCGAACGCAACGTGCCGGCTCACACCAGCGAGCAGACCATCGAGTTCGTCTCCATCGACCGGGTTGGCGGCAAGCGCATGAGCCGGGCGAAGGTGCTCGCCAAGCGCTTCGACGACGGGTTGCGGCGCGTGCTGCTGCGCTTCACCAAGCCGCACGAGATACGCGGCTCCTCCCTGCTGATCATCGAGACCGAGTCGGGCTCCAACGACATGTTCCTGTACACTCCGGAGCTGAGGAAGGTGAAGCGGGTGACCGCGGACGGTGCGGCCGGCACCTTGTTCGGCACCGACTTCTCCTACGAAGACTTCGAGCGCTGGCACCTGATGAACAAGCCCGGCGAGCGCACTCGTCTGCCGGACACGAAGCTCGAGGATCGGGACGTATACGTGCTCGAGAGCCGGCCCGAGGACAACACGGGCTCTGCCTACGAGCGAATCGTGTCGTTCGTGGACCGGGAGACCTGCGTCGTGCTGAAGACCGAGTCGTACGAGCGTGGGGCACGCCTGCGCAAGGTGCTCACCGCCAGCCCGGATACGATCATGAAAGAAGCCGAGATCCACGTGGCCAGCGAGATCACCATGCGCGACGTTCGGGACCAGACGTACACCAACCTGGTCGTCGAGGACCTCAGCGTGGACCGCGAGATCGAGGACACGGAGTTCGCGATCTCACGGCTTTCGCGACGGCGCTAGCGGACCCGGAACTGCGCGTGGATCGCGTACTCGGCTTCATCGCGCGGCGCCACTGGACGATCCTGGCACTGATCGTCGCACTCAGCGCGCTGGCCGCCTCCCAGCTCGTGGATCTGTCGACCGGCGAGCCGCGCCTGCGCTTCGATCCCTCCACGAACCGCCTGCTGCCCGAGGAGGGCGAGGACAAGCAGTTCTACGACTACGTGCGCAAGCTTTTTGGCAGCGACGAGACCATGATCGTTGCGCTCAGCGCGGACAACGCGTTCACCTCGGATGTGCTGCACCGCGTCGAGCGCATGACCGAACGCATCCAGGCGATGCGCGAGGTGCACCACGTGCTCTCGATCACGAATGCGGTGAACCTGCGCGGCAGCGAGGAAGGCATCGAGATCGGGCCCTTTGCGCGCGAGATCCCCGAGGATCCCGAGGCGCTGGACCAGCTGCGCCGCGAGGCGCTCGACAATCCCATGTACGCCGGGAACCTGGTGTCACACGACGGCCGCACCGTGGCGCTGGTCATCTACTTCCTGGATTTCTCGGACGCCGAGTTCATCGAGCGCGGCATCGACGCCGCGATCGCGAAGATCGTCCGGGAGGAAGCCGGCCCTTACGAGGCGTGGCTGACCGGAGGCCCGCACATCAAGGTCGCGCAGTTCGAGTACCAGTACCGCGACGTGCTGCGCAGTGTGCCGCTGATGCTACTGGCCTTCGCAGTGCTGCTCGGGATCTCGTTCCGCAGCGTGCGCGGCGTGGTGATCCCGCTGGTCACCGTCCTGGTGGCCTTGCTCTGGACGCTCGGCATCGCCGGGGCGATCGGCAAGCCGCTCAACATGGTCACCCAGATCGTGGTTCCGCTGTTCGTGATCCTGCCGCTCTCCTACTGCGTGCACGTGATCTCCGAGCACTACGAACAGCTGGGGCAGCACCCGGAGCTGTCGAGCGGCGAGGCCGGACTGGCCGGCCTGAAGCTGGTCTGGCTGCCGGTCGTGTTCACTGGCCTTACGACGGGCGCCGGCTTCTTCGCGCTGGTGCTTTCCCCGATCGGCGCAATCCGCGACTTCGGAGTGCTGGCGGTGGGCGGCGTGGCCGCCACGGTGGCGGCTTCGCTCACCGTACCGCCCGCCTTGATGAGCGTGATGGGCCGCCCGCGGCGCATCGCGCGCACCGAGGGCTCGGACTACTTCATCCGCTTCGCGTCCGCGATGGCCACCTTCAATCTGCGCTACCGCAAGGGCATCTTCGCGGCAGCCGGACTGGTCGTGGTTGCGGCCGTACTGCTCGCCACGCAACTCCGTGTGGGCGCGATCGGCATCCGCACCTTCCCGGCCGACTCCCAGGTGCGACTCGACTTCGAGGCCGTAAACCGGAGCCTGCAGGGCGCGACCCTGTTCAACGTGGTGGTGCAAGCCAGCGAGGAAGGGGCCTTCAAGGAGCCTGCCAACCTGCGGGAGATCGAGGCGCTGCAGGAGTGGCTCGAGACCCAGCCCGAGATCGGCGGCAGCACCTCCGTGGTCGAGTACCTGAAGCTCTGCCACCGCGGCTTTTTCGAGAACGACCCGGAGCACCTGTCCATTCCGAGTTCGAAGCGGCTGGTGAGCCAGCTGCTGTTCTTCTGCTCGAGCGACGACCTGGAGGGCCTGCTCGACGGGCGCGCCCAGACCGCCAATGTGATCGTGCGAGCCAACGTGATCGACACGGAACTGGTCGCGGCTCTGACGCGGCGCATCGAGGCGCGCGCGGCCCAGCTACCCGAGGCGCTCACGGCGACCGTCACCGGCAACCAGATCTTGATGAACCGGCTCTTCGGCCAGATCGTGCGCGGCCAGGCTCAGAGTCTGCTGGGCGCCTTCGTGCTGATCTACCTGCTTCTGATCGTGATGTTCCTCGACTGGCGCACGGCAGCGAAGGCCCTGGTCCCGAACGCGATTCCAGTGGCCTTCTACTTCGGCGCGCTCGGAGCCACGGGCATCACCTTGAATTTCGCAACCAGCTTGATTGCACCGATGGTGCTCGGCATCGCCATCGATGACACGATCCACTACTTCTCGCGCTTCACGCAGGACGCCAAGAGCCTGGCCGACGAGCGCCAGGCGACCGTGCGTTCGCTGCTCACCGTGGGACGCCCCGTTACCTTCACGACGGTCGTCCTGTGCGTCGGCTTCGCAGTGCTGATCGGCAGCGACCTGCGGACCCTCGTGCAGTTCGGCGCGCTGGCCTCCGCAACCCTGGCCTTCGCATGGGTGGTGGACTTCACCTTGACGCCGGCGCTCTGCTCCGGGCTGCGCATCGTGACGCTCTGGGACACGCTCACTTTGGACCTCGGCGACGATCCTCAGAATTCGATCCCGTTCTTCAGCGGACTCTCGAACGCGCAGTCGCGCATCGTCGCGCAGATGGCGAACCTGCGCGAGATCCCGGCCGGGCAGCCGCTGATGCGAGTCGGCGACCCCGGCGAGGACATGTACGTGATCATCGACGGCAGCGCTCAGGCCTGGATCGAAGCGCCAGACGCGCCAGACGGCCGCCGCATCATCAACACGCACACGCGCGGCGACGTGGTCGGCGAGGTGGGGCTCTTCACCGGCGCGGGCCGCTCGCTGAACGTGGACGTGACCGAAGACGCGCGGATGCTGCGGCTCACCCCGCGCAACCTGGAGCGCCTGCGCCGCCGGCACCCGCGCACCGCGTCGACGATTCTGCGCAACCTGAACGTGACGCAGGCCCAGCGACTCTCCAAGCAGACCAACCGCATACGCTAGACTGCCGGCCGATGCCGACCCTCTCCGAGCACGAGTCGAAGCGCCTGTTGGCCGAGGCGGGCATCCCGGTGCCCGACGAGCGCCTGGCCGACTCCCCGGAGCAGGCCCGAGACGCAGCCGAGGCGCTCGGCTATCCGGTCGCCCTGAAGCTCTGCGGGCACGGCATCGCACACAAGACGGAGCGCGATCTGGTGCGCCTCGGCCTGCTCGACGAGGACGACGTGCGCCACCACGCGGAAGACCTGCTGGACCGGCGGCGACCCGAGGAGGGCGAGGCGCTGCTGCTCGTGCAGCGCATGGTCAGCGGCCGGCGTGAGTTGATCGCTGGAATGCTGCGCGATCCGCAGTTCGGGCCCTGTGTGATGCTGGGCCTGGGCGGCATTTTCGCCGAGGCGCTCGGCGACGCGGCCTTCGCCGTGGCGCCGCTCGGTCCGCACGACGCCGCCGACCTGATCGACGCGTTGAGAAACCGCGCGCTGCTCGGAGCCTTCCGTGGTGAACCGCCGGTCGACCGCCCGGCGCTGGTGAAGATCCTGGAGACGCTCGGGCGGATCGGCGCGGCGCGCGCCGACGTGCGGTCGATCGACCTGAACCCGCTGATCGTGCACGGGGCGCGGCCGGTAGTCGTGGACGCACTCGTGGAGCTCGACGGAGCCGACGCTTGAGCGTGCTCGAACGCTTGCAGCCGCTGTTCTACCCGCGCGGCATCGTGGTGACGGGCGTATCGCAGCACCCGGGCAAGTTCGGCACGGTCACGTTCCACAACCTGCTACGCTTCGGCTACCAGGGCGAGCTCTTCCCACTGAACCGCGAGGGCCTGGAAAGCTTCGGCCGCAAGACCTATCGCAAGATCTCCGAGATTCCACGCGGCGCTGCGGACCTGGTGTTCATCTGCACGCCCGCCGCCGTGAACCCGGAGCTGCTGCGCGAGTGTGCGGCGATCGGCGTGCGCGCCGCATTCGTCGCGTCCGGCGGCTACGCCGAGGCGGGCCGCGAGGGCCTGGCGCTCCAGAACGACCTAGTCGCGCTGGCCAACGAGCTCGGCATCGTGCTGGCGGGTCCGAACGGACAGGGGCTGATCTCGACCCGCGTTTCGATGTGCGCGCAGATCGTGCCGCCCTTTCCTCCAGCCGGCCCGATCTCGATGGCCAGCCAGAGCGGGAACCTCGGCACCAGCTTGATGAACTACGGCGTGTTGTCTGGCATCGGCTTCTCGAAGGGCATCTCCTGCGGCAACTCCGCGCAGCTCGCGCTGGCCGACTACCTGGAGTACTACGCCGCCGATCCGGAGACCAAGGTGTCGCTGGCCTACCTGGAGAGCATCCCAGACGGCCGCCGCTTCCTCGAGGTTGCGCGCGCCCACACGCGTGAGAAGCCGCTGGTCGTCGTGCGCGGCGGCGTCACGGACTCAGGCAAGCGCGCGGCGTCGTCGCACACCGGCGCCATGGCGTCGGACGACCAGATCTTCGCAGGCGTCTGCCGGCAAGCGGGCATCACGCGCGCGCACAGCGTCGAAGCGGCCTACGAGGCGGCCGCGAGCTTCGCGACCCAGCCGCTGCCGCGCGGGCCGCGCACCTTGATCTTCACCGTCGCGGGCGGCTGGGGCGTGCTGACCGCCGACGCGTGCGTCGAAGCCGGTCTGGAGCTGATCCCGCTGCCGGACGACCTGCGCGCGAAGATCGACGAGTTGGTGCCGCCGCGCTGGAGCCGCAACAACCCGATCGACCTGGCCGGCGGCGAGACGCGCGACACGATCCCCGAGATCCTGGAGCTGGCGGCGGGTCACCCGGAGGTCGACGCGATCGTGTACCTGGGAATCGGCATCCAGGCGGCGCAGGCGCAGGCGTTCAAGAGCGGCCCGTACTACCCCGGCCACGGCCTGGACCGCATGGCCGAGTTCCACGAGCGCCAGGACCGGCGCTACGGCAGCGCAGCGGCCGAGGCGAGTCAGCGCCACCAGAAGCCGATCCTGGTGGCGACCGACCTGGTCTACACCGACCGGGCCTACGGAAACGCCGGACCGCTGGGCGTAGCTGAGTCCGGCCGCCTCTGCTACCAGTCCGGCCACTGCGCGATCCGCGCGCTCGCGCATCTGGTGCGCTACAGCGCCTACCGCCAGCGGCTGTAGCCACGGCCTAGGGCGTCGGAAGGTCCGGGACGTCGTGTACGAACACGTCGACCCGGCTGCCCCCGGCCGGCTCGGGGCTGACCGCCACGATCACACGCCGGGTGCCTCGGCTGGCGAGCACCAGCGACTCGGGGCCGTTCTCGTGGACCGTCTCGAGCGTCCAGTCGTCGGCCTCGTACAACGCGCGCAACTGCTCGGCGAGCTGCGTCGCGTCGGCTGCGGAGGTCCAGCGGGCGGCCAGGCCCTGGTTCGCGAACGAACCCGCATAGCTGGCATCGGCCGGTACCGGGAGGTCGCTCGGAAAGCCCTCGGGCAGTTGCTGCCCCGCCACGAAGAGCGGCGCAGCGCCGGGCGCAGCCGCCTGCGGCGGCGGCGAGCTCTGCGGAGGAGCTTCAGCGGCGGGAGGCGTGGCTTCAACCGGCTCGCCCGGCGGGGCGGGCTCAGTGCCGCAGCCCGACAGGGAAAGAGCGAGCGTCGACATCAAGCCGGCCGCGAGTCCAAGCGCATCACGCGCGTGCATCATCGTTTCTCCAGCGGGATCCAGGGCCCCAGGGGGCGCGATCATAGCAAGCGGCGCGGCTCCGTCGAAGGCCTAACCCGCCAGCTCGGCGCGGCCCGACCATGTCCAGGCGTGCATCGTGCGGCTCACCCCGAGCAGCACGCCGCCAGTCGCGCTCGGGTGGATGAACAGGTTGGGAGGGTCGGGCACACCCGGCGGCCCGGTGAAGCGCGCGCCTCGCGCTTGCAGCTGCTCGACCAACGCGGCCATGTCGTCGCACTCCGCGTACGCCATGTAGATCGACTCGCCTCGCCGCTGGAAGAAACGACCCATCGCGAGCTCCGCAGCCTTGGTCTCGGCCAGCTCGATGCGGTCGAGGCGCTGCGGCGGATCGAACAACAGCAGAGTCCCGGTGTAGCCGTAGCCTTCGGACTCGATCTCGCTGGCGCGGGCCAGGTCGATGCCGAACAGGCGCGCGTGCTTGTCCTGCGTGCGCTTCCAGCTCCGCACCAGGTGGGTGACCTCGTAGAGCCCGCGCAGCTGGCCCGCCGGTTCAAGCGACACGACCGGCGAGATCACGCTCGCGAGCCCGTCGCTATCGCCCGGGTCGAGCAGCATCTGCTCGCCTTCCTCGGTCCAGCGCACGCCCGCGTCGAGCAGGCGCTCGCGCTGTGCGCCCAGGTCCGCGCACGAGAAGCCGGCGGCGCGGATCCCAGGGCCCCAGGCATCCAGGTACTCGGCGACCAGCCCGGCCCCGCTCGGTGCCAGCAGCTCGAGTTCGCTATCGCCGAGCCGCAAGACCATGCGGCGCGCGCGCAGGCTCTCGACCGAATCCTCGCGCACGGGCTCGGCGCCGAGCAGCGCAGTCCAGGTCTCCTGTGCGCTGCGCAAGTCCGGGACGGCCAACTGGAGGCGATCCACACGTTCAAGCACGGCGCCATCGTACTGGATGCGCGGGCCACCGGAGAGGCGCTCAGCCGGACAGAGGCCGCCGCGCCCGTTCGAGCAGCCGCGCCCAGCGCGCGCGCGCCTCTCGCCGCTCGGCTTCGGGCAGCGCCGGACGGAACCGCTCGGGCGCGGCCAGGCTCTTGCGGCAGGCCGCCGGACTCTCGAACACCCCGACGGCCAGACCGGCCAGCTGGGCGGCGCCCAAGGCAGTCGTCTCGGTCTCGGCCGCGCGCAGCACGTCGCGCCCGTACAGGTCCGCCAGGGTCTGGAGCAAGGCGCCACTGCGAGCCAGCCCGCCGTCGGCGTGCAGCTCAGCGCCTGCGGGCTCGAGCGCGTCTGTCAGATCGACGCAGCGTTGTGCGACGCCGTCCAGCACCGCGCGCGCCAGGTGCGCGCGCCCAGTGCCACGCGTGAGGCCGCTGAAGAGTCCGCGCGCCTCGTCGTCACCGTACGGTGTGCCGAGCCCCTGCAGGGCGGGCACGAACTGCACGCCCCCGGACGACTCGACCTCGCGCGCCAGGCGGTCGACGCCCGCGCCGTCGGGCGCCACCCCGAGCGACACCAGCCAGTCGACGGCCGCTCCGGCCGTGAGCACCTGCGCTTCCAGGCAGAACTCGGGCGGCCGGCCCTCGAGCTGCCACAACACCAGCGGGAAGGTAGCGGCCGGCGGCACGGCCGGCTGCTCGCCAGTGTGCACGTCGAGCATGGCCGAGGTGCCGAGCGTGAGCTTGGCCGCGCCGCGCTGGTGCACGCCCTGGCCGAAAGCCGCAGCCTGTTGGTCCCCTGCGCGGGCCGCGACCGGAAGCGCGCAGCCGAGCAACTTGCGCGAGGTCTCGCCGATCACGGCGTTGCTCGCCACGAGCTGCGGCAGCACCTCGGGCGGCACGCCGAACAGCTCGCAGAGCGGCACGGCCCAGGCGCCCGCGTTCGGGTCGAAGAGTGCCGTGCACGACGCCTGCCCGGGATCCGTCACGTGCGCGGCTCCGCCGGTCAGCCGGTAGCTGAGCCAGCTGTCCGGCGTGCCGACCTGCAGGCGGCCCGCCCGGGCCGCCTCCTGCACAGCCGGCTCGTTCTGCAGCCACCACTCGAGCTTCGTCGCGGAGGCCAGGGTCGTGATCGGAATGCCAGCCGCGCGCATGCCGGCGACGCGCTCGGCGCTGCGCTGGTCCTGCCAGGACAGCGCGGGCGCGAGCGGCTCGCCGCTCGAGCGGTCCCAGGCCAGCACCGTTGCGCGCTGCGTAACGACCCCGAGCGCGCGCGCATCGTCCACGCCGACGAGCACCTCGCGCAGCACCTCGACGGAGCGCTCCCACATCTCGGCGGGGTCCTGCTCGACCCTGCCCGGCGCCGGGAAGGCGCTGCCGAGCGGGCGGTAGGCACGCGCGCGCACCTCACCGCTCTCGTCGAGGAGCAGCGCGCGCACTCCGGTGCTGCCCAGATCCAGGGCGACGAGCGCGCTCACCGCTCCGGAAGCAAGGCGCCGGGGTTGAGCAGCCCGGCTGGATCGAGCGCGCCCTTCAGGGTGCGCAGCAGCTCGGTGCCGACCGGACCCAGCTCGTCGGCGAGCTGCTCGCGGCGCACCCGGCCGATCCCGTGGTGGTGTGCGATGCCAGCGCCGAGCCGCGCGCAGGCCTCCATGGTGCGCCGCCAGCACTCGCGGTAGGTGTCGGCCATGTCCTCGCGCCGCTCGGGCTTGGCGATGAACGTGAAGTACAGGTTCGTACCCGATCGGTAGGAGTGACTGGAGTGCGCACTCACCGCGCGCACGCTCGGCAGCTCGCCGACTGCGCTGGTGACCGCGTCGTAGAGCACGGGCACCCGCTGCCAGGTCGTGGCCACCTCGATGGTGTCGACCACCAGGCCGCTCTCCAGCAACTCGGCGAAGGTCGGCACCTGGTTGCGGTGCTCGAGCCAGTGCGTCACCGAGCCAGGATCGCCCGCCTCCGCGCCGGCCGCGTGGCACAACTCGGCCACCGCCCGCTCCTCCGCGGCCACCGCGGCCTCGGGTCCCTCGTGCAGCAGGATCAGCAGCGCCCGACCGTCCGGACACCAGTCCGCGAACTGCCGGCCCGACTCGATCGAGTCGTAGAGCCGCAGCACCGGCGGCCGCCAACCGACGCGCATCAGGCTGCGCAGCGCCTCGAGGCCCTGCTCGAGACTCGCGAAGTGGAAGGCAGCGCCGCGAGTCGCCTCGGGCAGCGGCCGCAGCGAGAAGGTCACCTCGGTGATCACGCCGAGCGTCCCTTCGCTGCCCATGAAGAGTTGGCGCAGGTCGGGTCCGGCGGACGCGCGCGGCGTCTCACGCGTGCGCAGCACCGACCCGTCGGGCAGCACCACCTCGAGCGCGAAGAGCACGTCCTCGATATTCCCGTAGGCCGTGGAGTACTGGCCCGCGGCCCGCGTGGCCACCCAGCCTCCCACGGTGGAGAGCTCGATCGACTGCGGCCAGTGGCCGATCGTGAGTCCGTCCTGCTGCACTCGGCGCTCCGCCTCGCCGCCCATGGTCCCGGCCCTGAAGCGCGCCAGCATGTCGTACGAATCGAGCTCGAGCAGTCCGTCGAGGCCCCGGGTCGACAGCACCACCGTGTCGGGCGAGGCCTGGATCGCGCCGCACACGCCGGAGCCGCCGCCGAACGGCACCACGGGTACGCCGAGCTCACGGCACAGTGAGAGCGTGCGCGAGACATCGGCCGTGCTGCGCGCGTGCACGACCGCGGCGGGCTGCGGAGCACTGCGGCCCTGCAGATCATCCAGCTGAGCGAGCATCCAGCTGTCGTGGCGGTGTGCAGCGCGCGCCGCGTCGCTGGTGTCGACCTGGTCGCCCAGCTCTTTGCGCAGCCGCTCGATGAGTGCGCTCACTCGAGGGGACCGTCGAATGCCAGGTCGCAGGCCAGGCGCGCGCGTGTCGCGGAGACTTCCTCGCGCACGCGCTCCTCCGGCCAGCCGAGCAGCCCGGCCATGCGCCGCGCCACGGGCTCGACGGCCTCCCGCGCGACGGCGGGTGCCCAATAGGCGCTCCGGTTGCGCCGGTACAGGATGTCTTCGACGGTCACGGCGCCCTCCTCGCAGACGGCCCAGTCTACCTCGCCCGTGAGCAGCCGGGCGCCCGGCACGAGCGGCTCGGCGCCCAGCGCCAGCACGCGCTGCGCCTCGGTCCCGTACAGCCGCGCCAGCGGACGGGCCGCGTCTGCGGGTGCGCCAGAGCCGTGCGTGAGCTTCTCTGCGAGCCCGTCGAGGTCTCCGTCGAAGTCCCCGCCCGGCAGCTCGTCGTCCGGGTCGGCATCGGGCAGCGTCTGGCCCAGCGCCTGGGCCACCTTGCCGAGCACATTGACCGCCATCGGCCGATAGCCCGTGAGCTTGCCGCCCGCGATCGACACCACCCCGTGCGGTCCGATCAAGATCTCATCCTTGCGGGAGATCTCGCTGGCGGGCTTGCCAGGTTGAGCGACCAGCGGACGCAGTCCCGCCCAGGCCCCCACCACGTCGTGCACCGCCAGCGGCTCGATGTCGAAGTAGCGGGTCACCGGCTCGAGCAGGTACTCGACGTCCGCGCGCTCGACCGGAGGCCACGCCTCGGGACCGCGCCGATAGGACGTGTCGGTGGTGCCCAGGTAGGTGACCTGACCGCGCGGGATCGCGAAGATCGTGCGCCGGTCGGCGGTGTTCATGACCAGGATGTGGTGGATCGGCAGACGCTCGGCGGCCACCGCCACATGCACGCCCTTCGAGAGGTGCAGCCAGTCTGGCGCGTCGGGCTCGTCGAGCCGGCGCACGGTTTCGACCCAGGGGCCAGCCGCGTTCACGATGCAGCGACCGCGCACCCGGAACTCGCAGCCGCTGCGCGCGCAGCGCACCCGCACCGCGGACGCGCGGCCGTGCTCCAGCAGAATTTCCTCGACCGGGGCATAGCTCAGCGCGAGGGCTCCCAGCCCCACTGCGCCGCGCAGGTTGGCCAGCACCAGGCGGGCATCGTCCGTCAAGTACTCGCGATACGCGCAGGCCCAGGGGTAGGCGCCGCGCGCGATCAACGGCTCCTCGCGGGCCAGGTCTCCGCTCGACCAGTTCACGTGGCGATCCGCGCGGCTCACCGAGCCGAGCGTCTCGTAGACCTGGACCGCCGCTCGGAACTTCAACAGGGTCGCGCGGTTGCGGCAGGGGAGCACCATCCAGCGCGGCTCCGCCAGGTGTGGGGCAATGCGCAGGATCTGCTTGCGCTCCAGCGCCGTCTCACGCACCAAGGCCACGTCGCCCATGGCCAGGTAGCGCAGGCCCCCGTGGATCAGCTTCGAGGAGCGGCTCGAGGTGCCGATCGCCCAGTCCCCGGCCTCCAGCAGGGCCACGGAGAGCCCGCGCGAGGCTGCCTCGCGCGCCGTGCCGGCACCGGTGATGCCGCCGCCGATCAGCACCAGATCAAAGGACCCCTGCTCGAGGGCGGTGATCGTGGCTTCCCGCTCCAGCGTCGATATGGATCCTGCGCGCGCCATTTCCCTCGAAGCTCGTCGTTCGCAGCGCGGGGGATCGTAACGCATGCACCGGCTACAATCGCCCGCCATGAAACGACTCTCCACCGACGTGCGGCCCGAGCACTACGCGCTCGAGTTGGTGGTCGATCCCCGCCGCGACGACTTCCGCGGCCGGCTCACGCTGCGCCTCCAGGCCCCGCCGGGCACGAGCTCCCTCGAACTCCACTCGGTCGACCTGAAGATCGAGGAGGCCTCCGCCGAGGACAGCCGCGGCGATCTGGCGGTCTCGAGGGTGGTAGAGCACGCCGGGCACGAGACCATCGAGCTGCGCCTGGCGCGTCCGCTGGAGGGCGACCGGGCCACCGTGCACCTGCGCTACCGGGGTCCGCTGCGCCGGGACCTGCGCGGCCTGTACCTTGCGCGCTCCGGCGAGCGCCGCTATGCGGCGACGCAGCTCGAGGCAACCGATGCGCGGCGCATGTTCCCGTGCTTCGACGAACCCGACAAGAAGGCGCGCTTCGCGCTCACGGTGCAGATCCCCAAGGGCGCGCGCGCCGTCTCGAACGGTGCGATCGCGGGCGAAACGCTCCGCGGGACGCGCAAGACCGTGCGCTTCCGCGAGACCCCGCCGCTGTCCACCTACCTGGTGGCGCTGGTCGTCGGCGATCTCGAGTGCTCGCGCGCGCGGCGCTGCGGCAAGACGCCAATCCGGGTGTGGCACGTGCCCGGAAAGAGCCACCTGACGAGCTTCGCGCTCGAGGCGGCCGTCGCGTCGCTCGAGCGGCTGGAGCGCTACTTCGGCCTGGCCTATCCGTACGGAAAGCTCGACCTGATTGCCGTGCCCGACTTCGAGTTCGGAGCGATGGAGAACGCGGGAGCGGTGACCTTCCGGGAGAGCCTGCTGCTGGTCGACCCGACGACCGTGACCCTGGGCGAGCGCAAGCGCGTGGCCGAGGTGATCGCGCACGAACTCGCGCATATGTGGTTCGGCGACCTGGTCACGATGGCCTGGTGGGACGACTTGTGGCTGAACGAGGCGTTCGCCACCTGGATGGCGTTCTCGATCGTCGACGACTGGAAGCCCGAGTGGGAGATGTGGCTCGACTTCCAGCACCACCGGGCAGCGGCGTTCGCCCTCGACGGACTGAAGAACACCCATCCGATCTACGTCGAGGTGGCCAGCCCCGGCGAGGCGACCGAGAACTTCGACGCGATCACTTACGAGAAGGGCGCCTCGGTGGTGCGCATGCTCGAGCACTGGCTCGGCGCCGCAAAGTTCAAGAAGGGCGTGCGCAGCTACATCCGCGCGCACCGCGAGGGGAACGCCCGCGCGGCCGACCTGTGGCGCGCGCTCGGCAAGGCGTCCGGCACCGCGGTGGCCCCGATGGTGCGGGCCTGGATCGAGCGTCCGGGCTTTCCGCTGGTATCGGTGAAGCGGGTGGATCGCGGCAAGCGCGCCTGGCTCGATCTCGAACAGGAGCGCTTCTTCGCCAGTGCGCGCGTCCCGGACGAGGCGCGCCGCGAGCGCTGGCCGATCCCGGCGGTGCTGCGCGTGCGCGGGCGGGGCGCGCCGCGCCAGCTGCGCAAGCTGGTGACTGCGCGGCGCGCCAAGATCGAGCTAGGCAACGCCGCGGACGTGCGCTGGGTGTATGCCAATGCGGACGAGGGCGGCTTCTACCGACCCCTGCACGACGCCGCTCTGCTCGACACTCTGGTGCACGAGCTCGACAAGCTCACGCCAGCCGAGCGCATGGGGCTGGTCGGCCACCAGTGGGCGGGCGTGCGAGCCGGGCGTGCACCGCTCGGCGACTTCCTCTCCCTGATCGCTGGCCTGGGCGACGAGCCGCGCCACGAGATCCTCGAGGCAGCACTCGGTCCGCTGCACTGGCTCGCGGACCAGGTCGAGCCGCAGCTCGCGCCGGTAGACTCGGCCGCCTACCGGCTGTGGCTGTCGGCGGTGTTCAAGCCGGCCTGGCGCGAGCTCGGCTGGCAGGCCCGACCGCGCGAGGGCGACCCGGAGCGCGCACGTCGCGCCGTACTGCTGCGTCTGATCGGCGGCGCAGCCGAAGACACGGAGCTCCTCGAGCAGGCCGACAGCCTGATCGAGGGCTACCTGCGCGACCGCAGCGCGCTCGAGGCCAACCTGGCCGGTCCGACCGTGGAGCTCGGCGCGCGGCTGGGCGGCAAGCGCCGCTACGAGACCTACCTGCGCATCATGCGCAAGGCGCGCACGCCGCAGGAGCGCACCCGCTTCGAGCTGGGGCTCGGCTCGTTCCGCGACCCGGCCTTGGTGCTGCGCACACTCGAGCTGCTGCTGGGCGACGACGTGCCGACGCAGGACGTCGTGCCCTTGCTGATGCGAATGCTGGCCAACCCGGCGGGCCGCGAGGCTGCCTGGTCGTTCATCCAGCGGCGCTGGGACGCTCTCGAGCCACGCATTTCGACCGGTCTGGCACCGCGACTCGTGACCGCGCTTCCGGCGCTGCAGACCAAGGAGTACCGCGCCCAGGTCGCCGCCTTCTTCAAAGCGCACCCGCTCCCGTCTGCGACTCGCGCGCTCAAGCAGGCGCTCGAGACCTTCGCACTCGATGCCGAGCTGCGCCGCAGGGCGACGCGCGAGCTGGCGCGCTGGCTCGCGCAGCACTCGCGTCCCGGGAGGACACGCCGATGAGCGAGCTGGCCGAGCGCCGCTGCGAGCCGTGCAAGAGCGGAGTGCCGCCGCTCAGCGCCTCCCAGACCGCGCCGCTCCTGGAGCAACTCGACCGCGACTGGCGGGTGATCGACGGACATCACCTGTCGCGGGTGTATCGCTTCCAGAACTTCAGCACGGCTCTCGACTACGTGAACGCGGTCGGTGCGCTGGCCGAGGAGTAGGGGCACCACCCCGACCTGCACCTCGCCTGGGGGAAGGTGGGCGTCGAGATCTGGACCCACAAGATCGACGGGCTCCACGAAGCGGACTTCGTGTTCGCCGCCAAGTGCGACCGGCTCTACCCCGGCGCGCCCTAGAGCGGCCCTTCGCCGCGGTGCGCGAGGCCTGCGCAGAGGTGGCGCGCCGCGCGCGCTTCGTGGGCATCGACGAGCCGGCCCTGGAACGCTACGCCGAGCAGCTGTCCGCGGACGAGGTGGACACGACCGAGGGGCCACGCCTGCCGGGCGACAGCGACCCCGAGCTGCGCTGCGCATTCGTGCTGACCCTGGACGCGGTGAACTTCGGCTCCGGATGGTTCCCCGAGCTGCGCAAGCGCCCCGGTCACTCCGGCTATCGCACGATCGAAGCCGTGCTGATCGAGCGCTTCGACCGGGCTGGACCGCTCGGCGCGGCCGAGCTGTCCGCGGTCACTCCGGCGGCCTGTGCGGATCTCTTCGGGCAGGGCCTCGCGAGTCCGGCGGTCGCCGAGCTGATGGGCCTGTTCGCCCGGGCCTGGCGCGAGCTCGGCGAGCGGGTCGCCGGTCCCTTCCTGCCCTTCGTCAGCGAGTGCCGCGGCAGCGCAGCGGCGCTGGTCGCGCGGCTCTTGGACCTGCCCATGTTTCGCGATGCCTGTTACTACGAAGGCCAGCTCGTGCCGCTCTTCAAGCGGGCACAGCTCGCGGTCGCCGATCTGCATGCGGCCCTGCCCGACGGGGCCGGCCGCTTCGACGACCTGGACGAGCTGACCCTGTTCGCCGACAACCTGGTGCCGCACGTGCTCCGGCTGGACGGGGTCCTGCGGGTCGAGAGCGGCCTGGTGGAGCGCATCGAGCGGGGCGAACTGTTGCAGCCCGGCTCGCCGGAGGAGGTCGAGCTGCGCGCCGTGGCCGTGCACGCGGTGGAGTGTCTGGCCGCGCTCTCGGCGATTCCCCCACGGCGGCTCGACTTCTGGCTGTGGACCCGCGGCGCCGCCCCGCAATACAAGGCAAGACCACGCCACCGCTGCCGCTGCACGTTCTACTAGGGTGGCACTCCGAGGTCTCTGGAGGTAGGGTACGCCCTCCCAGAGCGAGGAAAGTCCCTTCTTGATCGTCGGCGTTCCGAAGGAAACGGCGCCCGCCGAGCGGCGCGTCGCGCTGGTCGCGAGTGCGCTCGGCAAGTTGCTCGAGAGCGGCGTCGAGGTTCACGTGCAGAGCGGCGCGGGACAAGCGAGCGGCTCGGACGATGCCAGCTACGAAGCGGCTGGCGCGCGCGTCCAGCCCGACTCCAACGCGCTGTTCGACAGTGCCGACCTGCTCGCGTGTGTGCAGCCCCCCGCGCTCGAACTCTGCGAGCACATGCGCGAGGGACAGATGCTGGTGTGTCTGCTGCAGCCCTACGCGAACCTCGAGCTGGTCCAGCGCCTGGCCGAGCGCGGCGTCACCAGCTTTGCGCTCGACCTGATGCCGCGCATCACGCGCGCGCAGAGCATGGACATCTTGTCGGCGATGAGCACCGTGACCGGCTACGAGTCGGTGCTGATCGCCGCGTGCGCGCTGCCCAAGTTCTTCCCGATGCTGATGACCGCCGCGGGCACGATCAAGCCGGCGCGCGTGCTGGTGATCGGCGCAGGGGTTGCCGGGCTGCAGGCGATCGCCACGGCCCGGCGGCTGGGCGCGGTGGTCGAGGCGTTCGACGTGCGCGCCGCCGCCAAGGAGCAGGTCGAGAGCCTGGGCGCACGCTTCGTCGAGCAGGAGCGCGCCGAGGACGCCGAGACCGCGGGCGGCTACGCCAAGGAGCAGACGGCCGAGCAGCTCGCGGCGCAGCGCCGGCTGCTGGGTGAACACATCGCGGCATCCGACGTGGTGATCACGACAGCGCTCGTGCCCGGCAAGCGCGCGCCGGTGCTGATCAGCGCCGAGCAGGTCAAGGGCATGCGGCCCGGCTCGGTGATCGTAGACCTGGCCGCCGAGCAGGGCGGAAACTGCGAGCTCACCCGCGCCGGAGAGGTCGCCGAGGTGCATGGCGTGCAGATCCACGGGCCCGTCAACCTGGCCAGTGCCATGCCGGCGGACGCCAGCCGGATGTTCGCCCGCGTCCTCGGCACCTACCTGCTGCACCTGGTCAGGGAAGGCGAGCTGGTGCTCGACTTCGAGGATCCGCTGGTCTCCGACGTGGTGGTCACGCACCAGGGCGCGATCGTGCACGAGGCGGTGCGCGGCGCGGTGGACGGCTGATGGATCACGAACTCATCCTGATGCTCACCGTCTTCGTACTGGCCATGTTCGTTGGCAACGAGGTGATCACCAAGGTGCCGCCCACCTTGCACACACCGCTCATGTCCGGCTCGAACGCGATCTCGGGGATCACGATCATCGGCGCGCTGATCAGCGCCGGCGCCGAACAGACCACCTTGGCGTCGCTGCTCGGCGTCGCAGCGGTCGCCCTGGCCACGGTCAACGTGGTGGGTGGCTTCCTCGTCACGCATCGCATGCTCGGCATGTTCAAGAGCCGCCGGCGGGACTCGTGACCGAAATCTGGCTGCCGCTCGCCTACCTGGCTTCCGCCTCGTGCTTCATCGTCGGGCTGAAGCTCTTGTCCAGTCCGCGTACGGCCGCGCGGGGCAACCTGCTCTCTTCCATCGGAATGCTGACCGCGATCGGCGTGACGCTGCTGCATCGCGACGTGGTGCGCTTCGAGGGCATCGTGGCTGGGGTGGTGTTGGGCGGTGCGATCGGAGCGCTCGTGGCCCAGCGCGTGGCGATGACCGCCATGCCGCAGATGGTGGCCGCCTTCAACGGTTTTGGCGGGGCGGCATCGGCGCTGGTCGCGGGCGCAGAGATCGTGCGCTTCTCGCTGGAAGGCGCCACGCCGGACCTGGCCGTCTCGATCCCGATCGTGCTCGGCACCGTGATCGGCGCTGTCACGTTGACCGGCAGCTTCGTGGCCTTCGCGAAGCTCCAGGAGCTGGTGAGCAGCGCCCCGGCCGTGTTTCCGCTGCAACAGCCGGTCAACATCGTGCTCGCGTGCGCGCTGGTCGCGCTCTCGGTCGGCGTGGTGATGGACCCCGGCGACCTGCGTCTGTTCTGGGCGATGATGGCGCTGGCCTGCGTGCTGGGCGTGATGTTGGTCATCCCGATCGGCGGCGCGGACATGCCGGTGGTGATTTCGCTGCTGAACTCCTACTCGGGGCTTGCGGCCTGCGCGACCGGCTTCGTGATCTCGAACCAGGGGCTGATCATCAGCGGCTCCTTGGTCGGCGCGTCGGGCCTGATCCTCACGCGGATCATGTGCCGCGCCATGAACCGCTCGCTGGCGAACGTGCTGTTTGGCGCGTTCGGCGCCGCAGGGGGCCAGGCCGCCGCGGGTATCGCCGCAGTGGCCGGCGGCTCCGTCAAGAGCGGTTCAGCGGCCGACGCGGCGATCATTCTCGACGCGGCCCGCTCGGTGGTGATCGTGCCGGGCTACGGCCTGGCCGTCGCGCAGGCGCAGCACGCGGTGCGCGAGCTGGGCGATGCGTTGCTCGAACGCGGCGTCGAGGTGCGCTACGGCATCCACCCGGTGGCGGGGCGCATGCCGGGGCATATGAACGTGCTGCTGGCGGAAGCCGACGTGCCCTACGAGCTGCTGGTAGAAATGGAGGAGATCAATCCGTCGCTACCCCGCACGGACGTGGCGCTGGTGATCGGCGCGAACGACGTGACGAACCCCGGGGCGCGCGACGATCCGACGAGCGCCATCTACGGCATGCCGATCCTCGAGGTCGACCGCTGCAAGACCGTGATGGTCTGCAAGCGCAGCATGAACCCGGGCTTTGCGGGCGTCGACAACCCGCTCTACACCATGGACCAGACCATGATGCTGTTCGGCGACGCCAAGCGCATGGTCGAAGCCGTGCTGACCGACCTGCGCGAGATCTAGGGCGGCACCGAGGCCCCGGGCCCGGGCTCTTCCTCCGGCTCGTCCGCGTCCTCGACCACGATCTCCAGGTCCTTGCGCTCGCGGTAGATCTCCTCGAGTTCGCGGCGGCGCAGCATCTCCAACACCAGCTCGCGGCGCCGCGTCTCGGGATCGACCGTGGGCAGCGCCGCTCTGAGCAGGCCCTCCGGACAGCGCTTTCCCATGAAGGGCCCGCAGAACGGCAAGGTGCAGCAGTGGAGCTTGAAGTCGGCGAAGCTCTCGATCGGCTCGTCGGGATCGTTCCAGCTCCGCACGGTCGCCGGGTTCAGCGCGTAGGCGATGTCAAACAGCTCGTCGACCTCCATGAAGTCGTCCTTGCGCCAGGCCGCGAGCAGCTCGACCAGCTCGGTGTGCACTGGCGCGCTGCCCAGCGCGCGCGCCCGCGCGATGTAGTGGCGTGCCCGGGCGATCTGCCCCAGGTAGACCAGCGACTCGGCGACGTTCAGGTAGTGCTGGGGCGCGCCGGGCTCCAGGGCTCGGCAGTTGTCGAAGCTGGTGAGCGCGCGCTCGACACGCCCCTGGAAGGCCGCGACCAGGCCCATCATCAGGTGCACGCTCACGGTGCGCGGCTCGAGCTTCAGGATCGCGAAGCCGTGCTCGTAGGCCCGCTCCAGATGGTCCGTGTAGTCGCGCATGCGGCTCTCGCGGCGCGCCTCCATGGCCAGGTCGAAGTGGGCGCGCATGAGCGGCTCGCGATAGTCGACGCGGATCGGATAGCGGGCTACGAGACGCTCGAGCTTGCGCACGCCCTCTTCTGCGCGGCCGTTCCGAAGGTCATCTTGCGCGGCGTCGAACTCGTCGGCAGCAGACTCGCTACGCTGCGCGCAGCCGAAGCAGGCGGCCAGAGCCAGCAGCAGGGCGACGCGCGGCGCCCGAGCGAGCGTCATCGCGCGATGCTATCACGCAGCGGCGCAGCTACTGTTCGTCGGACGGTGCCTGCTCCGGCTCCTCGATCACGATCTGGACGTCTCGACGGCCCTCATAGATGCCCTTCAGGCGCCGGCGCTTCTCCATCTCGAGCACCAGTTCCTGGCGCAAGGTCTCGGCGTCGACGTCGCGGTGGCGCACTTCGTGCTTCATCTCCTCACAGGCATTCTCCATGTACGGACCGCAGGCGATGTGCGAGCAACAGAAGCCGGTGAAGTCCTCGAAGCTCTCGATCGCCTCGGCCACCGGCGCCTCGTTCCAGACCTTGACGACCTCCGGGTTGAGCGAGTAGGCCGTCTCGAACAGGTCGCGTGCCTCGACGTAGTCGCCCGCGCGCCAGGCCGCCAGGATCTCGTTCATCTCGATGTAGATGGCGGGGGCGCCCAGGTCGCGCGCCTTGCGCAGGTAGCGGCGCGCGCGCACCAGCTTGCCCTTGTAGATGTAGCTCTCGGCCAGGTTGGTGTAGTGCACCGGGTGGTACGGATCGAGTCGCGCGGCGTTCTTCAGGCTCTCGATGGTGCCGTCCAGGTCGTCCTGGTACGCGGCGATGATGCCCAGCCAGGTGTGCGGCTGCGAAGAGCGCGGGTCGATCTCGATCGCCGCCAGCACGTGCTCCTGCGCGCGCGCCAGGTCCGCCAGGTAGGCGGCCTGCTGGTTGGCGTCGAGCTCCTGGCGCGCCCGCTTGAAGTAGGCGATGCCCAGGTTGAGGGCGATCTCGGCGTGCTTGGGGTTTCGCGCGCGAAGCTCTTCTAGCTTCTCGATCGCAGGCTCGAGGCGGCCCTCCTCGAGATCGTCCTGTGCGCCGCGGTAGCTCGGTCCGCCCGCTGCGCACGCCGCGAGCACCGCCGTCAGCAGCGCCGCCCCCGTCCAAGATCGCGCCATGACACTGTCCTCCGAGCTGAAACCGTACTGCTTTCCGTGCGTTTCGGCATAATTCGCGCACTGCTGAAGGGTCGGAGGAAGGCACATGATCGGCTCCGGATCGCTCGCGGACCTGGCGCAACTGCGCGACTTCAAGCGGCAGCGGCTCTCCTCCTGGGACCGCTCCGGCGGCAACCGCGATGCCATCGTAGTGCGCCCCGGCGAGGCGGCGACGCTTGGCGAGATCTCCGGCGCCGGCTGCGTGAAGCACGTGTGGATGACGTCGATGTCGCTCCCGGACGACCCCCTCCACTTGCTGCGCAGCGTGCTGCGCGTGTTCTGGGACGGCGAGGACACGCCGAGCGTCCAAACACCGCTCGGCGACTTCTTCGGGGTGGGCTTTGGCCTGCGCCGCAACTTCGCGTCCCTGCCGCTGCAGATGAGCCCCGAGGACGGCAAGGGCATGAACTGCTGGTTTCCGATGCCCTTCGCGCGCGGCGCGCGCTTCGAGGTCGAGAACCAGGGCGCCGAGACCCTGGTGTTGTTCTTCTACGTCGACTACGAGGCCTATGCGGAGCTGCCCGGCGACCTGGCGCGCTTCCACGCGCACTGGCGGCGCCAGAACCCGACCGCCGGGCGCGCCGCCGAGAAGGGCTACACGCGCTCGGACTTCGGCTATACGGACGAGCGTCCGGGCGGCGCCGGCAACGCGCTGCGCGGCCCCTGGCGCGACGCCAACCTGGATGGGCAGCACAACTACGTGATCCTAGACACCCGAGGCAACGGACAGTACGTGGGCTGCGTGCTGAACATCGACGTCTTCTGTCGCCAGGTGAACGACTGGTACGGAGAGGGCGACGACATGATCTTCATCGACGATGAGCCCTGGCCGCCGCGCTTGCACGGTACCGGCACCGAGGACTACTTCAATACCGCCTTCTGTCCGCGCCAGGAGTACTCCGCGCCTTACCACGGACTCACGGTCTACAGCGGCAGCGACGACTGGCCGTGGGGCGGCAAGAACTCGATGTACCGCTTCCACGTCGAGGACCCGATCCGCTTCGAGCGCTCGATCCGCGTCACCATCGAAACCGGCCACGACAACGCCCTGGCCAACGACTACTCGAGCGTCGCCTACTGGTACCAACTGGACCGCCATTCCCCTTTGCCCCCCCTGCCCCCAGTCGATGCGCGCCTCCCGCGCTGAAGGGACGTTCCTGCTTAACTGCCTTACTCAAGGAGTAAGGCAGTTAAGCAGGAACGTCCCTAGGACAGGAAGGCGCGCAAGACGAGAATCATGGGATCGACGTCGGCCGCCCCAGCCATTTCGCGGCACGAGTGCATCGACAGCATCGGGTTGCCAACGTCGACGGTGCGGATCCCGACCTGGGCGGCGCTGATCGGGCCGATGGTGCTGCCGCAGGGCAGGTCGCTGCGGCTCACGAACTGCTGGGGCTCGAAGCCCTGGTCGCGACACAAGGCGGTGAACAGGCCCGCCGTGGCCGCGTCGGTCGCATAGGCCTGACTGGCGTGCGTCTTGATCACTGGACCCCCGCCGAGCAGCGGCCGGTGGCCGGGCTCGTGGCGGTCCGGGTAGTTCGGGTGCACGGCGTGCGCCATGTCCGCGGAGATGAACACGGAGCGGGCGGCCGCGCGTGCCAGGCCCTGCGGCTCGCCGCCCTTGTAGGCCGCGACCGTCCGTTCCAGCACCTCGGCGAGAAACGTTCCAGCGGCGCCCGCGGCGCTGCGGCTCCCGACCTCTTCGTGGTCGTACAAGACAAGGCCGCGCGTGAAGCTGGGCAGCTCGCGCGGCGCGCTGACCAGCGCCGAGAGGCCGGCGTGGCACGAGGCCAGGTTGTCGAGTCGCGGCGCCAGCACGAACTCGGCGCGCACGCCGGCCAGGCCCGAGGGCTGCGTGTCGTAGAGCATCAGGTCCCAGGCCAACACGTCGCGCGCGTCGACCTGCACCCCGCGCTGCGCGCGCAGCTCGTCCGCGACCAGTTCCCGCAGGTCGGGCAGCTCGCCCAGGCCCGCGATCGGCACGCCGTGCTTCTGGGCGTTCAGCCGCAGGCCCTTCTCGCGCTGGTCGCGGTCCAGGTGGATCGCCAGGTTCGGGATGCGCAGCAACGGGCGTCCAAAGTCGACGAGCTCGGTGCGCGTTCCGGCCGCGGCGCGCAGGCTCACGCGGCCCGCGATCGACAGGTCCCGGTCCAGCCAGGTGTGCAGCAGCAGCCCGCCGTAGGGCTCCACGGCGAACTGCCGGTAGCCGTGCGCGTCGACGTCGCTGTTCGGCTTCAGGCGCAGGTTCGGCGAGTCGCTGTGCGCGCCGATCAGCCGGAAGCCGCCCGCGGCGGGTGACTCGCTGCCGCACTCCAGGGCGATCAGACTCCCGTCGTTGCGCGATAGCCAGATGCGGTCTCCGGGGCCCAGGCTCCACATCTCGGTGGCATCCGCAGCCCGGTAGCCGGCCGCTTCCAGACGCCGCACCGCCTCGGCGACCGCATGGTACGGGGTCGGCGATGCGTCGATGAAGGCCAGCAGATCGGCGACGGACTCGGGCACGTGCGGAGGGTAGCGGACCCCGCCATCGGGGCGCAGCTCCCGCTCGGGTAGAATGGCGGCCGCGTCACGGGAGGAACTTCATGTCCACGATCTCGATCCGGGCCGAGCAGCACCCGGACAAGCCCGCCGTCGTATTCGACAACGGCGAGATCACCATCAGCTACGGAGAGCTCGAGCAGCGCTCCCGCCGCCTCGCACATCTGTTCCGCTCGCTCGGCCTCGAGCCGGGCGACGGCATCGCCCTGATGATGGCGAACGAAGATCCCTTCTACGACGTGTACTGGTCAGCCATGCGCAGCGGCCTGTATTTCACGCCGATCAACTGGCACCTGCAGGAAGCCGAGGTGCGCTACATCGTGGACAACTGCGACGCCAAGGTCTTCCTCGCCTCAGAGCGCTTCGCGAAGCTCGCGTCGGCCGCCGGAGCCGACCTGCCCAGTGCGAACCTGCTGCTCTCGTTCGGCGAGATCGAAGGCTTCCGCCCGATCGACGACCTGCTGGCCGAGATTCCCGAGGACGCGCCCCTCGAGAACCAGCTGGAGGGCGGCACCATGCTCTACTCGTCGGGCACGACCGGCTATCCGAAGGGCGTGCGCGCGCCGCTCTCGGGACTGCCCGCCGGAGACCCGCTCGCGACGCTCGCCGTGCAGGGCCTGATGGGCATGTTCGGCTTCAACGAAGACGATCGCTACCTGTCGCCCGCGCCGCTCTACCACGCCGCCCCGCTGGCCTTCTCCACGGCGCAGCACCGGCTCGGCGCCACGACGATCGTGATGCGCGGCTTCGACGCCGAGCAGGCGCTGCGCCTGATCCAGGACCAGAAGATCACGACCTCGCAGTGGGTGCCGACGCACTTCCGGCGCCTGCTGCACCTGCCCGACGAGGTGCGCACCCGCTACGACCTGTCGAGTCTGCGCGTCGCGGTGCACGCGGCCGCGCCCTGTCCGGTGCCCGTCAAGCAGCAGATGATCGACTGGTGGGGCCCGGTCGTCGTGGAGTACTACGCCGGCACCGAAGGCGGTGGCACCTTGATCCGCTCCGAGGAGTGGCTCGAGCACCAGGGCTCCGTCGGCCGGCACTGGGCCGGCGGGACCTTGCACATCCTGGACGAGGACGGAAACGAAATCGAGGAACCCACCCGCGAGGGCGCCATCTACTTCGAGGCGCCCAGCAAGCAGGCGGCGCGCTTCCGCTACTACAAGGACGACGAGAAGACCGCCAAGACCTATCGGGGCGACCTGTTCACCTTGGGCGACGTCGGCTATCTGGATGCCGACGGCTACCTGTACCTGACCGACCGCAAGTCGCACATGATCATCTCGGGCGGGGTGAACATCTACCCGCAGGAGGTCGAGAACCACCTGTCGACGCACCCGAACGTGGACGACGTGGCGGTGATTGGCGTGCCGCACGACGAGATGGGCGAAGAGGTGAAAGCGGTGGTCGTGCCGCGTCAGGCCGACCCAGGAGCAGAGCTCGAGCAGACCCTGATCGACTTCTGCCGCGAGAACCTCGCGCACTACAAGTGCCCGCGCTCCGTCGACTTCGTCGACGAGCTGCCGCGCCTCCCCACCGGAAAGCTCCTGAAGCGAAAGCTCCGCGAACACTACTGGGCCGATCACGGCTCCCTGGTCTGACCGCCCCCCCTCCGTTCCCCCCGTTCCCGCAGGAGAGCGACCTCCGAGTCGCTCTCCGTCGCGGCAAGGCGAGCTCCGCTCGCCGTTAGGCCGCTCCCCCCGTTCTCGTAGGAGAGCGACTCTTCCTGGAGTCGCTCTCCGTGCGGCAAGGCGAGCTCCGCTCGCCGTTAGGCCGCTAGGATGGGGAGTGAAGCGCGGCCCGATCTGTGCTCTTCTCGGGGCATGGACCCGGGGCGCGGCCGGAGAGACGAGATGAGCGAGCGGAGTATCGCCCCGGGCCTGCTGCTGGCCATGCCGCAGCTCCCCGACCCGAACTTCTCGCGGTCGGTGGTGCTCATGGTGGACCACAACCCGGAGGGCTCCTGGGGCATGGTGCTGAACCGCCCGAGCGAGCTGCCGATCCGCGAGGTGTTGGACCAGCTCGAGGTCGACTGGCGGGGCGACCCCGATGCCGTCGTCTGGCAGGGCGGCCCGGTCGAGCCGCTGCGCGGCTGCCTGCTCCACGAGCCGCTTGCCGAGGGGATCGACCCGGAGCCGCGCCTGATCGTCGAGGGCATTGCCCTGTCCACGGCCCCGAACCAGCTCGAGGTGCTGGCCGCCCGCCCGCCGGTCCGCCTGCGCTTCCTGCTGGGTTACGCCGGCTGGGGCGCTTTGCAGCTCGAGCACGAGCTGGCCGAGGGCTCCTGGCTACTCGCGCCGGCAAGCGCCGAGCTGGTGTTCGCCACGCCGGCCGCGGACCTCTGGGAGGCCGCCATCCAGTCGCTCGGCATCGACCCGTCGAGCCTGGTCCCCGCCACCGGGGTGCACTGAGAGACATTACAGGTCTTGGCATGATGGGCCGAATCAGGTAATGTGCACGCCATGCGCCCGACGGCCCGGAGCCTGCTTCTGGACCTGCTCTCTACGGTGAGCCGCGGCTCGGTGCCCGTGCGCGCCCTGGTCCGCTCGGGAGAGCTGTTCGGGATCGAGCCGAACGCGATCCGCGTGGCGCTGGCGCGACTGCGCGCGGCGCAGCTCGTGCACTCGGACCAGCGCGGCCGCTACCGGCTGGGCGAGCGGGCCCGCGCCGTTCACGGACAGGTCGCCTCCTGGCGCGCTCGCGAGCGGCGCACGCGTCCCTGGGACGGCGGCTGGCTGGCCGTGCACACCAGCCCGCTGGGCCGCAGCGACCGGCGCGCCCTGCGGCGGCGCATACGCGCGCTCGCGTTCCTCGGCTTTCGCGCGCTCGAACCGGGCCTGGAACTGCGGCCCGACAACCTGGCTGAGCCGACGGACGGCACCCGCGAACGTCTCGAGGCGTTGGGCCTCGACGCCGGCGCGCTGGTCTGCCGGCTGGGCGGCCTCGACGCGGCGCGCGACGCGCGGGCGCGCGGTCTCTGGGACGTGGACGCCCTGTGCCGCGCCTATCGCCGGCGCGCGTCCGAGCTGGAGAGCAGCGCGGCGCGGCTCGCCGAGCAGCCGCGCGAGCGGGCCATGGTCGAGTCGTTCCTGCTGGGCGGCGCGGCGCTGCGCCAGCTCGCCTACGACCCGCAGCTGCCGGAGGAGCTGGCAGCCGCCCGTGAGCGCGACCGGCTGGTCGCGGTGATGCGCCAGTACGACCGCCTGGGCCGCAGAGCCTGGGCCGGGATGCTCGAGGTGGATGGAGAACACACGCCGGCGGACTTGCGCGCCTTCGAGGCCGTGGGTGCGCTTGCGCAGGCCCGAGGAGTGTGAGATGGCACAGACGGGACTCTGGCGCGATGCGCTGACCCGCGACGAGATCGACGAGCTGCTCGAGATGCACGACTGGCGCTCGTGGGCCTCGGTCGGACTCGACTGGGGGCTGGTGTTCGGCGCGATGGCCCTGGTCGCCTGGCTGCCGCACGTGCTGACCGTGCTGCTGGCGCTGTTCGTGATCGGCGCGCGCCAGCTCGGCCTGGCCGTGCTGATGCACGAGGCCGCCCACCGCACCCTGTTCAGCTCGCGGCGCGTGAACGACTGGGTCGGCAACTGGCTGTGCGCCTACCCGATCTGGGCCGACCTGCACCCCTACCGCCCGTACCACCTGCAGCACCACGCCAAGAACTGGACGGACGAGGACCCAGACCTGGAGCTGGCCCGGAAACACCCGGTGACGGCCGCGAGCATGCGTCGCAAGGTCTGGCGCGACCTGTCGGGCCGCGTCGGCTGGAAGCGCGTGCGGATCTTGTTGCGCCGCGACGTGCAGGGTGGCGACGGCATGCATACCAGCCGCGCCCGGGCCGGCTGGCACAACCTGCGCGGTGTCGTGGGAACGAACGCCCTGCTGCTCGCCGTGCTGACCCTGGCGGGGCATCCGCTGCTGTACCTGCTCTGGGTCGGCGCCTGGTTCACGAGCTACAGCCTGGTCACGCGCATCCGCTCGATCGCCGAGCACTCTTCGGTGCCCGACCCGACGGACGAGCTGCAGAACACGCGCACCACCGAAGCAAGCTGGTGGGAACGGCTGTTCATCGCGCCCAACCGGGTGAACTACCACCTGGAGCACCACCTGCTGATGACCGTGCCGCACTACCACCTGCCGCGCATGCACGAACTGCTGTGCGAGCGGGGCGTACTCGAGCACGCGCTCGTCACGCGCGGCTACCCGGGGGTGCTGCGCGAGGCGGCGTCGAAGGCCTGATCCGGCACGCGGTGACCACGGTGGTCGGTCGAGCCTTCGCGCGGGCGGGGCTGCTCGTTGTAAGGGGACGGTCCGCCGTCCCGCGCCACCTCGCGCACGATCAGGACCGGGGCGCGGCGCTGCGCCAGCAGCGCTGTACTTCTACCCGCCGGCGGTCGCCGAGTGGGTCGGGAGCTATCTCGGCGGGGGCGGCAATCCGGACGCCCCCGGCCATTTCGTGGCCTGGCTGCACGCGCAGACCGAGGTCTATGGCACACCGCTCGAAGGACGCTGGTTCGACATCGGCGACGCGCAGACGCTGACCGAGGCCCGCAGCGCCTTCCCGGGTTAGAATGCGCGCCCATGAGCGGCTTTCCCTGTGAAGAACTGCGCGTCCTCGACTTCTCCCAGGTTCTGGCCGGGCCGTATGCGAGCCGCATCCTCGCGGAGCTCGGCGCGGACGTAATCAAGGTCGAGTCGCCGCGTGGCGACCCGACCCGCGTAATCGGACCCAAGTGGGATCGCGGCCAGTCGGGCCTGTACACCTGGGCGAACCTGGCCAAGCGCAATGTGTGCATCGACCTGGGCAGACAGGAGGGACGCTCGCTCGCGATCGAGCTGGTGGCGCACGTGGACCTCGTGGTCGAGAACTTCCGGCCCGGCGTCGCGGAACGGCTCGGCATCGGCTGGGACGCCGTGCACGCCGCAAACCCGAGGTGCGTGATGCTCTCGGTCTCCGGCTTCGGTGCCGACTCTTCGCGCCGCGAGCGGGGCGCCTACGCCCCCACGATCCACGCCGCGGCCGGAATCCTGGACTACGCGGCCAGCAAGTCGGGCACGGCACCGCGCCCCACGGGCGACGCCCTGGCCGACATCACCACCGCGCTCCAGTCCACGGTCGCCGCGCTCGCAGCGCTGCGCGCGGCCGAACGCAACGGCGTGGGCGAGCACGTGGAGGTCTGCCTGTACGACGCGCTGCTGGCCAGCTACTCGGAGACGCCCTTCGTCCTGGTCGAGCCCGACGAGTTCCGTATGGACACAGACCCCTTCGACGCGGGCGCGAACGGCTGGATCGCAGTCGCGGGTCCGCCGCAGCACGTCTGGGTGGAGCTCGCGCGCAAGGTGCCCGAGATCTCCGACCCGGCGCCGCCCGGGAGCGAACTCGCTACCAAGGCTCGGCTGCGCCGCCAGGAGATCGAGCGCTGGATGGCCGAGCAGCCCTCGCCGGACGCGCTCGTCGAGCGGCTCGAGGCGCTAGGCCTGGCCAGCGCACCGCTCGAAACCTTGCGCGAGGCGCTCACGGGTCCCTATGCGAAGGAGCGCGATCTGGTCTACGAGGTCGACGACCGCAAGGGCGGGCGCCGCCTGATGACCCGGCTGCCCTATCGCTTCTCGCGCTCGCGCTCGGGCGCGGAGCGTCCCGCGCCGCTGCGCGGTGAGCACAATCGCGAGGTGCTGCGCGAGCTGCTCGCGGCGGACGATGCGCGGCTTCGCTTCCTCGAGGCCCGGGGCGTCCTGCAGAGCGAGGTCGGCTAGCCGTGCGTGCGTGGCTGCGCGCCCTGATCTACGCGCTGGTGTTGGTGGTTCTCGCCGTCGTGCTGCTCTGGTGGAACCTGCGCCCCGTGGCCCCGTTGGCCGTGCCGAAGCGCGGGGCGCGGCTCGGCGACGTGACCGTGATCCAGCCGGGCGTCGCGCGCAGCCCGCACCGCTCGCTCACGGTCGAAGGCGAAACCATCGCATCGCTGGGCGCGGCGGGCGGCACGCCCGACGCATTCGCGGGGCACTACGTGCTGCCGGGCCTGGTCGACGCGCACGTCCACTTCCCCCCGGCCGCCCTGGTCGGTCACGCCGAGCTGTTCAGCTTCCTGTTCCTGTACCACGGCGTGACGAGTGTGCGCGACGCCGGCGATCCCGACGGCACGTCTACCGGAACGGTGCGCGACGCCAGCCGCAGCGGGGAATTTCCCGCGCCGCGCGTATTCGCCTGCGGGCCGTTCCTGGACGGCTACCCGCCCGGCCAACCGAACTCGCGCGTGCTGCGCGAGCCAGCCGACGCCGAGCCCGTGGTGGCGGAGCTGGCCAAGGCCGGCTTCGACTGCCTGAAGATCTACAACCAGCTCGAGCCCGATGTGCTCGAGGCCGTTCGCGTGGCGGCGCGCAAGCACGGCCTGCCGACCATCGGTCACGTGCCCTGGCGCGTGCCCTACGAGGACGCGCGCCTCGACGACGTCCAGCACCTGACCCATCTGCCCGGCTCTCCGGACGGCCTGGTGGGATACCCCGAGGTGATGGAGCGCTGGCTGCAGTTCGACGACGTGCGGCTCGAGCACGTGATCGAGGCGACCCTCGCACACGGCATCGCGAACACACCCACCCTGGTCACCAGCGAACGGCGCAGCAGGATGGACGACCTGGAGCGGCTGCGCGAGGAGCCGGACGCGCAGCTGCTGCCCCGCTTCTGGCGCGACGTGATCTGGAGCCCGGTCGAGGGCCTGTCCTACCTGCGCGGCCACAGCGAGGCGGACAGCGCCCTGCTGCGCGCCGCCCTGCCACAGATGAGCCGGGCAGTGCGCGCGCTGCACGAGGCGGGTGCCGTGCTGCGCGCCGGCACCGACACGCCAAGCGCGTTTGCGGTGCCGGGGGCGGCGCTGCACCGCGAGCTGCGTCTGCTGCGCGATGCCGGCATCTCGCCCGAAGAGGTGCTGGCGATCGCCACGCGCCCCGCAGTCCCGGCGGGCCCGGCGGGACTCGGCGGGATCCGGCCGGGCGCCCCGGCCGACCTGGTGATCTTCCGCGAAGATCCGACGCGCGACCTCTCGGCACTCGGGACCCTGTCTGGCGTAATCGCCGACGGACGGCTGTACACGCGCGAGGCGCTCGACGAACAGCTCGCCTTGTACCGCGACCAGTTCGAGAACCCGATTTACGACGCGGTAATGACGGGGCTGGTGCGGCGCCTGCTGAGTGCCGCGTCCGACTAACTGCGGCGCAGCGCGTTCACGCGCGCGTAGATGTCGGAGCGCGGCAGGTCGAAGACGTCGGCGACCACGTCGCGCACGGCTCGTGCCGACAGGCCCGCTTCGAGCAGGCGCGCGATCAGGCGGTCGATGAGTTCGCCCGGCTCCGGCTCGCCGCCGCCTTCGATCACCAGGGTGAGCTCGCCGTACACCTTGTCGCGGTCCTCGAGCGTTTCTGTCAGCTCGGGCAGGGTGCCGCGCAGGATCTGCTCGTCATCCTTGGTGAGACTCTGGCCGAGTACCGCGCGGCGCGGACCCAACAGCTCGGCCAGGTCGCGCAGCGTCTCGACGATGCGGTGCGGCGCCTCGAAGAGCACCACGGTGGCGGGCTCGGTGCGCAGCGCCTCGATCGCCTGGCGGCGCCGACCCCCGCGGCGCGGCAGGAAGCCGAGCACCAGCAGCCGGTCGGTCGGCAGGCCCGACACCGAGACCGCGGCCAGGGCGGCACTCGGACCGGGAATCGGCACCACCGGGATGCCCTCGGCAACGGCCGCGCAGACCAGCGGGTAGCCCGGATCCGACAACAGCGGCGTGCCGGCGTCGCTGACCAGCGCGACGCGCGCGCCGCCGCGCAGGCGCTCCAGGATCTGGGGCACTCGGCCGCGCTCGTTGTGATCGTGGTAGGAGAGCAGCTCGTTGCGCAGACCCAGGTAGCGCAGCAGGCTGCGCGTGATGCGCGTGTCCTCTGCCGCGATCAGGTCCACCTGCTCCAGGCACTGCCGCGCGCGGGGTGACAGGTCCTCGGGGTTTCCGATCGGCGTCGCCACCACGTACAGCCCCGCCGCCAGCTCCGGACCGGACGCACTCACGGCGAGCCGAGCACGTCGAGCAGACGCGCGTAAAAGCGCAGGTTGTGCAGGGTGGCCAACCGGATGGCCAGCGGGTCCTCGATCTTGAACAGGTGGTGCAGGTACGCGCGACTGTAGTTCCGGCAACACGGACAGTCGCAAGCGTCCTCGAGCGGACGTGCGTCGGAGGCGTGCCGCTCGTCCAGGATGTACACGCACTTGTAGAAGCTCGCGTCGTCGGGCAGCGGCTCGGCGCCGGGCTCGAGCGTGAAGGTGTACAGGCGGTGGTGGCGCGCGTCGCGCGTGGGGATCGTGCAGTCGAAGACGGTGCGCCCGCCGAGCCGCGCCACGCTCACCACGTGTTCGGGCTTTCCGACGCCGAGCGCGAAGCGCGGGGCCTCCGGGGGCAGGACGCTCACCATCAGCTCGAACATCTCGCGCTCGAAGACGCCGTCGGGGCCGACCGGAAAGCCGCCGAACCCGAAGCCGTCGAAGCCGGTCGCGAGCAGCGCCTCGGCGCTCTGGCGGCGCAGCTCGGGGTCGCGCCCGCCCTGCACCACGCCGACCAGCAGCGGACGCGGGCCAGCGCGCTTGCGCTGCTCGATCTGACGCTCGTACTCGGCGCGGCAGCCCTTCGCCCAGGCGCCGGTGCGCTCGACCGAGCGCTGCTGGGCGTCGCGCGGCTCGGCCGGATCGGTGCAGTCGTCGAGCGCGATCATCACATCCGAGCCGAGCTGGAACTGAGTGCGCACGCAGCGCTCCGGAGTCAGGCGCAGCTTTCGCGCGCTGCCGGGCACCCTGAAGTGCAGGCCGTCCGAGCGCACCGTCCCGTGGTCCGGGTTCTCGCGGATCAGCGAGAGCGCCTGGAAGCCGCCCGAGTCGGTCACGATCGGGCCATCCCAGCCGATGAAGCGGTGCAGCCCGCCAAGCCGCCGCACGCGGTCCGCTCCCGGGCGGATCATCAGGTGGAAGGCGTTCACCATCAAGCCGCGCACGCCGACTCCGCGCACCCCCTCGGCATCGCTGCCGCGCACCACCCCGCGGGTCGCGTCGGGCAGGAAGGCCGGAAGCGGCAGCGCGCCGTGCGCCAGGTCGAGCGGCTCCGCCATCGCTAGCGCTGCACCAGGTAGACCAGCTCGCCGGGCAGCTCGAGACGCTCGGCCCGCCAGGGGCGCTGCGCGAGCAACGCCTCGAAGCCGCGCGAGTAGTTCGCCTCCATGCCGCGCGCCTGGCCGCCGAGCGAGCGGGTCGGAAAGCTCACCACGAGCTTCGGCGCCGGCAGCCAGTCGAGCAGCGCCAGACCCGCCCCGGCAGCCTGGCGCTCGAGCGTGGGCAAGAGCTTCAGGGCGAGCGCCACGTCGCTCTCGGGAAGCGGCGCGTCGTCGAGCGCATCGCCCAGCCGGATGTCGTGCTCGATCCCGATCCGGTCCAGGGCCGCGCGCACCAACTCGACCAGCCCGGCGTCGATGTCGACTCCCGCGTAGCGCGCGCCGGGCGCCAGGCCCTGCCACGGGGCCGAGAGTGGCGCGAGGCCGCAGCCCATGTCGAGCACGCGCGGGGTCGCGCCGAGCCGCGGGCGCAGCGTGTCCCAGAACTGCTCGAGCACCGGCAGCCGCTCGCGCGTCGAGGCGTGCTGCTGCATCAACACGCGCAGGGTCTGGCGCAATGCCCCGGGCTCGTCTGGGCAGGCGTCGAGTTCGGCGCGCAGGTGTGGCCACGAGGGAGACGCCGGCAGGTAGGCCCCGCAGATCTGGTGCAGCGCGCGCTTGGTCCGCTTGGCGGCCTCGCGCTCGTTCCCGCCGCTGGCGCGCAGCGCATCTCCCGCCAGACGCCGCACCGTCGTCTCGCACACCCGCCGGTAGCGGCGCGAGCGGGCGATGGAGTCCGTTACTCGTCCCAACGCCTCGTTCACGAGCACAGGGTACCGCGTGCGCGCCCTACTGCTCCGGCAGGCGTGCGGGCAGCCGTCGCCAGGCGAGCAGCAGGGCCAGTCCACAGATCAGGGCCGCGGCCGCATAGGTGTAGCGGCCCCCGGCGAACGGATAGAGCGGCGTGAACAAGAGCGGACCCAGCGCGCGCCCGAGCGACTGCGCGCTCGCGTTCAGGCCCTGAGCCTCGCCCTGGATGCTCTCCGCCGCGCGCGACAGCTCGGCCGTGAAGGTGGGAGTGAGCAGCGCCGAGCCGGCTCCCACCAGGACGGCCGAGGCCGCAACCGACCACCAGAGGCCGGCAAAGCCGAGCGTGAGCAGCCCGGCCAGCTGCAGCGCGGTGCCGGCGCGCATCAGCCGGTGGTCGTCGAAGCGCCGGCCGAGTGGACGGATCGCGCCGCCCTGCACGAGCACGGCTACCGTCCCCACCCCCGCGAGCAGCAGGCCCACCTGCCCGGGTCCCCCCGCCAGGCGGTCGGCAACCAGGAAGCCGATGGTGCTCTCCAGCCCCGTGCGGCTGGTCTGCACCAGCAGGCTGTACGACAGGAACGGGGCCAGCGCGAGCGCGATGCGCCGCGCGCCGAGCCCCTGCGCGAGTAGTTCGCTGCGGCGTGCCGCGCTGCGCGCGCGGATTTCCGGGGTGAGGCTCTCCGGGAGCAACAGGGCAACGGCAAGCGCGGCGAACGCGCCGATCCCGGACGCCAGGAAGAACGGCGCCGCCAACCCATAGCGCGCGATCGCACCGCCGAACGCCGGCCCGAGCAGGACGCCCAGGCCGATCGCCGCGCCCACCGTGCCGAGTGCCACATTGCGCTTCTCGGGCGCGCTGACGTCGGCCGTATACGACATGATCGACGGCAGTGCGGCGGCGGCCAAGGTCCCGCCTAGCAGACGTGCGCCG
>CAXMNF010000308.1:0-1528 GCA_964194645.1 uncultured Gammaproteobacteria bacterium
GTGCGCTCGAGGAGCTCGACGCGCAGCAGCTCGACGAGCGCGCCGCTCTCCTGGCCCATCACTGGGAGCGCGCCGACGAGCCCGCGCTCGCTTCGCGCTGGCACGCGCGTGCGGCGGGACGCCTCGGGGCGACCGACTACGTGGACTCGTACGCGCACTGGCGGCGCGTGGACGAGCTGCTCGGGGCGGTCGAGAGCGACGCCGAGATGGAGGCGCTGCGGGGGCGCGCCTTCGTGGAGCAGCTCAAACTGGCCTTCCGCGTGGGCATTCAGGACGAGGAGGCGGCGGCGCTCTTCGGCCGGGGTCGGGACTTCCTCCGGGCGTGCGGCGACGACCGGGCGCTCGCGGAGCTGCTGTGCGCCTTCGCGGCGCTCAAGGAGAACATGGGCGATCTGGTCCAGTACTCCGAGCTGGCCGAGGAGGCCGCGGCGAGTGCCCGCCGCACGGGCGATCCGGTGCTGCGGGCGGCGATCACCCTGGACCTGGTCCAGGCGCGGATCCTACGCGGCTCGCTCGCGGAAGCGGTCGCCGCGGCAGACGAGGGTGCCGCCCTGGTGGGAGACGATGCGGAGCTGGGCGCGGATGTCTTCGGCTGGAGTCCTCTGGTTGCGAACCTCGGGGTCGGGAGCTTCGCACTCGGGCTGATGGGAAGGGTAGAAGAGGCAAACGAGCGACTTGAAGCGGCCCTCCGCTTTGCGACCGATCAGGCGCCGCTCGAGATCCGATCCTGGATTCACTTGTGGCGAACCGAGGTGGAGCTCTCGCGAGGGAACGCGAACGAGGCACTGCGCGCGGGAAGAAGGTGTGTCGAGCTGGCCGAGGGTTCGGGAAGCCCCCACTGTGCGGTCTTCGGGCGCTGTTGCCTGGCCGAAGCACACGTCGCGCACCAGAGCTGGCACGAAGCCGCCGATCTGATGGAGGAGGCCCGAGCCTTGAGCCGCGAGGCCCGGGCCGGGGCGGACGCCCTCGTCATGTCGAGCTGGGTTCTTCCCGCTGCGTATCTCGGCTTGGGAGAGATCGACCGAGCGCGTGTGCTTGCCGACGAGGCCATCGAGGTGTGCAGCGCCCAGCGCAGTCGCGTGTATCTGTGCCGCGCCCTCCTGGCGCGCGCCGCCGTGTCTCGGAATGGTGCGGCAGCCGACCTGGCAAGGGCGAAGGCCGACCTGGACGCGGCCGAACGACTCGCGGACGAGACAGGGGCGCGCCCCTTCCTGGCCGCGATCCTCGAGGAGCGTGCCCGCCTCGCGACCGGCGCGGCGAGCGAGCGCCACCTCCAAGAGGCCCATCGGCTCTATGTCGAGATGGGTGCGACCGGCCACGCCGAGCGGCTGGCGAAGGTGCTCGGCTCGTGAGGGGCGCGCCGGTCAGTTCCGTCCACAACATTTGACAATATCTCGGACCACCCCTAGGCGGGGTGCAAGCGCAGTGACTGGTTGCGCGCGCGTTGTCTAGAACTTCGAACTGCATCGCTTCAGATGTCTTCTCGAGAATCGCCGCCCAACAAGAGCCGTTGAACCGATGTAGAGTC
>CAXMNF010000309.1:0-2261 GCA_964194645.1 uncultured Gammaproteobacteria bacterium
ATGGCTTCGAGCGCCGCGTTGCAGGCGGCCGTGCCGCGCTCCACGTCCTTTCCCTGGTCGCCGGTGCGCTCGAGCTCGAGCGGCGGCAGGAACGTGATCCGGTGGCGCTCAGGCCCCAGGCGCAGCGCGTAGGCGGGCATCAGCGCCGCGCCACTGCGCAGCGCGAGCGTCGCCGGGCCCGGCGACGTCGAGCAGCGCAGCCCGAAGAGCGGCACCATGATGCCGCGCGAGCGCGTGGCGTACTGGTCGATCATCGCCACCACGAGCCGGCCGCTGCGCAGCGCGCGCAGCATGCGCGGGGCAACGTTGCGGTGCTCGATCAGCTCGGCACCGGTGCTGGTGCGCGTGCGGTTCACGCGAGCGCGGACCTTCGGGTTCCGCAGCGGACGGCCGACCACGGTGACCGGGAGACTCGCAGCCGCCGCGGCGCGCAACCCAATCTCGAAGCTGCCCAGGTGGGGCGGGAATGCCAGGATGCCGTGACCGCGCGCCAGCGCGGCTTCGACATGCTCGAGCCCGACCAGCTCGACCCGCTCGAGCAGCTCGGGCCCGGTCCAGAATTCGGCACGCGCCACATCCACCGCGTTCCAGGCCAGGTTCACGTAGCTCTCGCGTCCGATGCGGCTGCGCTGTGCTGCTTCCAGGTCGGGGAAGGCAAGGCGCAGGTTGGTCTCGACGTACGCCACGCGCTTGCCGCCGAGGCGGTAAACAGCACGCGCGGCTGCGGCCGCCAGACCGCGTGCCCAGCTCCCCGGCATGAGCTTCAACAGCGTCATCGCGAGGCGCACGAAGCCGTACTCGAGCCACTGGCGTGCCGTCAGAAACGCTTCCTCCATTGGAAGCGCCAGATCCTCCCGAATCCGAGCCCGGATGCAAGCCTGAGAGCTTGCGGCCTAGCGGGAGCGCGAACGCCCCGCCCTGCTGCGCTGACGCGACGCTGCAGCCGCGAGCAGTCCGAGGCACAGCACGGCGAGCCCGCTCGCACCGAGCGGGCCGAGCAGCGGGACGGGTTGGAGGCGCTCGACCTCGATCCAGTCGATCTCGTACCACCAAGTCTGGTTCTGGCCGGGATCCGCAACGGGCTGCAGCCCCGCGTCGTAGGCCGCCGCGAAGTTCGAGTCGGGCGCCCAGACGTTGGCCCGCAGCGACATGGCGGCATCGGGCACGGTGTCGAGCTCGCGGCGCACGAGCGCGCCATTCACGTGCCACTCGACGGCGTCGGGCAGCCAGCGGATCTCGAGCTCGTTCCAGTCCGTCGGGTCCAGTCCAGGCACCGCTTCGAAGGAGAAGTCCCCCGCCGACGAGAACGGTGCGTCGTCGAAGCTGTTGGTGAGCACGCGCTCGGACCCGTCGTCCAGGTCGTTGGTGAGCTGCTCGAAGTCGAGCTCGTCTCGCGTAGTCGGGGGATCGTGCAGGCGGTAGCCAAAGAGAGAGGTGACCAGCCCGCGCGGCTGCGGCGCCGTGAGCCGCACGCGCGCGCGGATCGCCAGGCCCGTGTCCCGCGAGAAAAGCTGCTGGCTCACGAACTCGGTGCCCCAGAAGGACACGCCCGGACCGGGGTTGTAGAGCTCGAGGGCCAGGCGCGCGCGCCCCCTCGAGAGCTCTACCGGGTATGCGGGCGGCCGCAGCTGCGTGCGTCCCAGGAAGGTGCCCGCGCCCTCCGGCTGGAACCAGAGCAGCGGATCGAGCGCGACGCCGTCGAAATCGTCGCGCAATAGGATCTGCGAGGACGCCGGCGCGGCCGCGAGCAGCACGGCGGCCAACAGCACACAGGCGGGGAGGAGCGTGTGCATACAGGGAAGTCTGGCGTCCCGGCGGCTGCATTCAAGGCGTTGCCCCGGTTGCGCCCCGACGGGCCAGACTGTGCCCGGCTAGGCCCGCCCGCCCCCGATCGGATACTCGACGCCGAGTAGCTCGGTGACGCGGTTCCGGAAGCGCACGGCTAGGCTCCGTGGCGGCGCAGCCAGTCGAGCATGCGCTGCCAGCCATCGGTGGCCGCCTCGGATCGGAAACTGGGCCGGTAGTCGGCGTGAAAGGCGTGCGGCGCGCCCGGATAGACCACGAACTCGGACGTGTCGCCCGCGTCCGCCAGCGCCGCCTTCATCTGCTCGACCGTGTCTAGCGGGATGCCGCCGTCCTCTTCGCCGTACAGGCCGAGCACCGGCGCGTGGAGTTCGCCGGCCACGTCGAGCGGGTGGCGCGGGTGGTTGGCGTCCGTGTCCCCCAACAGGCGGCCATACCAGGCCACGCCGGCGCGCAAG
>CAXMNF010000310.1:0-3258 GCA_964194645.1 uncultured Gammaproteobacteria bacterium
GCCGTCCACCTCGGTCACCGTCACCACGGTGGGCGGATCCGGCGTGGGGAAGAAGAAGTCGAAGGTGTACGTGACCACCTTGCCGATCCGGTCCGAGAGTCGCACGCGCGCAAAGTCGTCCTTCGCGAAGCAGCTCTCGCAGACCCGCTGCGCGGGGAACTGCAGCGCTCCGCAGGCGTTGCACTTCTGGCCGGCCAGGGTCAGGTCGTCGTCGCGCTCGCGGAAGTGGATGGTCGCGGAGAGCCCCGGGTCGCCGCCGCGTTGCCACTCGACGGGCGCCAGACTGCGGGCCTTCAGGTACTTGTCGTAGCTCGCGATCGGGCGGCGCCGCGCCAGGTGCCACGACACTCCGCGGCGCGGCTCGAGCTTTTCCACCTGCTCGGTCACGGCGAAGGCCAGCGCTTCGGCGCCGTCGCCGTAGCTGGAAAGCAGCAGCCGCTCGCCCGGCTTGGCGGTCTCGAGCGCTGCGGCGAGCAACAGCGGGGCGAAGGCGACGCCAGCGTTGCCGAGCCGGCCGAACAGGGCGTCCTGCAGTTGATCCGCCTCGACCCCGAGCTTGCGCGCCACGCCCTGCTGGCTGCGCGCGTCGGGTCCGTACAGGACGACCCGCGTGTAGTCGGAGACTGCCGTGCCGGTCTTTTCCAATAGGCCGCGCAGCGCTTCGACGGAGCGCGGGGTGTAGCCCTCCTGCACGACGAAGCGATCTTCCCAGCTGTGCACGAAGGACTCGCCCGCGCCGCGCCACACGTCGACGATCTCGTCCGCCACCGTGTACGAGCCCGCCAGGGTGGCGATCGGCTCGCGGTCGCTTACCAGAAACGCGGCCGCGCCATCGCCGACGCTCAGTTCCAGTCCGGAACCCGGGGCGCCCATGCGGCAGTCGCTGGCGATCACCAACACACTGCGCGCCGAGCCTGCCGTGACCGCGTCGATCGCACTGCGCAATGCGCTCGTGCCGGCGCGCAGCGATCCCGAGTGGTCGGCGGTCTGCACGTCGCGACGCAGGTCGAGTGCGCGAGCGATCAGCGCTGCGCCCTGCTTCTCGCGGAACGGGTAGCTGGTCGAGGCGAAGAGCACTGCATCGACCGATTCCCGATCGATGCCGCGCAGGCAGTTCACGGCGGCGCTCACCGCCATGGTGACCGCGTCCTCGTCGTTCCAGGCCACGGCCTTCTCGGGTCCGCCTTCCACGGCCGGGCGCCCGGAACAGAGCGCCAGCGGCAGGCGGGTCGGCGGGATGTAGGCCCCGTAGGAGCAGATCCCGATCATGTCTTCTCCGGAGGCTTGACCCCGTCGTAGAAGGGGTAGGGGTGCTTCATCAGGCCGACGGGCTCGAGGTGGGTCTTCAGCAGGGCCGGGAAGCTCTTGCGCAGGTCGTCCACGCCGAAGCCACCTTCCTTGAACATGCTCGTACCGTACTTCGGCTGCTCCAGGATGGTGACCCGCTCACCGCCGGTGCCGAAGATCTGGCCGGTGATCCAGTTGGCCTCGTCGCTGCACAGGAAGGCGACGAACGCGCCATTTCGTGTCGGGTCGATGAAGGGCAGCTCGACTTCCTTGCCGTCCGGCCCCTTGTAGGTGGCCGACATGCGCGTCGAGCCACTCGGGCTGATCGCGTTCACGCGGATGCCCTGGCGCGCCAGCTCGAGCGCCCAGGTGTAGGTCATCGAGGCAATCGCGCCCTTGGAGCCGGCGTAGTTGGTCTGGCCAAAGTTGCCGAAGTGCGCGGCCGACACGGTATTCACGATCGAACCCCCGCTGCCCTGCTCGCGCATGCGCAGCGCGGCTTCCTGGCTGCACATGAAGGTGCCCTGCACGTGCACGCGCAGTACGTCGCTGAACTCCTCGTCGCTCATCTTCAGGAACGAGCGGTCGCGCACGTTGCCGGCGTTGTTCACGATCGCGTGGATCGCGCCGAACTCGTCCACGCACTGGCCGACGAGGGCGCGCGCACCGTCGCGGCTGCCGATGTCGCTGTTGTTGGCGCTGGCCTTGCCTCCCTTTGCCGAGATCTCCTGGACGACCTTCTTGGCCTCGTCCAGGTCGATGTCGTTCACGATCACCGACGCGCCTTGCTCGGCCAGGTGCAGGCAGTGCCCGCGCCCGATGCCGCGGCCGCCGCCGGTTACCACTGCCGCCTTGCCGTCCAGAATGCCCATCTCGTCCTCTCCTCGGATCAGCGCGGCGCCGCGATCCGCGAAGCGATCAGCCCGCTGTGCTCGTCGCGCGTGCCGAACAGCGACTCGAGCAGCCAGGCCCGCTTCAAGTAGTAGTGGGCCGGCACCTCCCAGGTGTAGCCCATGCCGCCGTGCACCTGGATGCAGCCTCGCGCGTTCTTGAGCGCGGCTTCGCCGGCCGTGATCTTCGCGGCCGAGACGCTGCGCGCCACGTCGCCCACCCCCGGGTCGTCGAGCGTCGCACCCGCCGCGTAGACCGCGGCGCGCGCCACCTCCTGCTGTACGAACATGTCGGCCAGGATGTGCTTTACGGCCTGGAAGCCGCCGATCGCGCGCCCGAACTGCTCGCGCCCCTTGGCGTACGCGACGGCCAGCTCGAGTGTGGCTTCGGCCACGCCCAGCTGTTGCGCCGCGACCAGGGCGGCGCCCTCCAGGCGCAGCTGCTCGGCGCGCTCGGGTCCGGCGATCTGCTCGCCCGCGGGCAAGGTCGCCAGGTAGTGCAGCGGAGTGAGTGGGTCGAGCGGCATCGTCACCGGCTCGGCGTCGAGCGAGCGCGGGTCGATGCGCTGCACGCCGTCCGGGCGCAGCGCCAGCAACTCGTCGAGACTCTCCAGGTGCTCGACCAGCAGCGGCCCGGTCTCGCCGTTCCAAAGGTCGAGCCCGCCGACCAGGGTCTCGCCGCTCTCGGCGCCTTTCACCAGGCCGGCTGCGAGGTGGCTCCAGACCAGCGGACCCGGCACCAGCCGGCGCCCCAGCTCAGAGAACACCAGCACCGCGTCGGCGCTGCCCAGTCCGACGCCGCCCGCGTCTTCGCCGAGGCGCAGGCCGAACACGCCGAGCTCCGCGAGCTCGCTCCAGAGCCCGCGCTCGAAGCCGCCTTCCAGCTCGGGCAGGCGCTCGGCCGGCACGCGCCCCTCGCAGAAGCTGCGCACGCCGTCGCGCAGCGCTTCCTGGTCTTCGGACAGCCGGAAGTTCACGGGCGCGGCTCCTTGGGCAGCCCGAGCACGCGCTCGCCGATGATGTTGCGCTGGATCTGCGAAGTGCCCGCCGCGATCGTCAGCGAAAGCGACTGCATGGCGCG
>CAXMNF010000311.1:0-13025 GCA_964194645.1 uncultured Gammaproteobacteria bacterium
TCATGGCTAGCTTGCCAAGCAGCACCGCGCCGGCCTCGCGCAGCCGTACGACGACTGCGGCATTCTCGGTGGGAATCGAATCCGCGCGCACACGCGTACCGGCGGTGGTGCGCACGCCAGCCGTGTCGCACAAGTCCTTCACGCCGATCGGTACGCCGTGCCAGGGACCGCGGTCGCGGCCGCTCGAAAGCTCTTGCTCGGCGCGCCGCGCTTCGTCGAGCGCCGCCTCGCCCAGCAGGGTAAACCAGGGGTGCAGGCTCGGCTGCAGCGCCTCGATGCGCTCGAGCTGCGCGCGCGTCGTCTCGACCGGGGAGAGCTCGCGGCGGCGGTAGGCCGCCGCCAGCCAGCCGGCGCTCGCAAAGGCCAGGTCGCTCATGCCTCTCTCTCCCCGAGCGGACCGGCCCCCGGCCAGTCCGCCTCGCGAGCCAGCGCGCTCGCGAGCAGGCGCAGATACTCCCGGCGCGGGATCTCCCGGCAGCCGAAGCGCGCCAGGTGCTCGTTCACGAACTGCGTGTCGAGCAGCTCGAAGCCACGCTCGCGCAGGATGTCGACCAGGTGGACCAGGCACACCTTCGAGGCATCGCGCCCGCCCAGCTCCGGCCTGCTGAACATGCTCTCGCCGAAGAAGGCCGCGCCGAGGTGCACACCGTACAGGCCGCCGACCAGCTCGTCGTCGCGCCAGGCCTCGACGCTGTGTGCAGCGCCGCTCTCGGCCAGCTCGCAATAGCCCGCGATCAGGCGCTCGTCGATCCAGGTCTCGCGCTGCTTGGCACGCGGCGCCGAACAGAGCTGCATGACCCGCTCGAAGCACAGGTCGGTGGTGATCTCGAAGCGCCCGCTGCGCACCACGCGCTCCAGACTGTGGGACACGTGGAAGTCGTCGAGCAGGATCACGCCCCGCTCCTCCGGGCTGAACCACTCGAGCCGACCCGTCTCGGAGTCGGCCATCGGAAAGATGCCGCGGCAGTAGGCCGCGACGAGCATGGCGGGCCCGGGCCGCTGCGGGTCGCCGGCCTGGCTCTGCCTCTCCACCCTGCGCCTGACCATCTGCGGAAGCCTCTCACAGGCCCACACCCCCGGCAACGCCGATCGGCGATCGCCTGGACGTCCGGTTCCCGGCAGCTTCAACCGGAGCCGCCGCTCTAGACCTGGAGCTTCTCGAGCTCCGGCAGAACCTCGCGCGCGAAGAGCCGCATGTTGCGCTCGCACTCCTCGTGCGGCATGCCGGCGTAGCTGAACACGCCCACGAAAGTGTCGTTGCCCACGCGCTGGTGGATGTCGAGCGCCTTCGCGTAGCACTGCTCGGGGGTGCCCCAGACCTGCAGTCCCATGAAGAACTCAGTCATGGCGTCGATCCCGCCTTCGGCGCTGGCGAGCTCCTGCATGCGGCCATACGACTCGTAGCCGCGCGTCTTCGCCAGGTGCTCGCCGCGCAGCTCGTAGTGCTTGGCGACAGTTCGCCAGTAGCCGCCGATGTAGCGCCGCGCCAGCTCTTCGGCGCGGCCCGCGTCCGGGTCGCAGAACACCCAACCCGCGCACACGGTGGGCGGCGCCTCCGCGCCGTTCGCCTTGCGGTACAGCTCGCGGTATTGCTCGAGCTCCGCAGCGACGGTCTCCCAGGGCTTCTGCGGAATGATCAGAATGCCCAGGCCCAGATCTGCCACGATCGGCAGCGACTCGGGCGAGATCGCGGCCGCGTAGGAGCGCTCGCGGAAGCTCTTCCAGGGGCGCGGCCGGATGTCGCGGCGCGGCTGCTGCACGTAGCGGCCGTCGTACTCGCAGTAGCCCTTCTCCAGGCCGGCCAGGATCATCTGCGCGGACTCGACGAAGATCCCGCGGGCGTCTTCCATCGGCACCCGGAAGCCGTCGAACTCCACGCGTCCCAGGCCGCGCCCCAGGCCCAGGATCATGCGGCCGCCCGAGATGTTGTCGAGCATGGCGACTTGCTCGGCCACGCGCATCGGGTCGTGCCAGGGCAGCACGACGACCATCGAGCCGAGTTGCAGCGTCTCGCTGTGGCCGGCCATGTACGACAAGAACTGCAGCACGTCCGGGCACATCGTGTAGTCCGTGAAGTGGTGCTCCACGCCCCACACCGAGCGGAAACCCAGCGGCTCCGCCAGCCGCGCCAGTGCCAGGTCGTCGCGATAGACCTCGTGATCCGGCCGCTCGTCCTGGGGATTCTGAAAGATCGCGGCCATTCCGACGTGCATCGGACACCTCCCGTCGCGTCAGATCTTACTACGGAGCCAAGTTGAACAAAATTAGAATTTTGTTATATAGGCTGGAGTCCCCGATGCCCGCCAGCACCAGCCCAGCCTTCCAGCCCCGCAGCGCCGAATCCTGGCGCGACCCCTTCCCGATGTACCGGGCGTTGCGCGATCACGATCCGGTCCACCACGTGGAGCGGGACGACGGAGACGACTACTGGGTGCTGTCGCGCTTCGGCCACGTACTCGACGCCGCCGTGGATGCCGGGACCTTCTCGTCTGCGGAAGGCCTCACCTTCACGTACGGCGAACGGGAGAAGCTGGGCCTCGCGGCCCCGATCGTGATGATGGATCCCCCGGAACACACGGCGCTCCGCAAGCTCGCCACCAAACGCCTGACGCCGCAACACGTGCAGGCCCTCGATCCGATGATCCGCGAGTTCGTCGTGGAGCGCGTCGAGCGCCTGCGGCGCCAAGGACAGGGCGACGTGGTCGCGGAGCTCCTGAAGCCGCTCCCGAGTCTCGTGGTGGCCCACTTCCTCGGGGTCCCGCCCGCGGATCGGACGCTCTTCGACCGCTGGACCGAGGCAATCGTGTCCGCCAATGCCACCGGCAACGTGCTGGGCGCCGCGGAAGCCGTGGGCGAGATGGCCGGCTACTTCGGCACCTTGGTCGAGAAACGCCGCAGCGATCCGGGCGAAGACATGATCTCCGCCCTCGTACACAGCCGGCTGAAGACTGGTGCGGAGGTTTCGGCGGCGCAGATCCTCGGCATGGGATTCACGATGGTGACGGGCGGCAACGACACCACCACGGGGCTGCTCGGGGGCGCCCTGGAGCTGCTGACCCGGCAGCGCGACCAGCGCGCGATCCTGCTCGAGGATCCGGGCCGCGTGAAGCAGGCGGTCGAGGAGTTCCTGCGGCTCACCTCGCCCGTGCAGGGGCTGGCGCGGACCACGACGCGCGCCGTCGAGATAGAGGGCACGACGATTCCCAGGGGCCGCAAGGTCCTGCTCCTGTACGGCTCGGCCAACCGCGACGAGCGCGAGTTCGGCCCCGATGCCGACGCGTGCGACGTCCGGCGCAGCATCCGGCGCATCGTCAGCTTCGGTTACGGACCCCATCACTGCATCGGAGCTGCGGCGGCCCGGCTCCAGGCGCGCATCACCCTGGAGGAACTCCTGTCGCGCTGTCCGCGCTTCAGCGTGGATGCAGAGGGCGGCCGCTACGCGCCGGGCCACTTCGTGCGCCGCTACGAGTCGCTGCCCTTCCGCGCAGAGGGCGCGGACTAGTGGCGAGCGCGTGGCTGCGCGAGGAGCAGCCGGACACGGCGGTAGACAAGATCCTGGTGGCCGCAGGCCAGGCGTTCGCCGAGCTGGGCGTCGCGGCCGCCGGAATGGCGGAGATCGCCGGATTCGCCGGCTGCTCGCGGGGCACCGTCTACCGCTACTTCGAGAATCGGCACGCCCTGCATCTGGCCTACGTGAATCGCGCCGCACAGGAGATCGGCGAACGCCTGCAGGCCCGCATTGCGGCGATCGAGGAGCCTCGAACGCGCCTGGTCGAGGGGATTCTCGGCGCAATCCGCGAAGTCCGCCGGAACGCGGGCACGGCGGCCTGGTTCGAGTCCGGCTCCGCGGCCGCCGCCGCCCGCATGTCGCGAGCCTCGGAGCTGGTCTCGAGCGTCGCGACGTCCTTCGTGTCCCACCTGCTGGACCGACCCGTGCGCGGACCCGAGCAGCGCCTCCGGGCGGAGTGGCTGGTGCGCGTGATCCTGTCCCTGCTGACCAACCCGGGGCGGAACGACGCGGAGGAGCGCGCGCTGCTGGAACGCTTCGTGGCTCCGGTCCTGCTCGGCGACCCGGCGCGCCCTTGAACACCCAGCTCACTTCGCTGGGCTACCAGGCGCCGCGCGAGATGCGAGGGTCGGCCAGGATCGCAGCCACGTACGGATAGCCGGTCACGAACTTCGCGATCTTTCGCGGGTCGGAGAGCGGCAGCATCGGCACGACCCGCTCGAAGTCCGTGCGCGGGATCCGCAGTTCGGTGTGGCTCGGGAGCAGCGCTTCTCCCTCGATGCGGTAGGTAAACACGAGCTGCCGGTGGGTGCGCAGGAACTCGCCCTCGAGCGCCCCAATGCGGCTCCAGATCTCTTCCAGCGTAACCGGTTTGTCCGACACGAAGCCGCCCGGCCTACGGCTCGATCCCCAGCGGCAGCTGCACGCTGATCGAGGCGCCGCCGCCCGCCCGGGTGGACATCCGCACACGGCCGCCGTGACCCTGCACCACGCCGCGCACGATCGACAAGCCCAGGCCGGTCCCCCCGCCCTTCGTGGTGAAGAACGGCTCGAAGACGCGCTCGTGCAGCTCAAGCGGAATCCCGGGCCCGCTGTCGCACACGCGGAACTCGAGCACGTCCAGGTTCTGGATCAGCCCCGCCTCGAACAGCAGGCTGCCCCCATCGGGCAGCACATCGAGGCTGTTCTCGGCCAGGCTCGCCAGTGCCGAAACGAACAGCGGACGATCCACGCCGATCCGGGGCAGAGCCGCTTCGACCTTCAGCGTGATCTCCACGCCCTGGTCGCTGGCGCGCGCCCGGACCTGCTCGACCACGTCATCGATCAGCTCGGCCGCGTGTTCCGACGTCGGCCGGATGCGTCCCTCCCGGTAGAGAACGAGGGTGCGTGCCACGACATCGCCGATGCGGCGCGCCAGGCGCAGGATGCGCTCGATCTCCGCGTCCGGCCGCTGGCTCAGCAGCAGCTCCGCGGTGCCCGCCAGGGCGGAGAGCGGGTTGTTGATCGCGTGAGCCACACTGCCCGCCAGGGACTCACCCGCGCCGAGCCGCTCGGCCTCGAGCAGACGGGTCTGGAGCTCGCGCAGGTTCCGGTTGGCGGACTCGAGCTCGCTGGTGCGCCGCGCCACCTCGGACTCGAGCCGCTCCGCGTAGCGCGCGCGCTCCGCCTCGAGGTGGTGCCGCTCGGTCACGTCGCGCATCACCCCCACCAGCCTCAGCTCGCCGTCGGCCGTGAAGTAGCGGTTCCCGACCACCTCCCCCCAAAGCCACTGCCCGTCGCTGCGCCTCACCCGGATCACGGGACGATCGGTCGGCTCGCCCTCGAAGGCAACGGCGAAGGCCTGGAGCGTCGTCTCCAGGTCTTCGGGGTGGATCCAGTCCCAGGGCTGCCGGCCGATGAAGTCCGCGGGCTCGTAGCCGAGCAGGCCGACGGCCGGACTCACGTAGAGCAACTCTGCGTCTTCGGAAAACTCAACGACGATATCGCTGGCGCTCTCGACCAGGGCCCGGTGCCGCTGCTCGCTCGCCTCCAGCTGCTTGTACGTCTCGCCGAGCTCGCGATAGCTCGTGATGATCTCGTCCTCGAGCCTCGAGAGCTCATCGACCGCGGTGCGGCCCGCGAAGACCATTCCGACCGCGCGACGCAGCCGGGCCAGCAGCGAGAGCGACGGCGGCATCGCGATCGTGTAGACCCCGCTGCGCTCGCTGAGATCCGCGAGGATCACCGAGTTCGGCAGGCCCAGGATCGAGGGCAGCGCGCGCAGGGCGCCCTCGACCAGCCGGAAGTGGGCGAGGCTGCCCTGCTGACCCTCGGGAATGCTCCACTCCGCGCGAAGCTGCCGCTTGCCGAGCAGCTCACTGCGAATCTCGAGGTTGCGGAAGCCGCCGGGGGCCCACCAGCGGTGCGCGACCCGGTAGATCTGCTCGGGCGAGGAGAAGAATGCCCCGAGGCGGCGCACCATCTGGGTGTACTCCGGCCCCACGGCGCCCTCGCCCACGGCCACCAGGCGGTCTGCGCCGCCCAGCGCGGCGGCCATGTTCTCGGCCACGCCGATGTACTCATCCCAGCTGATGCGACGCTCGGAGGTGAGCGCCTCCCGGCCAAATTCGAGGCCCGCAAAGAGGGCGTCCGGCAGCGCGCCAAGCTCCACCGCAACGTCGCAAAAGACTCCGACCAGACCGGCGTGAACATCCTGCACGATGTTCTCCTAACGCGATCCCGCGACTCTAACAGACGCCTCCCGGCAGGGGGTCCGTCGGAGCGGTCACAGCGGACGCAGCCCGCTCGACTGCCAGTCCTCCTGGAGACGCTGGAGTTGGCGGCAGAATTCCTCGACCGGTTGATCGAAGGAGAGCACCACCTCGGAGGTGCTCGGGATCTCTCCGCGCAGCGCCGGCCCTGGGCTGCGATTCAGATTGGCGAGGATCGCCTCGGCCACCTTGAGCGCGCGTTTTTCCGTGCGGATCAGCGGGCTCTGCAAGGTGTAAACGCGTGCCGGACCCCAGAGGCTCACGTCCTGCACGATGGCGACCTCGCGATATACGACGTCGACGGAATCGAAGTTGTACTCGACGCGCACTTCCTTGAAGCGCTCGCCCTCGCCCTGGCAGGTGCCTCGCTCGCGCTCGACGCGACCCGGCTTGCCGCAGGCGGGGCAGCAGAACTCGCCCTCCTGGTTCAGAAGGAACACCCCTCGGGTGAACTCCTCGCAGCTCTCATCTTCGCAGTAGCCGACTCCGCGTCGCATCCGTAGCATTCCGATCTCCCCACCCTCCGCATCGTGGTGGCAGCGGGAAGTTCAAGTTCCGTACCGGGAAGGACGCCTCGTTGCCTGTGCACGGCGCGCGGGCAGTTGGCAGGTGGCCTGCACTGGGACTGCGCAACCGTTGCGCGATGCGACGAGCTGCTCTTGGGAAGCTCGCTACACAGAAGTGTACGGTCGGGTCAGCGGCAACTCACCGGCAACCCGCGCACCCGGAGCGCTAGCCGCCCGCGACGGTCATCCGGCCGATTCGCAGACTCGGCGCGGCGATACGCCCGCGCCACTCGAGATCGCCGGCCACGGCATCGACGGCCTCGAGCATCGGGCCCAGGTTTCCGGCGACGGTCACTTCCTGAACGGGCTGCTCGACGCGGCCGTTCTCGATCCAGAGCCCGCCGGCCCCGCGCGAGTAGTCGCCCGTCACCGGGTTGAAGCCCATGCCCATCAGCTCGGTCACGAGCAGGCCGCGCTTGGTGTCGGCGACCAGCGCGGCGAGGTCGCCCTCGCCGGGCTCGAGCCACAAGTTCGTCGCGCCCACCGAGGGCGGGCTGCCGGGGCTGCCCACCGCGCTGCCGGTCGAGGCCGCGCCGAGCTTGCGCGCCGAGTAGCTGTCGTACAGGTAGGACTCGAGCCGGCCCTCGCACACGATCACGTTGCGGCGAGTCGGCAGGCCCTCGGCGTCGAAGGGCTTGCTCCCCAGGCCGCCCGGCCGCCGCCCGTCGTCGACCAGGGTGACGAGGGGGCTTGCGATCGTGTCGCCCAGGCGATCGATCAGGAACGAGCCGCCGCGGTACAACGCATAGCCGGACAGGCAGGAGAACAGCTGCCCGAGCAGGCTCGCGGCCACGCGCGACTCGAAGATCACGGGCACCTCGCAGGTCGGCACCGGGCGCGCGCCGAGGCGCCGCAGCGCGCGCTCGCCAGCGATGCGCCCGACCTGCTCGGCCGGCTCGAGCCCGGCAAGCGTGCGACTCGCGGTGTGCCAGTAGTCGCCCTGCTTCTCCGAGCCGGACTCAGCCAGGGGCGCCGCGTAGAGCGAGTAACGGGCCGACGCGTAGCTCCCGCTCCAGCCGTGCGAGTTCGCGTAGCCGATCTCCGAGTAACGGGCGTTCGACTCACAGCCCTCGGAGTTCGAGATGCGCGGGTCGACCGCACGCGCCGCGCGCTCGCCGGAGCGCGCCGCCTCGATGTGCTCGTCCACCTTCCACGGGCGGTCTGCCGGGTCGAACAGGCCGAGGTCGGGAAGCTCGTCGGCGAAGCCGTCTTCAGGCAGACCGGCCGCCGGATCCGAGGCGGTGGCGCGCGCCAGCGCCACGGTCTCTTGGGCCATGCGCTCCAGTGCCTCGCCGTCGAAGTCGCTGGTCGAGGTAACTGCGAGGCTCAGGCCATCGTCTCCCGCCACGAATGCGCGCAGGCCCAGGCTGCGGGAACGCGCCTGCTGCACGAAGTCGATCTCCTCGCCGCGCACTCGCACGTCGAGCTGCTCGCCTTCCACGTGCAGGGCATCGGCGTGCAGCGCACCCGCGGCGCGCATGGACTCGACCGCGCGCAGGGCGAGCACGGACTCGCTCATCCCTGCGTGCCGCCCACCGTCAGGCCGTCGATGCGCAAGGTCGGCAGGCCCACGCCGACCGGAACGCCCTGCCCGTCCTTGCCGCAGGTGCCAACACCCTGGTCCAGGGCCAGATCGGAGCCGATCCGCGAGACCCGCTTCAGCACCTCGGGGCCGTTCCCGATCAAGGTGGCGGACTTGAGCGGCGCGCCGAGCCGCCCGCCCTCGATCCGATAGGCCTCGTTCGCGGTGAACACGAACTTGCCGCTCGTAATGTCGACCTGGCCGCCCCCGAACGAGGCGGCATAGATACCCTGGTCGACCGAGCGCAGGATCTCCTCGGGATCGTCGAGCCCGGCCAGCATGAAGGTGTTCGTCATGCGCGGCATGGGCAGGTGCTGGTAGCTCTCGCGCCGGCCGTTACCCGTGGGAGAAACACCCATAAGGCGCGCGTTCAGGCGATCCTGCATGTAGCCGACCAGCACCCCGTCCTCGATCAGCACGTTGCGGCCGGTCGGGGTGCCCTCGTCGTCGACGTTGAGCGAGCCACGCCGCGCGTCGAGCGTGCCGTCGTCGACCACGGTCACGCCAGGTGCCGCGACCGTCTGGCCGATCCGGCCCGAGAACGCCGAGGTGCCGCGCCGGTTGAAGTCGCCCTCGAGCCCGTGGCCCACCGCCTCGTGCAGCAGGATCCCGGGCCAGCCCGGGCCGAGCACGACCGTGAAGGTGCCGGCTGGACAGTCCTCCGCTTCGAGATTGAGTGTGCCGATGCGAACGGCCTCGTCGACCAGCGCGCGCCAACTCCCCGGTTCGAGCAAGCGCGCAAGCTCGTAGCGGCCACCCATACCCTGGTAGCCGACTTCGCGGCGCTTGCCCTGCGCGTCGACGGCGATCACCTGCACGTTCAGTCGCACCAGCGGCTGCAGGTCCGCGACGCAGGTGCCGTCGCTGCCGGCGATCAGCAGGTGGCGCTGCTCGCACACCAGACTCGCCATCACCTGCTTCACGCGCGGGTCGCGGCTGCGCGCGTAGGCGTCGATCTCGCCCAACAGAGCGGCCTTCTGCGCGACCGGCAGCTCGGTCGGCGAGACCGCGACCGGGTACAGGTCGTGCTCGGGCCGCGCCACGGCGCCCACCGCGACGGGCCGCGTCTCACCCGGGCCCTCGGCGATCGAGCGGGCCGTGGCCGCGGCCAACTGGGCGCTCTCCACGGTCACCTCGTCCGAGTGGGCATAGCCCTGCCGCTCTCCGGACTGCACACGCACGCCCACACCCTGCTCGACATGGCGACTGCCCGACTTCACGATGCCCTCCTCGAGGGCGACCGAGTCGCGAGTCGTGTACTCGAAGAAGAGGTCGGCGTAGTCAACGGGCCGCTCGAGCGCGGTGCCCAGGGCGCGCTCGAGCCCCCGGTCGTCCACCCCGAAGCGCTCGCGAAACAGCTCGATCAAGGGCGGCAGTCTACCGCCCGGGGGCGGCGCGCGCAGGGGCGGCGGGTATGAGAGGGAACGGCGGACGAGCTAGAGTGGCGTGCAGACCAACCCGTCTCCGAGAGGACCGCCATGATTCCGAACGCCCTCTGCGCGAGCGCCCTGCTGCTGCTCTTCGCACCCCTGGCCCACGCTGCGGAACCGTATGCGAAGAACGACCAGAACGCCATCTATGCGATGGGCCTGCTCCAGGCCCGCCAGCTCAAGGGCATGCTGATCACGAAGGATGAGCTGGCAATCTTCCACAAGGGTCTGGATGACGGCTTCGCAGACGAGCCGAAGCTCGACCCACAGACCCAGGGGGCCAACATCCGCAGCTTGCGCGACGGACGCATGCAGGTGGCCGCCGAGATCGAGGCCAAGGCGGCCGTCGGATTCGTCGCGAAGGCGACGAAGCAGCGCGGCGCGGTCGTGACCGACAGCGGGCTGGTCTTCTTGTCCGTGCGCGACGGCCTCGGCGAGCGACCGACGGTGCTCGACCAGGTGACCGTCCACTACCACGGGACGCTGCGCGACGGCACGGTGTTCGACAGCTCCGTGGACCGCGGCAGCCCGGCCAAGTTCGCGCTAAACCGGGTGATCCCGTGCTGGACGGAAGGCCTGCAGCTCATGAAGGTCGGCGGCAAGGCCAAACTCGTGTGCCCGGCCGAGATCGCCTACGGCAGCCGCGGAACCGGCGCGCAGATCAAGCCGGGCGCGGCCCTGGCGTTCGAGGTGGAGCTGATCTCGATCGATACGCGCTAGCTGCGCCAGCGACGGCGAAGCAGAGCGCAGCGGCCCCCGCCAGGAGCGCGACGGCCCCGGCGACCGGACGACCCAGCAGCAGCGCGCCGCTGCCGAGCAGCAAGCCGTAGACGCCTGCGGTCGCGGCCAACACGTCGAGCCAGGGACGCACGCCCAGTCGGCGGGGTTGCTCGCCGCAGGCCGTGGCGACCGGGTGCCACCAGCCGCGCGGCTGCACCCGCCGGTAGAAGGCGGCGAGCGTTTCGGGAGTCTCGGGCGCCGTCAGGAAGGTCACCGCGAGGGCGGCGGGAACCGAGCACGCCACCACGACCGCGAGCGAGAACGGGAAGCGCAGCTCGCTTGTCAGCAGCAGCACGTTGGTCCCGACCAGCGATACGGCCATCACCGTGATCTCGCTCCAGGCGTTGATGCGCCACCAGAACCAGCGCAGCAGCAGGATCAATCCGGTGCCCGCCAGCAACGATGCCAGGAACTTCCAGGCGCCGGAGATCGAGGGCATGAGCAAGGTCGCGAGAGCGCCGAGCGCCGCCAGCCCCACCACAGAGACGCGCGCCACGCGCACCAGCGAGCGCTCCGAGGCGTCCGGGCGAAGGAAGCGCTGGTACACGTCGTGCGTCAGGTAGGAGGCACCCCAGTTCAGCTGCGTGTCGACCGTCGACATGAACGCGGCGAAGAGCGTGGCGACCATCAGCCCGCGCAGACCGTTCGGAAGCAGATCGAGCATCACCGCCACATAGCCGGCCTCCGGGTCCTCGAGCCCCGGGTACGAGATCAGCGCGACCAGACCCACCAGGATCCAGGGCCAGGGCCGCAGCACGAAGTGGGCCACTAAAAACCAGATGGCAGCGAGACGCGCATGCCGCTCGTCGCGGGTCGCCAGCAGCCGCTGCGCGATGTAGCCGTTCCCCTCGGTGTTGCCGCTCGCCCAGCTCTTCACGCCCAGGTAGATCACAAACGCCCAGAAGGCCTCGCCGCCGGCCGGCACCAGGGCCAGCGTATCGCGCGCCAGTTGCGTCCCCGCCACCAAGGCGAGCCGATCGGGCAGCGCAGCGAGCCCGCCGATCGAGCCGACGGCCAGCACGGCCAGCAGCAATGAGCCCCCGAGCGCCAGCGCGAACTGGACCACGTCGGTGAACACCACGCCCAGCAGACCCGAGAGCAAGGTGTACGAGACGGTGAGCAGGAACAGGCCGGCGAGCACCGCCACGCCCGAGCCGGCTTCGAGACCCAGCGCCAGATCGAGGATCTTGAGCATCGCCAGGTTGACCCAGCCGATCACGATGGCGTTGCGCAGCACCCCGAAGTAGAGCGCGCGGAACAGCCGCAGCCCCGCGGCGCGCGCGCCCCCGTAGCGCAGCTCGATCAGCTCGTTGTCCGTGAGCGCACCGCTGCGGCGCCACAGCCCGGCGACCAGGAAGGCGGCGGTCGCGGCGGGCAGCACGTCGGCCCACCAGAACCAGTTGCCCGCCACGCCTTCCGTCGCCACCAGTCCGGCGATCGCGAGCGGCGTGTCCGCCGCGAAGGTCGTCGCGACCATGGAAGTGCCGGCCAGCCACCAGGGCAGAGTCCGGCCCGCCGCGAAGAACTCTTCCGTGCTGCGGCCCGCGCGCCGCGCGTGCCGCGCGCCCCAGGCCAGCGTACCGGCCAGGTAGAGCGCGACGATCCCGTAGTCGAGGCCGGTCACGCGTTCCTCCCCCGGCCCTTCGGTATAGCCCGCCGCAATGCCGCGCGCAGGCTCTGCTAGAGTCGTGCGCGTGGAGCCGCTGCGCCTGGTCGCGTATTCCGACTACCTGTGTCCCTGGTGCTACAACGGCAGCGTGCGCCTGCAGCGCATCGAAGAGGAGTTCGCGGGCCGCGTGGAGCTGGTGTTCCGCAGCTACCTGCTGCGCCCGCGAGCGGGCCAGCGCCGCGACCTGGAGCGCTTCCGCGCGTACACGCGCTCGTGGGAGCGGCCAGCGGCCGAGCCCGACGGCGGACGCTTCCAGGTCTGGCAGGGCGACGCGGGCCCGCCATCGCACAGTGTGCCGCCGCACCTGGTGGCGAAGGCCGCCGCGCGGATCGGCGACGACGCATTCCGCGCCGTGCACGAGCGGCTGCTCGCCGCCTACTTCGCGGAAAACCAGGACATCAGCGACGACGCCACGCTGGCGCGGCTCTGGAGGGAGGCCGGGCTACCCGACGCCGGCTTCGAGGAGCGCTCCGACCCGGCGCTGCTCGCGCAGGTGCTCGAGGAGCACAACGACGCGATCGAGCAGGGCATCAACGGCGTCCCCACCGTGCTGATCGACGGACAGGACGTGCCGATCACGGGCGCGCATCCGCTCGAAGTCTACCGGCGCTGGCTCACGCGGATGCTGGACGGCGCCGTCGCATGAGCTTGATCGCGCTGCTCTCGCGGCCCGAGGCAGTCTCGCCCGAGGAATTCTGGAAGGATCTGCGCACCCGCCTGGAGCCGCTCCCGGCGGCGGC
>CAXMNF010000312.1:0-2420 GCA_964194645.1 uncultured Gammaproteobacteria bacterium
GATCTACACTATAACCTTCACTCTTTCCCTACACGACGCTCTTCCGATCTAACGAACCGTCACATCGTTCATGTTTACATGCCCACGCCCATCGCCCGATGTTCTCTTCATAATAAAGTGTTCTCGACGGCGACGGTTGCCAGGCGACCTGTCTCGACCCGGTCTGCGGCGACGGGATAGATCGGAAGAGCGTCGTGTAGGGAAAGAGTGAAGGTTATAGTGTAGATCTCGGTGGTCGCCGTATCATTAAAAAAAAGCGACCTGTTCAACCTGCTCGGCGTCCTGGGCCTGGCTGCCTTCTTGCGCCCGCTCGAGGTCGATGAGACCGCCTTCCTCGGACTCGCCCTGATGGTCTTCGCCGTGCTGTTGCTCTGGCTCGCGGTGTTCCGCAGGGCGCACATCACGCGCACAGCGGCGGCGCTGCTCGTACTGGCCGGGCTCGGCCGCTGGCTCCTGTCCGCCTAGTCCGGGTCGCCGTAGTCGACTGCCAGGATGGTGTAGGTGATGCGGCCCTTGGGGCGCTCGACGCTCACCTCGTCGTCTTCGCGGTGGCCGATCAGGGCGCGGCCGATTGGCGAGTCGACGCTGATCCGGCCGCGGTCGGCCTCGCTCTCGTCGGGGCCGACCAGCTGGTAGCGGGTCTCATCCCCGCGCTCGTCCTCGACCGTGACCCAGGCGCCAAAGTAGGCGCGGCCGTCGCGGGCGACCGGCTCGCGCACGACGACCAGCTCGTCCAGGCGCTTCTGCAGGTAGCGGATGCGCCGGTCGATCTCGCGCAATCGCCGCTTGCCGTAGATGTACTCGGCGTTCTCGGAGCGATCGCCCTGCGCGGCGGCGGCCGTGACCTCCTGGGTCACGCGTGGTCGCTCCTGCTTCCAGAGCTGGTCGAGCTCGGCGCGCAGCCGCTGCTCCCCCGCGGGCGTGATGTGGTTCGAACCACGCTGGTTCGGCATCGCGAGCCAACACTAGCAGCCGCACCGCGCGCGACCAGCCGCGCTAGACGCGTCGCCCGTCGTAGCGGAGGATCCCGTGCCGCGGCGGCGGGTACTCCGCCGCGACCGCCGCCAGGATCTCGCGCTTGCGCGCAGCCCGGCCGGCTCGGGGCAGCTCGAGTGTGATGTCGCTGACGTCGTAGGGCTTGAAGCCCCAGCGCCCGCGCACCACCCCCGCCGGCTCGCCATCGATCCACAGGTAGTGCAGCAGCTGCTCGCGGCCGAAGCGCCGGCCGAGCTCGCTGGCACAGGCCCGCGCCAGGAAGTCCGACTTGTGGATCAGGTAGACGGCGGCGCGCGCGCCCCGCCGGGGCGCGGCCTCGTCGGCGGCCCGGTAGCCTTCGCCGACGCCCGCGACGGCGCGCGCCAGCAGCCGGCCGGCGCGCGCCTGCTCGGTCAGCGCCGCACGCAGCTCGCGCGCCGGCAAGCGCGTACCGTCCCGGATCTGCTCGAAGCTGGCGAAGACCATGGCCTCGACGAAGCGCGCGACGACCTCGGCGACGCACGGCGCACGCTCCGGCTCGGCGAGCTCGAGCTCCGGCCACTCCGATGAGAACTCGTACCAGCTCCGATCCCAGTCCTCGTCGAGCTGGTCCTCGTACACCAGGAACGCCTGCTGGAGCCGGTGCAGCGCCGGCATCAGCTGCTTGTTCAGCAGGCCCGTCTCGTCCTTCAGCTGGCGCGGGGTGAGCGGACCGGCCGAGACGACGGCGTCGAGCACGCGGCGCTGGACCGCGCTCGGACGAGCCAGGGGCCGGCGATGGGCATTGGCGAACAGCGCCAGGTCCTCCCGCCACACGTACGCGACGCCGGCACCGAAGCGGCCCTTCACGATGCGCCGCTCCGCACGCAGCTTGTCGGCGAGCGCCGCGTCGTCGAAGCGCGTGCGGTGCTCCAAGCGCGGCGGGCTTCCGGGACGCGCGAGCGCCTTGGTGGTGACGGGCTGGAGACGCCGGAAGAGCGTCGCGTAGTCGGCGCTCCGGCGCAGCGGCGCATCGAGTGCCTGACGGCGCATGCGCTCGCCGAGCAGTGCCTCTCGCGTCCAGCGCTCGACCGGTGCCACGCGTCCGACCCTACGCCGAGTCGCGTTCGCCCGTCGGCGCCGTCGCGAGCTGGTCCTGGATCTGCTCGAGTGTCAGTCCCCGCGTCTCTGGCGCCAGCCACATCACCAGCACGGCACCCAGGATCGGGCCGACGGCCACGACGGCAATCGACCAGGAGATGCCGATCCACAGGATCAGCAGGCCGATCACAGCAGGCGTCGCGACCTCGGTGACACGCCCGGCCAGGTTCGTGGTCCAGGCGTAGCCGGTGGCCCGGATCTCGGTAGGAAACAGCTCCGAGGCGTACACGTGGGTGGCGGTGTTGGCAGCGCCGAAGCAGAACACCGTCGAGACCATCCAGAGGTACTGCCCGAACAGCGTCTGG
>CAXMNF010000313.1:0-3236 GCA_964194645.1 uncultured Gammaproteobacteria bacterium
AGCGCGGCGCCGCCAAGTGTGATCAGGGCGCCCCAGGTGACCAGCCGCCGGATCGGCGTCTGCGAGCGCAGCAGCCGGTTCAGCTCCAGGTTGAGACCACCTTCGAAGAGAATCACGGCGACCGCCAGCTCGACGATCGCGAACAGCCCGTCGCCGAGCGAACGCGGCTGCACCCAAGCGAGCCCGTCCGGTCCAAGCGCCCAGCCCAGCGCCAGCAGGATCACGATGCCCGGCACGCGCAGGTGCCGCGCCACCGACTGACCGAGCACGCCCGCGGCGAGCGCGAGCACCAGCGTCAGGCTGGGTCCACCCCCTTCCATGCTGCAAGGCTAGCGGTTCGGCACCCGTTGCGCGCGCAGCTATATTCGCGAGCAATGGAACGGCAGAAGCCGGACACCAGCAGCAACGAAATCGATCTGTACATCCGCACGTACTACTCGTTGCTGCGCAGCACGGGCGAGGTGCGGGTGCGCTCTTTCGAGGAAGCGCACGCCTTCAGCAACGCCAGCCTCCACTCGGGTGCACGAGAGGCCACGCCCGACGTGGCCGCCTTCGGCTATGCGGCCGCGCGCCTACCCGATTGCATGCCGCGCATCGAGCGGATCGTACTGGGCCAGTCCGACGAGACGTTCGCGCGCTTCGGCTATCCGGTCGCGGCGTGGACATCGCTGCGCACCCGCGGACGGCGCCGCCTGTTCCGCCACGACGACCATGGAACCTTGGCCGCCTACATCGCCAGCGCTTCGGACATCGATGACCTGATCCCGATCGTCACCGCCTACCAGATCGAGTGGAACAAGATGCACGCGCTGCTCGCCGGTGAGCAGCGCCCGGATTTCGCCACGGATCGGCTGGTCTCGGCGCTCGGGCTGCCGGGCAGCCAGATCGCCCGGCTGCGCGAGGCCCTGGGCGAGGACGAGGCCAGCGCCCTGCACGCGATTTCGAGCCGGCGGCTCGACCTTCGCGTCCGCCTCCTGGCTGGCTCGTTCGGGGAGTACCAGCGCGCGTCGCAGCAGTGGTGGCGGGACATCGAGCGCGTCTACGCCCCGTCCGGCGGCGCGCGGCGCGCGCCAGTCTACTTCGTCTCGTCCAACACACACGCCCTGGTCAACCTGCTGGGAGGCTACGCACCCGCACACCGCGAAGAGCTGCTCAGCACCGCGCGCGAAGAGATCGCCGCCGCGAACCTCGACGAGAGCGAGATCCACAACGAGAACATGCTGTACTACGCGCTGCGCACGCACCTGCACCGCGACGCCGACGCGCTCGAGAAGGTGCAGGCCTGGGACGCCGAATCGGGCATCGTGTCGATCGACAACCGCGCACACGTCGACGTCGAGGCGCAGCTGATCGATCTGTCGCGCCTGCGTCCGGACCGAGTCGATCGTCGCCTGCAGATGCCGGGACTGGAGAAGCTCGCCCACAGCGATGCGCAGATCATCAACATCGACTATCCGCTTGGCATGGCCGCCTATCACCTGCTCTCGCAAGTCGGCCAGGGAACCGGCGAGCTGCTCGGAATCTACGTGATGGGCAAGGCCGCTACCTTGAACGGCCAGGTGGGCGACGTGATCATCTCGCGCGTCGTCCACGATGCGCACTCCCAGAATACCTACCTGTTGCGCAACACCTTCGCGGCCGACGCGATCTCGCCCTGGCTCGAGTACGGCACCGTGCTGGACAACCAGAAGACCGTGACCGTGCGCGGCGCATTCCTCCAGAACCCCAACTACCTGGGCGTGTTCTACCGCGAGGGCTACACCGTGCTCGAGATGGAGGCCGGCCCGTACATGTCGGCCCTCTACGAGCTGGTCGATCCGCGCCGCCACCCGAACGACCAGCTCGTGAACCTGTCGGAGCGCGCGCAGGTGGACTACGGGGTCCTTCACTACGCCTCGGATACCCCCTACAGCCGCCGCCAATGGCTGCTCTCCAAGAGCCTCGCCTACTTCGGCATGGACTCGACCTACGCCTGCGCGATCGCGATCACGCGCCGCATCCTAGAAAACGAGATCGCACGCCAAGGCTAGCCCGCTCCCCCCGCTCCCGTAGCCGGCTCTTCGGGCGGGCCCAGCAGCGCAGGCAGGCCGTCCAGGCTCTTGCGGTTGTGCTCCTCGCGGTAGCGACGCAGCCCGGCCGGGCCCTTGCGCTCGGCCCATGCGCCGAGCTGGCTGCGCTCACCTTCAAATCTGTAGAGCGGCACACCGTAGCCGCAGGAGTCGGCGATCCGCGAGATCTCGGCCACGATCACGCTGCGCGCGCTCGGATAGTCGGGGAATAGCCCGGCGAGCTCGCGCCACTCCGGGTCGCCGGGCTCCACCACCCGGGCGCGGCCGTGCAGGCGCAGGATGCGCGGCGGCCCCTCGAACGCGCAGAACATGAACACGATGCGACCGTTCTCCCGAGCATGCGCCAAGGTCTCGGCCCCGCTGCCGACCAGGTCCAGGTAGGCGACCCGGTCCGCGCCGAGAATGCGCAGCGAGTCGAGCCCCTTCGGCGAGAGATTCACGTGGCCTGCCGCCGCGAGAGGAGCGCTGGCCACGAAGAACACGCGCTGGCTGCGGATGAATTCGCCGAGCCGTGCGTCGATGCGGTCGTACACCTTGCCCATGCCGTGTCTCCTGTCCGGCGAGGATAGTACAATCCGCGCCATGCTCCGGCCGCTCGGCAGACTGCTGCGTCGATGGCGCTATGGAGACGAGATCGTCGTCGTGTCCGGACTGCCCCGCTCGGGCACCTCGATGATGATGAAGATGCTCGAGGCGGGCGGCCTTTCGATCACGACCGATGGCGTGCGCGAAGCGGACCTCGACAACCCGAAGGGCTACTACGAGCTCGAGCGGGTCAAGAACCTGGAGAAGGATACGGACAAGTCCTGGGTGGTCGAGTCCCGCGGCAAGGTGCTGAAGGTCATCTCGCACCTGCTGAAGGAGCTGCCCGACGACTGCTTCTACCGGGTGATCTTCATGCGGCGCGACCTCGCTGAAGTAGTCGCGTCCCAGAACAAGATGCTCGAGCGGCGTGGTGAGGAGAATCCGATCGAGGACGAACGGACAACCGAGCTGTACCGCAAGCACATCGTCCAGACCAAAGTAATGATGCGAGTGCGCCGCAACTTCGAGCTGCTCGAGATTCAGTACACCGAGGCACTGCGCGATCCCGTGCGCTTCGCGGCACAGGTGAACGACTTCCTGGGCGGCAGCCTCGACGAGCAGCACATGGCTCACGCCGTGGAC
>CAXMNF010000314.1:0-3751 GCA_964194645.1 uncultured Gammaproteobacteria bacterium
CGCCGGGAACGCCGACCGCGTCGTGCAGCATCCGGAGACCCCGCTCTCGCCGCGCGGGTTGGAGCAGGCCGAGCGCCTGGCCGAGCGCCTGAGCGGCCTCGGTGTCGAGCGAATCCTGTCGAGTGACTACGCGCGCGCCGCCGGCACCGCCGCCGCGGTCCAGGCGCGCACGGGCGCGCCACTCGCGCACGCCCCGGAGCTTCGCGAGCGCGACTACGGCGTGCTGCGCGGCCGGCCCTACAGCGAGGTCGGCGACTACATCATGATGGAAGGCTACGAGCCGCCGGGCGGCGAGAGCTGGGACGCCTTCCACGCGCGAGTGGACCGGGCCTGGCAACGCATCCAGGAGACGCGCGAAAGCACGGGCGGGAACCTGGCGGTCTTCACGCACGGCCTGGTCTGCTACTCGCTGGCCCTGCGCCACCTGCGCCTGGCCAAGGGGGGCGAGGCGCCCACCCGCTTCGGCAACACCTCGCTCACCATTGTCGACCCGGCGCCACCCTGGCAGGTGCGGCTGCTCGCCTGCTGCGCCCACCTCGACGACGCAGCGGCCGACGACAGCGCCAGCCCCTCCGGCCTGTAGCAAACTCGCAGGCAGGCCCCCCGTTGTCGTAGGAGAGCGACTTACCGAGTCGCTCTCCGTGCGGCAAGGCGAGCTCCGCTCGCCGTTAGGCCGCTCAGACGCTGAGCTCGCGGGCGCGCAGCGCCAGTCCGGACGCGACCGAGGTGAGTTCGCTCCCGGAGCGCAGCTTGTCCGCACCGAAGCGCGCCGCGAACAGCCCGCGTACGGCCGGCACGAACGACGAGCCGCCGGTCAGGAAGACCCGGTCGACGTCGCTGGCTGCGACGCCGCTGCTCGCCAGCAGGGAGTCCAGGCAGGCCTCGATCTCGGCCAACTCGGGAGCGATCCACGCCTCGAAGTCGCTGCGCGCCACCGAACGAGTGATCTCTACCGGTCCTGCGCGGAAGCTGAACTCGGTGTCGTCCGCGCCGGACAACTCGAACTTCGCGCCCTGTACGGCGCGGTACATCTGGAAGCCCAGGTCGTTTTCGACCACGTGCAGCAGCGCCTCGAGGGGCTCCGGCTCGATGGCCTCGCGGCGCAGGTCGTACAGGATGCGCAGCGTCTTGCCGCTCTTCAAGAACGACAAGTGGTTCCAGCGCTGCAGGTGGGCATAGATCCACTCCGGCACGCGCAGGATTCGGCCGAACGGGCTGCGCACCCACGCGCCCAGGCCCAGCGCGGGCGCGACCACCTCGCGCACGATCGCACCGTCGAAGCAGTCGCCCGCCACTGCGACGCCGCTGGTTCCCAGCACCGCCCCCTCGCTGGTCCCGGCCGCGCGCCGGCCGGGGCCGACGCGCAGCAGCGAGAAGTCGCTGGTGCCGCCCCCGAAGTCCGCGATCGCGATCAGCTCATCGTGGTCGAGACTCGACTCGTAGAAGTACGCGGCGGCCACCGGCTCGAGCTCGAAGACCACGTCGGCGAAGCCCGCGTTGTGGAAGGCGGCGCGCAGCCGTTCCAGCGCCAGGCTCTCGTCGTCCGGTCCCTGGGCGTTCGCGAAGTGCACCGGGCGGCCGACCACGATGCGCTCGCCGAGCGGCCCGAACTGGCGCTCGGCGCCCTCCCGCAGCTCGCGCAGGATCAGCGCGATCAGGGCCTCCAAGCGGTAGGTCGAGCCCAGCACGCTGGTTTGCGAGAACAAGCGGCTTGCCAGGAAGGACTTCAGCGACTGCACGAGCCGGCCCTCGTCCTGGGGCTCGAGGTAGCCCTCGATCGCGCGCGGCCCCGCGCTGGCGTGCGGCGCTCGCCCGTCGGCGTCGCGCTCGAAGTACAGGATCGAGCGGAACGTCTCGGTCGGCCCGTCGCGGCTCGGAAACCCCGCGAGCCGCGGCGCTTCGCCGGCGTCGGTCACGGCGATCGCACTATTCGTCGTGCCGAAGTCGATGCCGACTGCGCGGCCCGTCACTCCCATTCGTTCCTCCGGCTTAACGCAAGAAAGCCCCGCCCCGCCCCGGCAAGGGGGGCCTGGCAGAGTGGTCGTTGCGCTGGGCGGGCGAAGATCGCCGACCGCTCGCCGGGCCGCAAGGAGTGTTAGGCTGCCGGCATGCGTTACGAACAGAAAAATCCCCTGCCGCTGCCCAAGTCCGGCCACCAAAGCGCCGTCTCCAGCACCATGGACACCGTCTTCGACTGGGAGTACAGCCTCGAGCGACAGAACCTGCTGGCGCTCTACGAGAAGGGCAAGGCCGGCACCTGGAACGCCAGCGACCTGGACTGGTCGATCGACGTGGACCTGGAGCGGATGTACCGCGACGCCGGCATGGCGGAGATGTACAACGCCATGCTGCAGCCGCCGCGCACGCTCGATGACAAGGAGATCGTCGAGCTGAACGTGAACATGAACGCCTGGATGCTCTCCCAGTTCCTGCACGGCGAGCAGGGAGCCCTGCTCGCCACCGCGAAGATCGTGCAGGCCGCACCGCTTGAAGAGGCCAAGTGGTACGCCGCCAACCAGGTTGCCGACGAGGCGCGCCACGTCGAGGTCTATCACCGCTACCTGACGGAGAAGCTGGGGCGCTCCTTCGAGGTGAACCAGAGCTTGCAGACCCTGCTCGAGCAGATCATCTCCGACTCGCGCTGGGACATGACCTACTTGGGCATGCAGATCATGGTCGAGGGCTTGGCCCTGGCCGCCTTCGGCATGATGAAGCTCCAGCTCCCCGACGAGCCTCTGATCCAGGACATCACCTCGCGCATCATGGCCGACGAGTCGCGTCACGTGGCTTTCGGCGTGCTCTCGCTCGAGGGGCTCTACACCAAGGAGCTCAGCTCCGCCGAGCTGGCCGAGCGCGAGGAGTTCGTGATCGAGGCGACCTACCTGATGCGCGACCGCCTGCTGATGGAGCAGGTCTACGAGCGCATGGGCCTGGACGTGCCGGTCTGGGTGAACTGGGCGCTCGACACGCCCTTCATGAAGGGCTTTCGCCAGATGCTCTTCTCGAAGATCGTGCCGAACCTGAAGCGCCTGGGCCTGCTCACCCCACGCGTGCGCGAGGCCTACGACAAGCTCGGCATCCTGCAGTTCGAGCACCACTCGGACTCGACCGTCGACGCCGAGCCGCTACCGCCGGCAGAGCTGATGGAGCTGCTGGCCCAGCTGCGCAGCGGCAGCACGGAGTCTGCGCAGACCCAGCCGCGGTGATCGATCTCTACTACTGGCCCACCCCGAACGGCTGGAAGGCCAGCATCGCGCTCGAGGAGCTGGAGCTCGCCTACCAGACGCACTGGGTGAACATCGGACGCGGCGAGCAGTTCGCGCCCGACTTCCTGGGAATCAGCCCGAACAACCGCATCCCGGCGATCGTGGACCGCGACCCCGCGGACGGGGGCGAGCCGATCCCGGTGTTCGAGACCGGCGCGATCCTGATCTACCTGGCCGAGAAGACCGGCCGGCTGCTTCCGGAAGACCCGCGCGGCCGCAAGGAAGTGCTCGAGTGGGTGATGTGGCAGGTGGGCGGGCTCGGCCCGATGGCCGGCCAGCACGGCCACTTCAAGCTGTACGCGCCCGAGAAGCTCGACTACGCGATCCGCCGCTACCGCGACGAGCTGGAGCGGCTCTACGGCGTGCTGGACCGGCGCCTCGAGGGACGCGAGCACCTGTGCGGCGCCTTCTCGATCGCCGACATCGCGTCCTGGCCGTGGATCCTGACCTACAAGCAGCAGGGACTCGACCTCGACGGCTGGCCG
>CAXMNF010000315.1:0-8685 GCA_964194645.1 uncultured Gammaproteobacteria bacterium
CGAGTACCCCGGGTGCGTGCTCGACGTGGACGGCGAGCTTCCGGAGCTGCGCCGCATCGCCAGCGCCTTCCGCGCGTGGGGCGGCGAGTTCTGGGTGGCCGAGTGCACCGGCCGCGCGCTTGCCTCGATCGGCTGGCTGCCGGCCGGGGAAGCGGTCGAGCTGTGCAAGCTCTACGTGGACGCGTCTCTGCGGCGCCAGGGTCTGGCCCATCGCCTGTGCGGGCGGGTCGAGCAGGCGGCGCGGCGCAGGGGGGCGGCCTGCGTCGAGCTGTGGAGCGACACGCGCTTCGAGACCGCCCACCTGCTCTACGAGAAGCGTGGCTACCAGCGCGGCGGCGAGACTCGTCTGCTGCACGACTTGTCGGACACAGTCGAGTACTACTACCGCCTCGAGCTCGGCAGCGCCGGGGGCGACGTATAATCGGCGCGGGAGGATTCCATGGCCGAGCACCCCGCACCCGACCCCGAGAAGCTGCGCGACTACGCCCGGCACGTATTCGGCATGATGAGCGGCGCCACCGTCGCGGCGATGATCCACCTGGGCGATCGCCTGGGGCTGTACCGGGCGATGGCCGGCGCTGGGCCGGTCGACGCGCAGGCCCTGGCTGCGAAGACCGGGCTCAGCGAGCGCTGGCTGCGCGAGTGGCTGTGCACCCAGGGGGCGGGCGGCGTACTCGAGTTCCGCGGCGACGATCGCTTCGAGCTCACGCCGGAGGCGCACGCGGTGTTGGTCGACGAGCGGCACCCGGCGAACGGCGCCGGCTTCTTCGCACAGCTGCCCCACATGATGGGCCTGCTGGACCGTCTCCCCGAGGCGTTCCGCAGCGGACAGGGCCTGCCCTATGACGCGCTCGGTCCGGAAGGTGCGCGGGGCATCGAGCGCGGCTTCGCGCCCTGGTTCCGCAGCTTGCTGGTGCCGGTCGCCATCCCCCGGCTCGACGGCGTGCAGGCTGCCCTGGAGGCCGGCATCCAGGTGGCGGACGTGGGTTGTGGGGCCGGCGTCGCTCTGGTCGAGCTGGCGCGCGCCTACCCGCACTCCGATTTCCACGGGTACGACATCTCCGCCCACGCGCTGGCGCGCGCCGAGGAGAACAAGAAGGAAGCCGGCATCGCGAACCTGCACTTCCACGACGACGCCCGGGACCCGCTGCCGCAGGACCGCCGCTTCGGCTTCGTGACCACCTTCGACTGCCTGCACGACATGACGCGGCCGGCCGACGTGGTGCGTGCGATCGGCCAGGCGATCGCACCCGACGGCACCTGGCTGGTGGCCGATATCAAGGCGCAGCCCTCGTACGAGGGGAACGTGGCCAAGAACCCGATGGCCGCCATGATGTACGGCTTCTCGGTGCTGGTCTGCATGTCGTCCTCGCTCTCCGAGCCCGACGGCGCCGGGCTCGGCACCTTGGGCCTGCACGCGCAGCTGCTCGAGCAGATGGCGTGCGACGCCGGCTTCGGCCGCTTCGAGCCAATCGACTTCGGCCACCCCGTGAACGCCTTCTACGTGATCCGCCCCTAGCTCGTGGCCGAGCTTCCAGTGGTCGGCCGCGACCGCGACAGCCCGCTCCCCCCGTTCTCAGAGGAGAGCGACTTCCCAGTCGCTCTCCGTCGCGGCAAGGCGAGCTCCGCTCGCCGTTAGGCCGCTAGTTACCTCGCTCCCCCCGTTCCCGTAGGAGAGCGACTTCCTGAGTCGCTCTCCGTCGCGGCAAGGCGAGCTCCGCTCGCCGTTAGGCCGCTAAGACTAGATAGATATCGACTCCCAGGCGCCGCTTCGGAAGCGCAGCACCAGCACGCCGGCCAGCGCGCTCACGTAGAGCGCGCCGGCCAGCCACGAGCCGAACACGCCGCCCTCGAGGGTCACGCCGAACCAGTAGGCGAGCGGCACGAACAGGCCCCAGGCAAAGGCCGTCTGCACCAGGAAGGGCCAGCGCGTGTCGCCGGCGCCGCGCAGTGAGCCGCTGGCGACGATGCCGAAGGCGTCGAAGAACTGGAAGGCCGCACCGACCAGCAGCAGGCCGCGGCCCAGCCGCACGACCTCCGGATCGTCGGTGAAGATGCGCAGCAGGAACTCCGGGAACGCCACGAACAAAAGCGCGATCATCGCGCCCAGCAAGGCGGCCAGCTTCTCGGAGGAGCGGAAGCTCCTGTGCGCGGAGGGGAGGTCCTTGGCGCCGATGTAGCGCCCGACCAGGGTTGCCGACGCGGTCGAGATGCCGATCGCCTGCATGAACGACACCGACAGCAGGATCACGAAGGCCTGGCTGGCCGCCGCGGAGCGGTCGCCCATGCGTGCGATCACCGTCGAGAAGACGGCGAACGACAGCATGCCGATCACCCACTGACCGCCCACCGGTAGACCGGTGCGAAGCACGCGGCGGATTCTCGCCAGGTCGGGGACGACGGGCTCGGTGGCGTAGCGGCGCCGCACCTCGCGGCTCGCGAAGACCGCCACCAGGCAGGCCGCGTAGAGCCATTGGCCGATCGCGGTGGCGATGCCGGCTCCGGCGACGCCCAGCTCGGGCAGCCCGAGCTTCCCGAAGATCAGGCCGTAGTCGAGCACGGCGTTGACCAGGTTCGCTGCGAGCGTCGCGTAGAGCGGGGTGCGCGTGTCCCCGAGTCCGCGGAAGAAGCCACCCAGCACGAACCCGATGGTGATGCCGGGTGCCCCACAGAGCAGGGGCCGGAGGTACACGGCGGCCGTCGCCTGCATCTCCGCCGAGGGGCCGAGCAGCGCCAGCAGCGGCCCGAGCGCCAGCCCGATCGCGAGCGCGGAAAGCGAGACCAGCGGCAGCGCGAAGTAGAAGGCCTGCCAGGGCCAGACGCCGCACTCGTGCTCGCGGTCCGCGCCCCAGGCCTGCGCGACGAAGGTCTGCACGGCAGTGACCGTGCCGAAGAAGAAGTTGAAGGCCGTCCAGCTCCAGATGCCCGCGAAACCGACGGCGGCGAGCTGCGTGGCTCCCAGCCGTCCGACCATGGCCGAGTCGATGAAGCCCATGGCCGTGAGCGACATCTGCATCAGGATCACTGGCACGGCGAGGTCCAGCACCTCGCGCACACCGCCCCGCTCGGAGGCCGGCACGTCGCTCTCGACGGGCGGCTCGATGCGCTGCGGCTCGGCGGACGACACGGACGGCTCCTGCTGCGACGGGGGCGAGCGGTGGCCGCGCGCGGCCGCGGCCCGAGGGGTGGCAAGGATTACCACGCACCCCGCGGCCCGGCAAGCGCTTGCGGGCCGGGCGCGCGCCCGGCACGCTCCGGCCGTGCGCACCCTGGCCAAGTACGTGGTGCTGCAGGTGCCCGGCTGGGCCGGCGTCAGCCTGGTCGCGTATCTCCTGTGGCGCTTCTGGGATCTGCCGAGCTGGGCAGCCGCGCTGCTCCTGGGGCTGCTGCTCCTGAAGGACGCGCTGCTCTACCCATTCCTGCGCCACTCCTACGCGGACACCCCGAGTCGCATGGTCGGCGCCGAGGCGCTGCTGGGCCAGACCGGTACCAGCGACGGCCGGCTCGAGCCTTCGGGATGGGTGCGGGTGCGCGGCGAGCGCTGGCGCGGCGAGCTGGTGGGTGGTACCCGTTCATTGGCCTCGGGGCGCGCCGTGGTCGTGCGAGCCGTGCGCGGCCTGCGCGTGCAGGTCGAGCCCGCCCCGGAGCAGGAATCGCACGACACCTGAAGCGCGCACGCGACACCCGCCTGCGACCTCGCCCCGGCAGCGCGGCCCGTCGGCTGGCACGCCCCGTGCACATCACAACCAAGAGGAGGGCTCCCATGTCGAATCCCGAGCGGATCCCGCGCAGCGACACCGGCATCCGCATCGCGCTGTCGCTGCTGTTCCTGCTGATCGCGGGAGTCGTCGAGCTGGCGCTGCGCGTCCTGGTCGGCTTCTCGCTGATCTTCGCGCTGGTCACGGGCGAGCCGCCGCGCGCGGCTGTGAGCGGCCTCGCCAACCGATTGAGCGCCTACCTGTACCGGATCTACCGCTACCTGAGCTACAACGAGGCGCGCGCGCCGTTCCCGTTTGCCGAGTTCGAGTCAGTTCTGGAGCCGCCGCGCTGGTCCGAGGAGACCACCGAGTCCGAGCTGCTGCGCCGCTCGCGGGGCGGCGAGGAGGGCCCGGGAACGCTCGAGGACTAGCCCTCCGGCCTCCCCGGGACCCCGGCTGAATCTCCAGGCCAGATCTGCCGATGTCCGTGGCGAAGGCGGAGGATCCAGTGGCCGGTGTGGTCGTTCCCAGAACCTCGCTGCGCAAGCGCTTTGAGCTGTCGCGCACGCGCGACACGAAGGCGCAGATGCGCGAGTGCGTGGCGTACCTGGAGAACCCCGAGATCCTGGTCGCCGAGTTCTGCGACTCGTTCCTGACCGCCGAGGCCTTCGACAACCGCACCGAGGACTTCTGCGCCTACGGGCAGCCCGACATCCCGAAGCGCCGCTGGGTGGACCAGATCGCCCAGCGCCTGATCGAGCTCGAGCACCTCCGAGTCGCGGACCCGGACTGCAGCTTCCGCTACATCGCCCGCGAGATCGTGCCGCTCTGGAACTCGGTCGCCTCTCCGGACGACGGCGCCGACCGGCGCATCACCGGCGGCGGGCTCGACTACGTGGGCGCGATCGAGGTCGAGGGCGAGGATATGCGGCCTGTGCTGGGCGTCGTGATGCCCCAGGAGGACGAGAGCCCGTACCTGTCCTTCCTGCGCCTGATCACCTGTCTGGCAGAGGTCGCCACGGGCTGCCAGATGGAGCGCGCGAACCGCTTCCTGTTCAAGAACGAGCTGCCCCACCGCCCGACCTTCGACCTGCACATGCTGGTCGTCGATCACGACCCGGACGCCCAGCCCCACCCGCTGGTGCAGCTCACCAGGGATCTGGCCCACCAGTTCAACGCACGCCTGCGCGAGGAGTGGCAGTTCCCGAGCCTGCTTCGCTCGATCGTCCACGCGGGCATGCGCGACTCCGACGACTTCGACGGAAGCCTCGAGCCGCTCTGGACTGTCTAGCGCGTCGAGGGACGCGCGCTCACGGCCGGAGGGACGTCGCGCCGTGACACGGCCTCGCCCCGCTCGTACAGGATCTCCGCCCAGCCCTTGTTCGCCGGGTACAAGGCCGTCCAGCGCCCATGCCGCTCGCCCGACACGAACTCACCTTCCTCGGCGCGGCTGCCGTCGGCGCGGTACGACACGAAGTGTCCGTGTAGCTGGTCCGCCTGGTAGTGCATGACGGCGCGCACTTGCCCGCTCGGGTGCCAGGAGGTCCACTCGCCGTCGCGCAGCCCGGCGCGGAACCCGCCTTGCTCCTTCTTCTCGCCGTACACGTGCCAGTAGGTCCAGCGGCCTTCCTTCAAGCCGTCGATCACCTGGCCCTGCGCGCGCAGCTGTCCGTTGGGCCAGTAGATCTTGTGGATCTGGCTGAGGGATGGCTCGCCTATCGCCACGGCACAGGCCAGGCCGAGCAGGGCAAAGACCAGCAAGGTGGTTCTTGGCCGAAGAATCGCGCGCATCGAAGCCCCCGGTTCAGAAGTACCAGCAAGATTTGGACGACTCAGCCTATCAAGGGACTGTCGCGGATGTCGAAACGATCCCCAGTGGGCGAGGCTGGTCGGGCTTGAACCAGTTCGGCCGACCAAGAGGGCCGTTGGACATTCCGGGGCCATAAGGGCCCAAAGAGGGGGGAACTTACCATGAATGAGAACCTGGTGACCGTTCGCGAAGCAGCGGACTTCCTGCGCATCTCTGCACGCACCGTGTACCGGCTGATCGAGTCCGGCCAGATGGGCGCGGTCCGCATCGGCAAGCAGTGGCGGATCCCGGTCAGCGAGCTGCCGGGCCGTGACGTGATCGCGGGCGCTCCAGCCCAGATTCCGCCGCGCCAGGCGCAGATCAACGCCTAGGGTCAGACGGGCTCCGGGAGCGCGGCCCGCGCGGGCCGCGCTCCTTCCCGCAAGGCCTCGTACCGCTCCGGTTGTGCGACTGATGCGCAGCCGGGCGGCACGAGGCCTTCTCTTTGCTTCTCCCGGGCGCAACTGTCGCAATCTGCGCTCAGGTGTTCGCCACCGGCCGCCGAAGTCTCTTCCGTCAGCTCATCCGGAGGGATGGAGTTCGGATCATGACCCTCGCCGGCAACTACGACGAGCTCGAGTTCGAGCTTGCGCTCACCGGAGTGCTCGAGGACATCTACGATCTCAAGGTGCGCACGGACCGGGACCTCTTGAACCGGCGCCGCCTCGGCTACTCGACACTCGAGTTCCAGTACCAGTACGACGAGGCGTCAAGCGACGTCAAAGTCGTGACCTCGATCAAGGGCGTGTCCGGCTCGTCCTTCGTGCTTCACGCCGACTTTCGCGATGCCGACACGATCGCCGAATCCGCCGAGAACTGCGAGGAGCTGGCCCTGGCGCTGCGCCAGCTCGCGGTCGGCGAGGACGAGCCGGCTGGAGGCCGCCGTTGGGACGATGACCAGCCGCCCGTAGGGCGCCGCTGGGACGACTAGCGGCCGGCCGCGCTCCTAGAGGAGCGGCCGCACCTCCTTCGCGAAATGCTCGAGCTGGTCGTTCCGGTCCTCGAACGGCCCGACCAGGTCCAGCACCACGTGCCGCAGGCCGGCGCGCCGGAACGCGTCGATCCGCTCGGCCACGTCCGCCGGCCGCCCGAGCGCGGCATAGCGCGCGGTCGCGAGGCTGAAGTCCATGGCGTAGCGCTGCGACAGGTGGCGGTTGGCGTGCTCGTGGGCCTGCTCGCGCGTGGCGCCCAGCCGCATGAACAGCAGGTGGCCGGTGCCGAAGCGAGAGATGCGCCGGCCGGCTGCCTCGGCGGCCCGGGCGATCGCCTCCAGGCCCGCTGCATAGGCCTCGGGCGTCACCACGTACGAGATCCAGCCATCCGCCAGGCGGCCCATGCGCGCCAGCGCGGCCGGCGAGCGGCCCCCGCACCAGATCGGCGGCCCGCCTGGTTGCACGGGGGCGGGCAGCATGTGCACCTCCTCGAACGCGTAGAAGCGGCCTTCGTGACTGACCGGGTCACCGCTCCAGAGCTTGCGCAGCACCGCGATGCCCTCGGAGAGGCGCGCGCCGCGCTCCTCGACGGGGACGCCGCAGGCTGCGAACTCGGCGGGGAACTCGCCCCCGACACCCACACCGAAGACCAGCCGCCCGTCCGACAGGCGGTCGAGCGTGGCGACCTGCTTCGCCACCGGGGTCGGGTGGCGCAGCGGCAGCAGGTACACGGCCGTGCCGAGTAGCAAGCGATCGTCCAGCGCGGCGAGCTGCGCGAGTTGCAGCAGCGGGTCGAGGATCGGCACGGGAAAGGCGACGTGGTCCCCGACCCAGACCGAGTCGTAGTCGAGGCGCTGCGCCAGCGCGGCGGTCTCGCGCGCCGCCGCTGCGCTGGGCATGGTGGAGATGAAGCCGGTGAGGAACTCTGCATCGAGCGGCAGGGTCTGTGTCACGAGCGCCCCCTGAGCTGGGGCACCGACAGCTCGAAGAAGATCCCGAACTTCACCGGACCAGCATACCCGATCCGCTGCAGCGCCCCGCGTCGCGCGCGGTTGGGCCGCTCCCCCCGTTCCCGTAGGAGAGCGACTTCCCAGTCGCTCTCCGTGCGGCAAGGCGAGCTCCGCTCGCCGTTAGGCCGCTCGAACTGAGAGGCGCTAGTCGAGCGTTTGCGTTGAGAGGCAGAAGCCGGGGGTGTGGAGCCAGCAGGTTTGCTGCTCGGAGTGCTCGTCGGTGCGGAGCGAGCGCACCGTCAGGGACGCGAGCTCACGCTCTGCGAACGCGCGAGCGATCTGCGCCGCGCGCTCGGGATCGCGCGCGCCTGCGCACGGGTAGATGCCCACGCGCGAGACGAAGCGCGCGGCCAGGCCCTTGGACTTGTGCTCTACGCGCAGGGCGCCGCCGAAGCCGCCCGCGGGGAAGCCGTCGCCGGTGATCGGCAGGAGCATGCGCCCGCCCGGACGCAGTCGCTCGAGCCACACGGGCAGCGCGTGCGTCACGCCCGCGTTCACGACGATCACGTCGACCGGACCCGGGTCCAAGAGTGTGCCGTCGCCCGCTCGCACCTCGACCCAGGGCCAGGGCTCGAGGTTTGCCGCGGCGCGTGCCGCCAGCTCGGCGTCTAGCTCGGCGGCCAGCACGTGGCCGCCGCGGCCCACCAGTTCGGCTTGGATGGCGCTGTAGTAGCCCGTACCCGCGCCCAGGTGAAACACGGCTTCGCCGGGTGCGGGCGCCAGCTCGTCGAGCAGCACCGCCCAGAGCGACGGCGAGCCGTTGTTCAGGTGCCGCTCCGGATCGATCGGGACCAGCACGTTGTGATAGAGGTGCCGCGGGTCGGAGTCGGGCGTGAGCCTGCGTCCCCCGCGGGCCTGGCCGATCAGCTCCCAGGGGCCCCGGCCCAGGAAGCGCTCGCGCGGCACCGTTGCGAACGCTTCGACCAGCGCCTCGCCGCGGAGCGATGCGATGTACCTCAGCTCCTCGGCGTAGAAGCGCCGCGCCTCTGCCAGGTCTGCCATGCGCGATCCTCCTCGGCGCTCTTCGGCACGGCCGGCACCACGCCCTGGAGCGAGACCAGGCGCAGTCCCTCGAGCAGCAGCGTCACCGACGTGTGTAGCTGTCGCCAACCGTCCGCGTCGGGCTGGTCGGCCAGCTCGAGTGCTGCCGCCTCGAGCGCGCCCAGCAGCAGCGGCGCGAGCGCGGCCGCGCCGGC
>CAXMNF010000316.1:0-5294 GCA_964194645.1 uncultured Gammaproteobacteria bacterium
TGTGTGCGGCCGATCTCGTGCAGGAGCTGGTCCACGTAGTCGGCGACCCGCTGCATGTGCTCGGGGTCGGTGTCGCCCTTCAGGCGGTATTCCTTGCCGAGGATCTTCACCGCCGTCATTCGGCCGGCCCCCCATCCTGCGGCTGCCTCTCGAGCTCGGCGACCCGCCCGATCAGGCGCGTGACGCGCTCGCGCGCCTCGGCGCGGACCCGCTGCTGCTCGCCGGCCTGGTGGGTCAGCTCCCCGATGCGCGCCTCGCGCTCCGCGAGGGCCGCTTCGAGCTCCTCGACGCGCTTGCGCGAGTCGCGATGGCGCTCCACCAACGACGCGATCCGCTCCTCGAGCAAGCTCACCAGATGCACCGCCGGCCGCGCCGCCGCCGCAGACCCCTCCCGAAGAGCGGTCCCGTAGATCTCACTCACCTCGCTCATGCACAACCTCCCGCAAGCCCCCGCGCCACCACTCGATCTTTCAACGACTACTTGCAATCGTCAAGCGGGGCGGACGAAAAAGCGCACGAAAAATCCCCCGGCCTCGGCCAGTTGACACACTTTCCGCGATTTCGGTAGCTTAACAACGGCGGTTTCCCGAGGAATCGCGACGAGTTGCGCGGTCGGCTTCGCCTTCGGCAGGCGAGCGGCCCAGGGCGAGACGGCCGAAGTCGACAGTTTTCGCGACCGGCGGTCGCGCCCTGGACTTCGATCCGGACCGGCGCGCAACAGGCGAGACCGCGGGCTAGTGGGAAAGGTGTCGATGGCGCAGACTCTCAAACCGGGACGGCAGGGGCTCTACGACCCGTCCTTCGAGCACGACGCGTGCGGCGTCGGCTTCGTGTGCAAGATCGACGGCACGCAGTCGCACGAGATCATCCAGCACGGGATCAAGATCCTGTCCTGTCTGACGCACCGCGGCGCGGTGCTGTCCGATCCGCGCACGGGCGACGGCGCCGGCATCCTCATGCAGCTTCCCCACGCGTTCCTGGCGGGGGTGTGTAGTGACCAGGGCATCGAGCTGCGCGAGCCCGGTCACTACGGCGTCGGCATGATGTTCCTGCCCCAGGACAGGAAGCGCCGCCGGGCCTGCGAGACGGCGCTCGAGGCTGCGATCCGCGACGAGGGACAGGAGCTGCTGGGCTGGCGCAACGTGCCCGTGAAGCCGGAGCACATCGGCGACCTGGCGCGCAGGACCATGCCACGCATCCGCCAGGTGTTCGTGGGGCGCAACGCCAAGCTCGCCGACGAAGACGCCTTCGAGCGCAAGCTCTACGTGATCCGCAAGCTCGCGCAGGAGCGCCTGTGGCGCGAAGAGGAGCACCACGAGTTCTTCGCGTGCAGCCTCTCGGCGCGCACCATCGTCTACAAGGGGCTGCTGCTCGCCCCGCAGATCGAGCTGTTCTACGACGACCTGGCCGACCCGCGCTTCGTGAGCGCGCTGGCGCTGGTGCACCAGCGCTACAGCACGAATACCTGGCCCACCTGGGACCTGGCGCAGCCGTTCCGCGTGCTGTGCCACAACGGCGAGATCAATACGCTGCGCGGCAACGGCAACTGGATGCAGGCGCGCCAGGGGCTGATGCGCTCCGAGCTTTTCGGCGACGACCTCGCCAAGGTCTTCCCGATCATCCGCGAGGGGGCGTCCGACTCCAACCAAATCGACAACGCGCTCGAGTTCCTGTTGCTCTCAGGCCGCAGCCTGCCGCACGCGATGATGATGTTGATCCCGGAAGCCTGGGACAAGGACCCGCTGATCAACCAGGATCGCAAGGCGTTCTACGAGTACAACGCCTGCATGCAGGAGCCCTGGGACGGCCCAGCGTCGATCCCCATGACCGACGGCCGGAGCATCGGGGCGGTGCTGGACCGCAACGGCCTGCGCCCGTCGCGCTACTACGTGACCAAGAGCGGGCTGGTGATCATGGCCTCGGAGTGCGGGGTGCTGCCCGTGGAGCCGGACGACGTCGAGTACAAGGGCCGGCTCCAGCCGGGCCGGATGTTCCTGGTCGACACCGAGCAGGGGCGGATCATCGACGACGAAGAACTGAAAAGCGAGTACGCGTCACGCAAGCCCTACAGCGACTGGCTGGCGCAGAACCGGCTGACCCTGGACGACGTGCCCGAGACGCCGCTCACCTACGAGCCCGACCCGGCCACGCGCCGCCTGCGCCAGCAGCTGTTCGGCTACACGCTCGAGGACCAACGCATCCTGCTGGCTCCCATGGTGTCGAACGGGCGCGAGGCGGACGGGTCGATGGGCAACGACGCCCCGCTGGCCTGCCTGTCGGAACGCCCGTCGCTGCTCTTTGCCTACTTCAAGCAGGTGTTCGCCCAGGTCACGAACCCCTCGATCGACTCGGTGCGCGAGGACGCGGTGATGTCCTTGATCAGTACGCTCGGCGCCGAGCGGAACCCGCTCGAGGAGACGCCCGAGCACGCGCGCCTGCTGCGCCTGGACCAGCCGATCCTGAGCGACAGCGAACTCGAGCGGGTGCGGCGCTTCGACCACCCGCACTTCCGCGCCGTCACCCTGCAGATGACCTGGAAGGCGAATGGCGAGCTCGGCACCTCGCTCGCCAGCGCGCTCGAGCGCCTGCGCCGCGAAGCGAGCGAGGCCGTGCGCGGCGGTGCGACCATCCTGATCCTGTCGGACCGCGAGGCCGGCCCCGACGCGCTACCGATCCCGAGCCTGCTCGCAACCAGCGCCGTGCACCACTCGCTGATCCGCGAGGGCCTGCGCATGGGTTGTGGCCTGGTCGTCGAGACCGGCGAGGCGCGAGAAGTCGGCCAGTTCGCGCTGCTGATCGCCTACGGCGCCGCAGCCGTGAACCCCTACCTGGCGTTCGAGAGCATCGACGAGCTGCTCGAAGGCGGCGGCTACCTGTCCCCCGAGCTGGACCGCGAGACCGCCTACGCGAACTACGTGAAGGCGCTGGGCAAGGGTCTGCTCAAGATCTTCGCCAAGATGGGCATCTCGACGCTGCACAGCTATCGCGGCGGCCAGCTCTTCGAGGCGGTCGGCATCGCGCGCGACGTGACGGACGAGTATTTCAGCGGGACCATCTCGCGAATCGGCGGGGTCGACCTGGCCACCATCGGCCGCGAGGCGCAGCTGCGCCACGAGCGCGCCTTCCCGCGGACGATCGGAGACGAGTCCGAACTCGACGTGGGCGGCGAGTACCAGTGGCGGCGCGACGGCGAGCGCCACCTGCTGAACCCGGACACCGTCCACCGGTTGCAGCACGCGGTGCGCACCGACAGCTACGACACCTACAAGCGCTATGCCGATCTTGTCAACGACCAGGCCGTCGAGCAGTACACGATCCGCGGACTGCTGCGCCTGAAGAGCGACCGCGTGCCGATCCCGCTCGATCAGGTGGAGCCGGTCGAAGCGATCATGAAGCGCTTCTGCACCGGCGCCATGTCGTTCGGATCGATCAGCCGCGAGGCGCACGAGATGCTGGCCGTGGCGATGAACCGGATCGGCGGCAAGAGCAACTCCGGCGAAGGCGGCGAGGACTCCGACCGCTACACGCCCGATGCGAACGGGGACTGGCGGCGCAGCGCGATCAAGCAGGTGGCGAGCGGCCGCTTCGGGGTGACCAGCTGGTACCTCACGAACGCCGACGAGCTGCAGATCAAGATCGCGCAGGGAGCCAAGCCCGGCGAGGGCGGCCAGCTTCCCGGCTACAAGGTGGACAGGAACATCGCCCGCGTGCGCCACTCGATTCCGGGCGTGGGCCTGATCTCGCCGCCGCCGCACCACGACATCTACTCGATCGAGGATCTGGCGCAGCTGATCCACGACCTGAAGAACTCGAACCCGGGCGCCGACGTGAGCGTGAAGCTGGTCGCGGTCTCGGGTGTGGGCACGATCGCCGCCGGCGTCTCCAAGGGCCACGCCGAGTCCGTGCTGATCGCCGGCCACGACGGCGGGACCGGCGCGTCGCCCCAGACTTCGATCAAGCACGCCGGCGTGCCCTGGGAGATCGGGCTGGCCGAGACGCAGCAGTGCCTGGTCATGAACGACCTGCGCGGGCGCATCAGGGTGCACGTGGACGGCCAACTGCGCACCGGCCGGGACCTGCTGATCGGCGCGCTGTTCGGCGCAGACGAGTTCGGCTTCGGCACCGTCGCACTGGTCACCCTGGGCTGCATCATGATGCGCGTCTGCCACCTGAATACCTGTCCGGTGGGCGTAGCCACGCAGAACGAGAAGCTGCGCGAGAAGTTCACGGGCAAGCCGGAGCACGCTGTCCACTTCTTCCGCTTCGTCGCCCAGGACGTGCGCGAGTTGCTGGCGTCGCTCGGCTACCGGAGCATCGAGGAGGTGATCGGCCGCGTCGACCTACTCGAGCCGAACCCGGAGATCCGCCCCTGGAAGCTGCCGAACGGCCTGGACTTCGCGGCGCTGCTCCACCGGCCCGAGCTGCCCCGGCCCGACGCCCCGGTCCACAACGTCGGCGGCCAGGACCACGGGCTCGACCGGGCGCTCGACCAGGAGCTGATCCGCCGCGCTGCGCCCGCGCTGGAGCGCGGCGAGCCGGTCGAGTTCGAGATGCCCGTGCGCAACGTGAACCGCACGGTCGGGACCATGCTGGGGCACCAGGTGTCCAAGCGGCACGGCGAGGACGGCCTGCCCGACGACACGATCCGCATCCACTTCACGGGCTCGGCCGGCCAGAGCTTCGGCGCCTTCGTGCCGCGCGGCATCACCCTGCACGTGATCGGCGACGCGAACGACTACGTGGCCAAGGGGCTCTCGGGCGGCCGCGTGATCATCCACCCGCACCCGGACTCGAGCTTCGTTGCGGCCGAGAACGTCGTGGTCGGCAACGTGGCCTGCTACGGCGCCACCAGCGGCGAGGTCTTCTGCAACGGCATGGCCGGGGAGCGCTTCTGCGTGCGCAACAGCGGCGCGCTGGCGGTGGTCGAGGGCGTGGGTGACCACGGCTGCGAGTACATGACGGGCGGCCGCGTCGCGATTCTGGGGCCGACCGGCTCGAACTTCGCGGCGGGCATGAGCGGGGGCATCGCCTGGGTCTGGGACCCCGAGGACCGGCTGCCGGTGCGCACGAACCAGGAGCTGGTCGATCTGGAGCGGGTGACCGAGGAGCGCTACGAAGCCGAGCTCCGCGGTCTCGTCGAGCAGCACCTGCGCCACACCGGCAGCCCCCGGGCACGCGACCTGCTGGAGCGCTGGACCGAGGTGCTGCCGCAGTTCGTGCAGGTCTTTCCGCGCGACTACAAGCGCGCGCTGGCCGGCGTGGAGTTCGGGGACAGCGAGTACTAGATGGGCAAG
>CAXMNF010000317.1:0-1741 GCA_964194645.1 uncultured Gammaproteobacteria bacterium
AAAAGCTGAGATAGTCGGTGTCGATCACGACCCGCGGCAGCGCCAGCAGCGCCACCAGCGTGGCGACACCGAATCCGCCGATCACCAGGCCTGATCGCGCACACGCGAAACGCGCTGCCCGCTCGAGCGTCGCGTCGAGACCGCGACGAAATTCCGCTGCGAGCCTTGCGCGCCGGCCGCAGGCTTGCGTCGGCAACGGCAGCAAGACCAGCGCCGCGGGCATCGCGGTGAGTGAGAGCAAAGTGATCGACGCCACCCCCAGGATCGAGAACGCCCCGATCTCGAAGACCGCCGGTACGTCGCTGATCAGCAACGCGCCGAAGCCGATCATCGTGGTGACCCCCGCAATGATCACCGGCACCCGCATTCCGACGCTGGTGCGCACCACGATGGCCTCGCGGTCGCCGCCGGCGGCGAGTTCCTCTTCGTAGCGATTCACCACGTGGACGCCATAGACACTGCCGATGGCGATCAACGTCGGTGCCAACAGCACGGTCAACACCGTGAGCGGGCGGTCGAGGAGCGCGACTCCGCCAAAGGTCCAGACGATCGCAAGCGCCACTCCGCCGAGCGGCAACCACATGCCCCGGGCGCTACCCGCGATCAATGCCAGCACCAGACCGACGACGACCAGTACGGCTGGAATCAGCACCGCGAGATCTCGGGTCATGGTTTCGTACATCAGCGCCTTCACGTGCGGCCGGCCGGAGACGTGGAAGCGGCGCTGATCGCTGGTCTCAGCCGCGAGAATCGCGAGAATCCGCGCGTCGACCCCTGCGGCGATGAACTCGCGATCCGTCATCGGCTTGAACGAGACGTTGAGGGCCGCGGTGCGACCGTCGTCGGAGATCAAGTTGCGGCGATACGAACGCGTCCCAAGGGCGCGCTCGCGCAGTCGAGCCAGCTCTGCTTCCGAGTCTGGGATCTCGTCGATGATTGGGCCGACCTCGATCCAGTCCTTTTCGGGGTCGTAGCGGAAAGCGGTCACCTTCACGAGGCTCGAGACACTGCGCACGCCGTCGATGCGCGAGACCGCGTCGCTCACCCGACGCAGCGCCAGCAGGTGCTCGGAACGGAAGACGTCGTCGCATTCCATCGCCACCACGAAGATCTGATCGTCGCCGAAATCGGCGATTGCGCGGCGATAGACCTCCACGCCCGGGTCGCCCCGCGGCAACAGCAGCTCCGTCGAGGGGTCGATCCGCAGACGCACGCCCAGCGGTGTAGGCCGCACCAGCGCCGCGAGCGCCGCCAGCGTGACCACGCCGACCAGCACCAGAACCAGCCCGGGCCGCGCGACCACGCGCCGAGGCCAGCGCGCAGCCAGCCCAATGCCCGCGCTCAGGAGAAACCCCGCCCCGGCTGTGAACTGGAACGGGTCGACCAGGCCTGACCCCTCGGGCATAATCCGCGCTAGTGTACGCGATCCGCTCTCGCGGAGACGCGGACGATTGTGTCGGGGCGTGGCGCAGCTTGGTAGCGCGCTTCGTTCGGGACGAAGAGGTCGCTGGTTCGAATCCAGTCGCCCCGACCACGCCGCTCACACCTCCCGGCCCAGCACGGTCGCGTGAGGCCTGCGGTACAGCGATGCCGCGTCCGACTCTGCGCCGCGACGGCGATCGCCGCATGCTCTCCTGGACCGTCGGCCAGCGGCTGCTCGCTAGGCACGCGTCCAACCACGGCACACACCGGCTCGAACACCGCAACGCGTTCAGTACGCATTCGACTGTTCGAAGCTGCC
>CAXMNF010000318.1:0-1639 GCA_964194645.1 uncultured Gammaproteobacteria bacterium
GAGAAGCCGCCGATCGATCCGTCCGCGGCGATCACGCGGTGGCAGGGGATGATGATGGGTATGGGATTCGCGCCGTTCGCCTGACCGACTGCCCGCGCCGCGCCGGGCTTGCCGATGCGCCTCGCGAGGTCGCCGTAACCACAGGCAGTGCCATAGGGGATCTCAGTCAACCCCCGCCAGACGCGTCGCTGGAAACGCGTACCGCTGGGATCGAGCGCCAGGTCGAAGCTCCTGCGCGTACCGGCGAAGTACTCGCGTAGCTGGTCGCAGACCGGACGGCACTGCTCCCGTCCTCGCCGGCCGGAGGTACGAGTCTCGTCGAAGCTCACACTCGTCACGCGGCCGCGCTCATCGACGGCCACCGACACGATCCCCAACGCAGTCTCGATTAGATCCCAGTATCCTTCGTTCATGATGGCAGACTTCCGTCGACTTTCGGCCCAGCCCCGGGTTCCTCACAATATAGTCTCCGCTGCCGAGGCTTCATAGCCCGCCACGATGGCAGCAAGTTCTAGTCCCTGGGTTGTCGTTTACGAGACCGCCGATCAGCGCCGCTCGGCCGAAGCGAAGCTGGTGCTCAGTGCGCTTCAAATCGAGCACGAGCTGACGCGCCTGGGCGGCAGGTGGCAGCTCAGCGTCCCAGCCAGCCAGGCCGCGCAGGCCGGGACCGAACTTGCGGCCTACGACCGCGAGCGCTCGGCGCCGCCAGTCGGGCCCCAGCCCATCGGTGAATTGAGCACGGGCTGGAGCGGCGTGATCGTGTACGGCGGACTACTCTTGTTGATCGCGATCCTGGCACGGCAGGACGCGTTAGGCCTGGACTGGCTCGGGGCGGGCCGGCTCGATGCAGGACGGGTTGTCGCCGGCGAATGGTGGCGTGCCGTGACCGCGCTGATGTTACACACGGATATTAGCCATCTGGCCTCTAACATCGTTTTCGGCAGCTTCTTCGGCCTTTATATTGGCCGTTATCTCGGCGTGGGTGTCGGTTGGGCCGCGATCCTGGTCGGCGGTACGATCGGTAACGCGGTCAACGCCTGGATCCAACCGGCGAGCCACCTCGCCATCGGCGCATCCACCTCGGTCTTCGCAGCCCTGGGGCTGTTGTCGGCCTTCACCTGGAGACGAGGATTCCTGCGCGACACGCCGTGGAAAGTGCGCATTGCGCCGGTTACGGCGGCGATCTTCCTCCTGGCGTTCACGGGCACTGGCACGGGGACCGGGGGCGACAACGTCGATGTCATGGCCCATCTGACAGGATTTCTGGCAGGCTTCGGGCTGGGTGTCTGGCTGGCGGCAAGCCAACTGCCTCGGGGCGAGAAGGCCCAGCAGACGATCGCGATACTGGCCGCGGGACTCATTGTCGCGGCGTGGGTGTCGGCATTCAGCGCGGCCGCGACGTTTCGGTAGCCCGCATATTGCTACCCTAGCGGTCGCTGCGCTCAGTGTAGGAGCGACGGCCTCGTCGCGATCTGTCGTCGCTAATAATCGCGACCAGGCGGCCGCTCCTACATGTCCAGACCTACTCCGGCCCTGGCTAGTCCAGGTCCCGTTGGGCTGGGTCTTCACTCAAGCCGTGGCTACGGCCACGTCTTTCGCTCCAGACCGGCGCCCAACGACCCCTGTCCTGCGCCATCAT
>CAXMNF010000319.1:0-2832 GCA_964194645.1 uncultured Gammaproteobacteria bacterium
CGAGACGCTCGAGACGATCCACCACGAGGACATCCCCATGTGCGAAGGCGTGCAGCGCGGGCTCTCGAGCGGCCTGTGGACGCCCGGTCCGCAGAGCCGCCACGAGCGCTGCCTGTGGCTCTTCCACCGCTGGCTGGCCGAGCGGATGCTGGGGGGAGCGTCCGCCTAGCGCGCGCGGCCGCAGGCCACCCCCTGCATGCAGCAGCGCTACAGCGTGCGATCGCGGCGGCCCGCGCCCGAGCCCCCCACAGACGTGACCGCGCGCTGGCACGTCTCTGGCAGAAGCAGTCGCCAGGAGGATCGACATGCCCGAGCTCGAGTACAACCCCTTCGACCCGGCCGTTCGCGCGAACCCCTACCCGACCTATGCCCGGCTGCGCGACGAGGCGCCGATCTACCGCAACCCGGCGCTGGGCATGGCCGCGGTGAGCCGCTATGAGGACGTGCTGGCCGTGCTGAAGAGCCCGTCCGCCTTCTCGTCGCGCGCCATGCGCGACCTGTTCACGCAGGGCGCCCGCTCGGTGATGACCGACGCCAGCATTGACGGCGAAACGCTGATCGGCAGCGACCCGCCCGTCCACACGCGGCTGCGCAAGATCGTGAACCGCGCGTTCACACCGAGCCGCATCGCGGCGCTCGAGGGGCGCGTGCGCAGCGTGACCGACCAGCTCGTCGCTGGCTTCGAGCAGCGTGGCAGCTGCGATCTCCTCGGCGACCTGGCCGTGCCGCTGCCGATCACCTTGATCGCCGAGATCCTGGGCGTAGATCCCGAGCGGCACCGCGATTTCAAGCGCTGGTCCACCGATCTGCTGCTCGCGGGCACCGGCCAGCCCACGCCGGAGCAGGCCGAGCGGATCGTGATCTCGGACGAGGAGCTCGGCCAGTGGATCGACGAGGTGGTCGAGGAACGCCGAGCGCGCCCCAGGGACGACCTGGTGAGCGCGCTGGTCGCCGCCGAGTCGAGCGAGGAGGTGATGACGGTCGAGGAGATCGGCAACCTGATCATGATCCTGCTGATCGCGGGCAACGAAACGACCACGAACCTGATCGCGAACGCGCTGCTGGCCCTGCTTGCACACCCGGAGCAGCTCGAGTCGCTCGTGGCCTGCCCGGAGCTGGTGCCGCTTGCCGTCGAGGAAGCGCTCCGCTACGACTCGCCAGTGCAGCTCACCCTGCGCCGCGCCACGACCGACGTGGAGCTCCCGGGCGGGAAGCTCTCGGAGGGCGAGATGATCGCGGTGCTGGTGGCGTCGGCGAACCGCGACGAGCGCCAGTTCGCCAACGCGGCGCGTTTCGACCTGGCGCGCGACAGCCGCGGACACGTGGCCTTTGGCTTCGGCACGCACTTCTGCGTGGGCGCTGGCCTGGCGCGGCTCGAGGCGCGCGTCGCGCTCGAGGCGTTGGTCACCCGGCTGGCGCGCATCGAGCGGGTCGAGACGGCGCTCGACTATGGCACCTCGCTGATCGTGCGCGGCCCGCGGCGCCTGCGCCTGCGCTTCGAGCCGCGTGCATGAGCAAGCCCCCGGCCGAGGAGCGCCTGCCGCTTGCCACCATCCTGATCTACGCACTGCCCGCGACTTCGCTCGGCTTCATGGGCGCACTCGTCTCGATCTACCTGCTGAAGTTCTCGACCGACATACTGCTGATCGCTCCGGGACTGATGGGGCTCTTGTTCGGGCTCTCCCGGCTGTGGGACGCGGTCTCCGATCCGCTGGCGGGCTACTGGAGCGACCGCACGCGCAGCGCGCTCGGGCGCCGCCGCCCCTGGCTGCTGGCCGCCGCGGTCCCTCTCGCCCTGCTCTTCGCCGCGCTCTGGAGCCCGCCCGCCGCGCTCGGTCCAACCGCGCTCACGGTCTGGATGGGCGCCGCGATCGTGCTGTACTTCACCGCGCAGACCGCCGTCGGCATCCCGCACATGGCCCTCGGGGCAGAGCTCACGGTCGGCTACCACGAGCGCTCGCGCGTGTTCGGGGCGCGCATGCTGTTCGAGTTCGTGGGCATCTTCCTGGCGGCCGGCGCGCTCGCCCTGATCGAGAACGCGGCCGATGTGCGCGGGGCGACCCTGGGTCTGGCCGCGGCGGGAGGGGCCGGCGGAGCGCTGCTGATCGCGTGCACCGCCCTCTGGAGCCGCGAACGCGCCGAGCACCAGGGCCGCGGCGCGGTGCGTTCGGTGGCAGCGTTCCGCGACGTGCTCGCCAACCCGCACGCGCGCCTGCTGCTCACGGCCTTCTTCCTGGACCAGCTCGGCTTCACCCTGCTGATCACCAGCGTGCCCTACGCGAACGAGTACGTGCTGGACGGCAAGGGGCTCACGGGCGGCTACGTCGGCGTGGCGATCGCCGCGGGCCTGCTCTTCTACCCCGCCTGGTTTCCGCTGGCGCGGCGCTTCGGCAAGCGCGACCCGTGGATCGCGGCGACCCTGGTCAAGGCCGCCGCGTTCGGCGCGCTGTTCTTCCTGCCGCCGGGTCAGTCGCTGCTGCTCTTCGTGCTGATCGGCCTGATCGGCGCCATGCAGGGCGCGGGCGGGATCCTGGCGCCCTCGATCCAGGCCGACGTGATCGACTACGACGAGTACCGGACCGGCGAGCGCAAGGAAGGCGCGTACTTCGCCACCTGGAACCTGGCCACCAAGACCGCCGCAGCCTGCGCGATCATGCTGGCCGGCGCGGTCCTGCAGGTGGCCGGCTTCGCCCCGAACGCCGTGCAGAGCGAGACGGCGCAGCTGTGGATCCGCCTGCTCATATCGGGCGTGCCGTGCGCCTTGTTCCTGGTGAAGGCGCTGCTGCTGTTGCGTTTCCGCCTGAACGCCCGCGAGCACGCCGAGATCCGCGC
>CAXMNF010000320.1:0-6069 GCA_964194645.1 uncultured Gammaproteobacteria bacterium
GCCGTCGAGCCCGGCAGCCAGCAGCACGGCGAAGGCCAGGTAGGGGTTCGCGTCCGCTCCGGGGATGCGGCACTCGCTGCGCAGCGACTGCCCGTGTCCCACCAGCCGGAAGCCGGCCGTGCGGTTGTCATACGACCAGCCGATCGCCGTGGGCGCGAAGGTGCCGGCCACGAAGCGCTTGTAGGAGTTCACAGTCGGCGCCAGGAACAGCGTGATCTCGCGCGCGTGCTCGAGCAGCCCCGCCAGCCAGTGCGCGAAGAGCGGGGAGCCCTTCACGTTCGAGCCGGGCAGAGGCTCTCCTTCGCCCTCGAAGAGGCTGCGCTGGGCATCGGGCGTGTCCCACAGGCTGGTGTGGACGTGCATGCTGTTCCCGGCCTGCTGCTGATCCCACTTGGCCATGAACGTGATGGCCAGACCCTGGGCGCTGGCGATCTCCTTCGCGGCGTGCTTGTACAGCACGTGACGATCGGCCATCTCGCCGAGTTCGCAGTAGCGCAGGTTGATCTCCTGTTGGCCGGGCCCCCACTCTCCCTTGCTGAACTCGACCGGGATCGCCGAGGCGTCGAGCTGCCGGCGGATCTCGCCCACCAGCGGCTCGACCCGCGTGCCCTGCAGCATGTGGTAGTCCTCGACGTAGCTGCCGAAGGTTTCGAGGCGGTCGAAGCCCTTGGCGCGCGCAGTCTCATAGGTCTCGCGAAACACGAAGAACTCCAGCTCGGAGGCCCCCATGGCCAGGTAGCCGCGCGAGCGGGCGCGCTCGATCTGGCGGCGCAGCACGGCGCGGGGCGCCACTTCGACCGGTTCCCGGGTCGCCTCGTCCAGCACGTCGCAGATCACGATCGCGCTTTTCTCGAGCCAGCTCGCCCGGCGCATGGTGCCCCAGTCCGGCTTGCACAGGAAATCGCCATAGCCCGTGTCCCAGGACGTGAAGGCGTAGCCGGGCACCGGATCCATTTCCATGTCGCAGGCCAGCAGGTAGTCGCAGGCGTGCATGCCATCGTCGGCGGTCTGGTCCAGGAAGAACTCGCCGGTGATGCGCTTGCCGACCAGGCGCCCATACAGGTCGGGGAACACCGTGAGCACGGTCTCGATCTCGCCGCTCTCCACGGCGCGCTCGAGGTCTGCGCGGGTCATCCGCCCCCGCTCCCGGTCCCTGGCTCTGGCCATGGCAGTATGATGGCGACATGAGCGCGGATTTGCACGGACCGACCTCGCACTATTACATCTCCCAGCGGCTGCGCCTGCATTACGTGGACTGGGGGAATGAGGGCAAGCCACCCGTCCTGCTGGTGCACGGCGGGCGGGATCACTGCCGCAATTGGGACTGGGTCGCGCGCGAGCTGCGCGAGGAGTACCACATCGTCGCGCCTGACCTGCGCGGGCATGGCGACTCGCAGTGGGTGCTGGGGGCCAACTACGCCATGGTCGACTACGTGTACGACATTGCCCAGCTGCTGCACCAGAAGCGGCTGTCGCCCGTGACCATCATTGGCCACTCGCTGGGCGGCGCGATCTCGGTGCAATACACGGGCATCTTCCCGGAGTCCGTCACCAGGCTGGTCTCGATCGAAGGCCTGGGTCCTCCGCCCAAGATGATCGAGGCGCGCGCCGGCCAGCCGGTCCACGAACGCATGCGCGACTGGATGGAGATGGGCCGCAAGCTCGCCGGCCGCAGCCCGCGCCGCTACCCGACCCTGGACGACGCGGTGGCGCGCATGCAGGAGGAGAACCCGCACCTGTCCGCCGAGCAGGCCCGCCACCTGACCATCCACGGCGTGAACCAGAACGAGGACGGCACCTATAGCTGGAAGTTCGACAACTACGTGCGCGGCCACTCGCCCTACTCGTTCAACGTGGACGAAGCCCACCAGCTCTGGGAGCGCGTCCGCTGCCCCACCCTGCTGGTGCGCGGTACCGAGAGCTGGGCGAGCGACCCCAGCCAGGACGGGCGCGGCTCGTTCTTCCGCGACGCCCGAGTGGTGAACGTGGAAAGCGCCGGCCACTGGGTGCACCACGACCAGCTCGACGTCTTCATGAGCGAACTCCGAAAGTTCCTTGCTGCGTAGGCGCACGCGAATGTCTGGGCGAGGGCGGACGGGGTCCCCCCGGCGGACCTCCGCTCCGTCAGCGATGACTCGGGGCCTAGAGGCTCGGCCCGCTCCCTGACGGTCCGCCGGGGGGACCCCGTCCGCCCTCAATAATCGTTGCCGACAAGGCGGGTCAGGAACGCCGGACGCATCCGGAGTACTCGCAACTGCACCGCGCGCGGCGAATAGGCAACTGGAGCGGGTGGGCGGGGGCCTCGACGGACCGTCAGGGAGCGGTTTGGCCACCGCCGAACTTGGATCGCCTCTCGGAGAGAGCGGAGGTCCGTCGAGGCCCCCGCCCGCCCGCTCGCGCCACAGCCCTACGAGCGCGAGCTATCGATACCTCTCCGTGAGAAGGTCTTGACGCGAGCGCAGGGGGATGGGGACGCCGCGGATCCACATGTGCAGCGGCCAGCTCGTGACCTCGAGCGGGTCACCGTTCCAGATCACCACGTTTGCGAGCGAGCCCACGCGCAGAGATCCCGCGTCGGCCACGCCGAAGATGGCTGCGGGGACGCGCGTGATCGCGGCGATCGCGGCGTCGTAGGGCAGGCCCTCGGCCACGGCGTTCCCCGCCGCGAAGCGCAGGCGGTGCGCCAGGTGAGGGTCGGCGCGAGTCGTGAAGCCGACCTGTACGCCCGCCTCGTGCAGCAGCGACGCGTTGTCGCGGCGGCTCTGCAGCGCCTGGTAGCTGGACGGCAGGTTCGCGAGCGGGTCGATCAGCACCGGGACCTCGGCGCTCGCGATCTCGCTGGCCACGAGCCAGCCCTCGCGCGCTCCGACCAGTACGGCGTCGAGGCGGTGCTCGCGGATCAGCCGCAGGGCGCCCTGGATGTCGCTGGCGTGGTCGACTTCGATGGCGACGCGCAGCTCGCCCTCGAGCGTACGCTCGAGCGCGTCGAGATCCTTGGCCGACACGGACAACGGGCGCAGCTTCCGCGCGATGTAGGGTCCGCGATTGGCCCGGTACAGGCGCGCGTCCTCGAAGGCCTCGCGCAAGACCAGGAACGCGCGACTGCGGCCGCCCGGCCCCCGGCCGTCGCCGAGCAGGGAGACGTGCAGCGCAAGCGCGCGCTTGCGCACGGGCCGATCTTCGATCAGATCGACCCAGATCGACTGCCCGGAGATGACACCGCCCTGGGGGACGACCAGCGCGGAGGTGATGCCGCCCCCCCGAGCCACCGGAATCGTGGGCGAGTGAATGTCGAAGCTGTCGAACACGCGCAGGGCCGCGCGCACCGGGTCGTAGTCGCGGCCCGCGGTCGCCTCGACCGACGACGGCACGTTGCGCCCGATCTCTGCCACGCCCAGCCGGGCATGTGGCTCGACCAGGCCCGGGGTGACCACCAGCCCGGTCGCGTCGATGCGCTCGGCCGAAGCCGGGATCCGTACGTCGCGGCCGACCGCGGCGATCCGGTTCGCCTCGATCAGGACAGTCGCGCCCTCCTGCGCGGGGCCGCGCCCGGTGTGGACGGTGCCCCCCACGATCGCCACGGCGGCGAGCAGCGGCAGGATCACGGGGCGACCCGCTGGCCGAGTTCGAAGTCACTCGGCGGGAAGCGCGCCGGGTCGGCGCGATCGTAGATCAGGATGCCGTCCACGAAGACCAGCTGCGCGCGCGTGTAGACACTGAACGGGTCGCCGGACCAGACCACCAGATCGGCGCGCTTGCCGGGTTCGAGTGTGCCCACCTGCTCGCCGATCCCGACCAGCCAGGCGGGATTCGCGGTGATCCAGCGGATCGCCTGCTCGCGCGTCACTTCGAGCCCGGCGCGGCGGCCGGCGGCCAGCGCCTTGGCCGCTTCTTGGTTCAGGCGCTGGATGTCGTCGGGCGAGTCCGAGTGCACCGCCACGCGGACTCCGGCCTCGTCGAGCAGCGCGATCGCAGCCGGCACCGCGTCGAGCAGCTCGACCTTGCGCCCCCACCAGTCGGCCCAGGTGGCGACACCCACCCCCGCTTCGGCCAGCGCGTCGCGAATCTTGTAGGCCTCGACCGCGTGGTGGAACGCGCGCGGCGTGACCCCGAACTCGCGGAAGAGCTGCAGGCGCAGCAACATCTCGTCCGCGCGATAGCAGTGGTTCTCGATCAGGATCTCGCCGCTCACCACGCCGGCCAACGCCTGCTTGGCGTAGTCGATCGCTCCGTCGCCGGGCTTGTAGTTCTGGGCCTCGGCGAGCTTCTGGCGCAGCAGTGCCACTTCGCCCATGCGGGTGCTCGGCGCGCTCTTGCGCTGCTTGCCGTAGACCGTCTTCGGGTTCTCGCCACAGGCCATCTTCATGGTCACCGGGGCGCCCGGAAAGCGCATGGCGTCCGCCGAGAGGCGCCGCACCGTGCGCAACGTGACGCCCTGCCCGCCCACCAGGTTGGCCGAGCCCGGCAGCACGTGGATGGCGGTGACTCCGCCGGCGACGGCGTAGCGCAGCGCCGGGTCCTGGGGCCAGAAGCTGTCGACGGCACGAACCTCCGGCGTGAACGGCGAGGTGGCCTCGTTGGCGTCGCGGTGCGGCGGCACGAACGGCAGCGGGTAGACGCCGATGTGCGAGTGCGCGTCGATCAACCCGGGGGTCACCCAACGGCCTTCGAGCTCGACTAGCGCCGCGCCGGGCGGTGCGACCAGCCCCGGCCCGACCTCGCGAATCTCGCCGCCCACGACCAGCAGGTCCGCGTCGAGCAGGCTCGGACCCGCGGCGGTCAGCAAGCTGCCGCCGCGCAGCAACAGGGTCGGGCCTTCCGGCAACGCGGCTACGGCCGGCGCTGCGCCCGGTGGCTGGAGCGCGGCACACGCCAGGCAGCACGCAGCGGCCAGGCCAGTCGCGAGACGTACCCCCCGATTCGTCATCGTCCGGCAGTCTAGCCCGCGCGCACGGGGCGCGCTCCGGCCGCGGCGCGTCTGTGCTGTAATGACGGGCCTGCGCATGGAGGAAAGCGATGCGGCACGGCCTCGTCCTGATGGGCAACACGATCCAGGAGCAGATCGAGATCGCCCGTCACGCAGATGCGCGCGGCCTGCACTCGGTGTGGAGCACCGAGTTCTTCAACCACAACGGCTTCGTTCGCATGACGGCGATGGCTGCGGCCACGCAGCGCGTAAAGGTCGGCACCGCGATCGCCTACGCCTTCATGCGCACGCCGCTGCTGGCTGCGTCGGCCGCCATGGACGTCGACGAGCTGTCCGGCGGGCGCGTGATCCTGGGCCTGGGCAGCGGCACGCGCTCGATGAACGAGAAGTGGTACTCGGTGCCTTTCGACAAGCCACCCGCTTCGCGCATGCGCGAGGTGGTCGAGCTGATACGCGCGGCCTTCGCGGCGCAGAAGGGCGGCGGCCTGCGTTTCGACGGCGAGCACTACCAGATCCAGATCCCGCAGTACGCCCGGCCGGGCGCACCCCGCGAACAGATCCCCATCTATATCGCGGGCGTGAACAAGCACATGATCCGCACGGCCGCTGCCGTCGCGGACGGCCTGATCGGCCACCCGATCTACACGCGCAAGTACATCACCGAGCGGGTAAGGCCCGCGCTGGAGGGCAGCCGCTGCGAGCTGGCGCCCTACGTGGTCTGCTCGATCTCGGACGACGTGGACGAAGCGCGTCGCGAAGCGCGCGCCCAGATCGCGTTCTACTACACGACACGCCTCTACCACTCGGTGCTCGACGTGCACGGCTGGCGCCCAATCGGCGAGGAGATCGCCCAGGCGTTCCGCAAGGGGGATTGGAAGGCCATGTCGGCCGCGGTGCCCGACGAGCTGCTCGACGCGATCGCGATCACCGGGCGTCCCGCCGAGGTGCGCGACCAGCTCGAGCAGTGGCAGGGCCTGTCCGACCACGTGCTGCTCTATCCGCCGACCGTGGGCGCGCGCCCGGGACGCGCCCGCGAGAACGCGGACGCGATCATCGAGACCTTCGCTACGACCTGAGCGTCAGGTAGAAGGTCGCGCCCTTGCCGGGCTCGGACTCCACCCAGATGCGCCCGCCGTGGCGCT
>CAXMNF010000321.1:0-2547 GCA_964194645.1 uncultured Gammaproteobacteria bacterium
TTCTGCTTGTCGGTTCCATAGGCGTAGATCGGGTACATGCACAGCCCGCCCTGCACCGACGCGAAGCTGCGCAGGCCAGAGTCCCCGCGCTCGAGCTCCTGCATGATCAGCCCGTAGGCGGTCGCTCCGAGCCCGGCGCAGCCGTAGCCCTCGAGGTTCGCGCCGAACAGGCCGAGCTCCGCCATCTGCGGCACGAGCTCCATGGGGAAGGAGCCGTCCTGCCGCACGTGTTCGACCACGCGCGGCAGGAACTCCCTCTCGACGAACTCGCGCACCGTGTCGCGAACGATGCGCTCGTCTTCCGCGAGCTCGTCGTCGGTGCGGTAGAAATCCAGGGCTTCGAAGGGCACGGTCTCCTCCGGTCTCTTTGGTCACCGGATGCCCGTGCCCCCGAGGCCCGGACCCCGATCAGACGCGCGACTCTTCCTTGGCGGTGTCCTTCGCGATGTCGTTCAGCTTACGCGAAATCGAGGACAGCTTGCGGTTGATGCGGTCCACATCCGACTTGGAGGCGATGCCGAACACGTCATAGACGGTCTCGCGGGCCCGATCGACCTGCTCTTCGACGTCCTTGCGGGCCTTGTCCACGCGCTGGAACAGGGCGGTCTTCTTGACCTCGTCCTGCACCTTGCCGGCGCGCTTGCGGATCTCAGTCTCGAACTCCTTGCGGCGCTCGTCGAACTGGTCGCGCGCGCTGGTGAGCTGCTCCTCGATGCTCTTGAGGGCGTCGTTGAAGCGGTCGTAGGGGGTCGGGTTGGCTGCCATGTCTTGGTTCTCCTTGCCACGGTCTGGATGGTGTGGTCAGCGGAGCAATCTAACACGACGCGTCATACTGTCAACTGCCAAAAAACTCTAGCAAATGCAGATAGTTATGGAATAGGATCAATCGATCGTGACGCGATTCGTCAAATCTTCGCCGGGCCTACCAGCGAATCAGCGCCGAACCCCAGGTGAAGCCGGAGCCGAAGCCAGCCATCATGATCAGGTCACCCTTCGAGAGGCGCCCGGAGCGGGAGCACTCGTCCAGGCACATGGGGATCGAGGCGGCCGAGCAGTTCCCGTACACGTCGATGTTGTTGTAGGTGCGCTCGGTCGGGATGCCCAGCTCCTTGGCCACGAACTGGTTGATACGCAGGTTCGCCTGGTGGAAGAGCGCCAGGTCCACGTCCTCGATCTGGCATTTGTTGGCGGCCAGCGCTTCATGCACGACCTCGGGCATCCGCGTCACCGCGTGCTTGAACACGAAGCGGCCGTCCATCTTCGGGTAGTGGCGGCCCTCGTCGATCATCTCGTGCGTGATGCGCTCCGGCCAGATCGACGAGCCAGGCGCCTCGACCCAGAGCTTCTTGGCGTGCTTCCCCTCGGTGTGCGTGTGCACCGACAGGATGCCTCGCTCCGGCTCGTCGGAGGCCTCCAGCACCACGGCGCCCGCGCCGTCGCCGAACAGCACCGCCAGGTCGCGCCCGCGCGTGGCGAACTCCAGACCCGTCGAGTGCACCTCGGCACCGCAGACGAGCACGCGCTCGTACTGGCCGGAAGCCACGTAGAGCGAGCCCACCTGCAGGGCGTACAGGAAGCCCGTGCACTGCGCGCGCACGTCCATGGCCGGACAGCCGGCGATGCCCAGCAGATCTTGCAGGAAAGCGGACGCGCCCGGAAAGTCGTGGTGCGGCGTGAGCGAGGCCACCAGGATCGCATCGAGGTCGCCCGGCTCGAGGCCCGCGGATTCGAGCGCCTTCTTGCTGGCCTCCAGCGCCAGCTCCGCGGGACCGGTTCCGGCGTCCACGTGGTGCCGCTCGCGAATTCCGCTGCGCTGTTGGATCCACTCGTCGCTGGTTTCCATGAGCTTGGCGAGGTCGTGGTTCGTGACGACGCGCGGAGGCACGTACATGCCGGTGCCTGAGATGCGGGCTCTGCGCATGACCTGCATGGTCCTAGGCTCCTCTTGCTTGGATGGCGAAGCCGTCCGCGCCGGGGAAGGCCAGCTTCTCGACCGCCAGCAGCGCGGCCTCGATGCCTTCCCCAGTCCGTGCCGAGATCGGCTCCCCCCCCAGGCGGTGGGCGATCCGGGCGACCTCTTCGGGCGGCATGCTATCGCACTTGTTCAGGATCAGGCATTCGGCCTTGTCGGCCACACCCAGGTCCTCGAGCGTGGCGCGCACCGACTCGATCTGGCGCTCCAGAGCCGGATCGGACACGTCCGCAACCAGCAGGATCACGCTGGCCTGCTCGATCTCCTCCAGGGTGGCGCGGAAACCCGCCACCAGGTCCGGCGGCAGGTCGCGGATGAAGCCGACCGTGTCGGTCACGATCACCTCGCGCTCGCGCGGGAAGCGCAGCCGGCGCGACGACGGGTCGAGCGTGGCGAAGAGCTTGTTCTCGGCCCTCACCTGGCTCTGCGTCAGCCGGTTCAAGAGCGTCGACTTGCCCGCGTTCGTATAGCCGACGATCGAGAGCACGGGCAGCCCCCCGCGGTTGCGGCGCGCGCGCTGCGTGGCGCGCTGGCGCGCCACGGCCTCGAGATCGCGTCCGATCCTGCGGATGCGC
>CAXMNF010000322.1:0-3108 GCA_964194645.1 uncultured Gammaproteobacteria bacterium
GGACACGCCGGGACCTCGATCTCGGCTGCCACCGGGATCGCCGAGGCGCTGCGCCTGAAGGGCGAACCGGGTCGCGTGATCGCCGTGATCGGCGACGGCGCGCTCACTGCAGGCATGGCGTACGAGGGCCTGAACAACGCCGGCTACATGAAGCTCAAGAACCTGATCGTGGTGCTGAACGACAACGAGATGTCGATCTCGCCGAACGTCGGCGCCATGTCGAGCTACCTGGCCCGGCGCTGGTCGGGGCCGCTGATCCGGCGCATCAAGCGCGGCATCCGCCACACGCTCGAGTCCATCCCCGGCGGCGGCGAGGAGCTGCTCAGCTTGATCCGCAAGGCCGAGCAGTCGTTCAAGGCGTTCATCTCGCCTGCGCTGCTCTTCGAGGGGCTCGGCTTCAACTACATCGGTCCGATCGACGGGCACAGTGTGCCGGAGCTGCTCGAGACCTTCATGAATGCCCGCGATGCCGACGACCCGCAGGAGCCGCTGCTGGTCCACTGCGTGACGCAGAAGGGCCACGGCTACCAACCCTCGCAGGAGGACCCGGTCAAGTACCACGGCGTGTCCAAGTTCGAGGTCTCGTCGGGCACGATCGGGAAGTCGGCCGGTGGGCCTCCCTCCTGGACCAAGGTGTTCTCCGACGCCCTGATCCAGCTGGCGCACGACGACCCGCGCATCCTGGCGATCACCGCGGCCATGGCGGGTGGCACCGGGCTCGAGGCGTTCCAGGACGCGTTCCCCGGGCGCTTCTACGACGCGGCTATCGCGGAGCAGCACGCGGTCACGTTCGCGGGCGGCCTTGCCACCGAGGGCCTGAAGCCGGTCTGCGCGATCTACTCCACCTTCCTGCAGCGCGCCTACGACCAGATCGTGCACGACGTGTGCGTGCAGAACCTCGACGTGACCTTCGCGATCGACCGCGCCGGCATCGTGGGTGCCGATGGCGCCACGCACCAGGGTCTGTACGACTTCGCCTACCTGCGCACCCTGCCCAACATGGTGCTGATGGCGCCCAAGGACGAGAACGAGCTGCGCGCCATGCTGCGCACCGCGATCGAGCACCCCGGTCCGGCCGCGCTGCGCTACCCGCGCGGCTCGGCGCCGGGCGTTCCAATCGAGAGCGAGATCAAGCCGCTCAAGATCGGCGAGGCCGAGTTGCTGCGCGACGGGGGCGACCTGGGCATCGTGGCGATCGGCGCGGCGGTGAGCCGCGCGCAGGACGCCGCAGCTTGCCTGGCCGAGGCCGGTATCGATGTGGCCCTGCTCAACGCGCGCTTCGTGAAGCCGCTCGACGAGGCTGCAATCCTCCGGCTGGCGGCGCGCTGCTCGCGGCTCCTGGTGGTCGAGGAGCACAGCGCCCAGGCTGGCTTTGGCGACGCGGTGCTCGCGCTCCTGGCTGCGCACGGGGTGGCCAAGCCGGTGCGTGCGCTCGGTGTGCGCGACCAGGTGATCGAGCACGGCTCGCCCGCCGGGGTGCTGGCGGATCTGGGGCTCGACGCCGCAGGCATCGAGCGCGCCGCCCGCGAGCTGCTCGGGGCCTAGCTTGGCGCCGCCGCGCGTGCGGCTCGACGAGCGGGTCGTGGAGCTGGGTCTGGAGGCGACGCGCAGCCGCGCGCGCGCGCGCATCCTGGCCGGCGACGTGCGCTTGGGCGACGAAGTGCTCGACAAGGCCGGAACGCTCGTCGCGGCCGACGCCGCGCTCACGATGGCTGCTCGCCCTCGCTTCGTGTCGCGCGGAGGCGAGAAGCTGGCGGGCGCACTCGATGCCTTCGCCATCGATCCGGCCGGGCTGCGCTGCGCCGACGTAGGCGCCTCGACCGGCGGGTTCACCGACTGCCTCCTGCAGCGCGGTGCGGTCTCGGTGCTGGCGCTCGACGTGGGCTACGGTCAGCTGGCCCTCTCGTTGCGCGAGGACCCCCGCGTGGCGCTGCGCGAGCGCACCAACGTGCGCCACTTCGAGCCGGGCCCCGAAGAACGCGGCTTCGACCTGGTGACTGCCGACCTCTCGTTCATCTCGCTGCGCAAGGTGCTGGCGCGGCTGGCCGCGCTCGCGAGGCCCGACGGCCAGCTCCTGCTGCTGGTAAAGCCCCAGTTCGAGCTGGAGCGCGATGCGGTCGGGTCGGGCGGAGTGGTGCGCGACCCGGCCGAGCGCGCGCGCGCCGTGCGCCTGGTGAGCGAGGTTGCCGCCGAACTGCGCCTCGCCGTGCGCGGCGAGGCCGAGAGCGTGCTCCCGGGCCCGAGCGGCAACTGGGAGCGCTTCCTGTGGCTCCAGTGTCCGGCCCTGACATCCGATGAGCTTCCTGAACAGGGGGACGCTCCGGGCGCCAGATGAAGCTTGTTGCGCAACCCCCCGTCCAAGCGGGCGATTCGCGCCGGGCGCCTTGCATTGGACGCCCACAGGTCTAGACTCAGCAGTCGGGAGCGATGTAATGGCACTGATTACGGTGACGGAAGCAGCCTCTGAGAAGGCCAGAAGCCTGATGGAGCGCGACGGGCGCGGGGGCTATGCCCTGCGGCTCAAGGTCGTGGGCGGCGGCTGCAGCGGCCTCCAGTACCAGCTGATGTTCGATGACGAGATCGGCGAGCTCGACCAGGAAGAGGAGCAGAACGGGCTCCGCGTCGTGGTCGATGCCAAGAGCGCCGTCTACGTGATCGGCACGACCATCGACTTCATCGACGATCTGGCGAAGTCCGGCTTCAAGATCGACAACCCGAACGCCACCTCCACCTGCGGCTGCGGCGAAAGTTTCGGAGCCTGAGCGAAGCTCAGGCTCCGCGTCCTCTTAGCGGCACCCGACTTCGTGTGTGCCTCACCCCCTTAGCCGGGTAACGCGCGGCAAAGCCGCGCTTCCGGCACGGCGCACCTGACGGCGCGCCTACGGGAAGCAGGAAGGCGGGCCCGCGACTCCCCCCCCAGTTGCGTTGCCCAAGCGGGTGGGACGCGAGTCGGCCGGGCGTTCGAGCCCGGGCCTGGGAGTTCCCACGAGCGCGGAGCCGAGCCGGGCGACACGACCGGACGACTCGTGTCCCACCCGCCCCCACTGTATGCTCGACGGAGTCCACGGGAGGCGGGGCATGCTGAAGGCGGCGGGACTCGAATTTGAG
>CAXMNF010000323.1:0-4833 GCA_964194645.1 uncultured Gammaproteobacteria bacterium
GTCGAGCTGCTTGAGCTTGTCCTCGAGCGACAGGCTAGTACTCCTTCTGGGCCTGCAACACCGTCACGGCCGTGAGGTTCACGACGTCCTCGATGCTCGCAGTCGGCGGCACGCAATTCACCGGAGTGCGCATGCCCATCAAGATCGGGCCCACCACACTCGCCCCGCCGACGCTTCCCATCAGGCGCACCGCGATATGCGCCGCGTGCAGGTTCGGGAAGACCAGCACGTTCGCCTCGCGCTTGATGTCGGCAAACGGGAAGCGCGACGCCCGCTTCTGCGGCTCCAGCGCGATGTCGGCCTGCATTTCACCGTCGATCTCGAGCTCTGGCCAGCGCGCCTTCGCGATGGACACGGCCGCGCCGAGGCGCTCGCCGTCTGCGCCGCGCACGCTGCCGTAATTCGAGTAGGACAGGAAGGCCACGACCGGGTCGAACCCGAACCAGCTGGCGGTCGAAGCGCCGAGCCCCGCGATGTCCGCCAGCTCCTCGGCGGTGGGCTCCACGTTGATCGAGCCGTCGGCGAAGAACAGCACGCGCTCCTTCTGAATCACCAGGTATACCCCGGCGGCGCGCTCGTGGCCTTCCGCCAGGCCAACGACCTCGAGCGCGGGCTTCACCGACTCCGGGTAGGACTTGGTGAGTCCAGCCAGCAGGCCGGCGGCGTCGCCCATGCGCACCATCATCACGCCGAAGTAGCTGCGGCGGTTGAGCAGCCGGTCCGCGTCCTGCTCGGTCACGCCCTTGCGGCGGCGCAGGTTCAAGAGCTCCTTGCGGTAGTAGACGCGCTTGTCCGAGCGCTTCGGGTCGATCAGCTGGACGCCCGCGAGGTCCACCCCCAGCTCGCCGGCGCGCTCACGGATCTCGTCCTGGTTGCCCAGCAGCACCGGCTCGCAGATCTCCTCCTCGCGCAGCAACTGCACGGCTCGCAGCACGCGTTCTTCGCTGCCCTCTGGGAAGACGATGCGCTTGGGCGCCGCCTTGGCCTGGTTCACCACCGAGCGCATCACCTCGCGGCTGCGGCCCCGGTACTTCTCGAGCCGCTCGCGATACTCGTCCAGGTCGATCTGGATGCGCGCCACGCCGGTCTCCATGGCCGCCCGCGCCACGGCGCACGACTCCTGGATCAGCACGCGCGGGTCGAAAGGCTTGGGAATGATGTAGCGCGGCCCGAATTCGAAGCGCTCGCCGGGATAGGCGCGGCGCACCTCGTCGGGCAGGCCCTGCTCGCCCTGCTTCGCGATCTCGGCCAGCGCCCGCACGGCGGCGAGCTTCATCTCGTCGTTGATCTTGCGCGCGCGGACGTCGAGCGCACCGCGGAAGATGAACGGGAAGCCGAGCACGTTGTTCACCTGGTTCGGGTAGTCCGAGCGGCCGGTCGCCATGATCGCGTCGTCGCGCACCTCGGCGACCTCGGCCGGGGTGATCTCGGGATCGGGGTTCGCCATGGCGAAGATCAAGGGCCTTGGCGCCATCGACCGGACCATGTCCTGCGTGACCAGCCCGGCGGCTGACACACCGATGAATGCGTCCGCGCCGCGCATCGCGTCGTCGAGCGAGCGCGCCTTCGTCTTGCGCGCGAAGCGCGCCTTGTACTTGTTCATGCCGGCTTCGCGGCCCTTGTAGATCACTCCGCGGCTGTCGATCATCAGGATGTTCTCGGCCTTCACGCCGAGCTTCAGGTACAGCTCGGCGCAGGCGATGCCGGCCGCACCGGCGCCCGCGAACACGACCTTGCACTCGTCGATGCGCCGGTTCGTGAGCTCGATCGCGTTCAGGAACGCGGCCGCCGAGATGATCGCGGTGCCGTGCTGGTCGTCGTGGAAGACCGGGATGTCGAGCTCTTCGATCAAGGTCTCTTCGATGTAGAAGCAGTCGGGAGCCCGGATGTCCTCCAGGTTGATGCCGCCGAAAGTCGGCTCCAGGAGCTTGCAGGCCTCGATGAGCTTGTCGGGATCCTCGGTATTGAGCTCGATGTCGAACACGTCGACGCCGGCGAAGCGCTTGAACAGGACGCCCTTGCCTTCCATGACGGGCTTGCCGGCCAGCGCCCCGATGTTGCCCAGGCCCAGCACCGCGGTGCCGTTCGTGATCACGGCCACCAGGTTCGCGCGGGCCGTGTACAGGAACGCGTCGTCGGGCCGGCGCACGATCTCGCGGCAGGGCTCGGCCACTCCGGGCGTATAGGCCAGCGACAGGTCGCGGGCGGTCACCGTGCGTTTCGTAGGGACCACCTCGATCTTCCCGGGCTGCTCCAGGCGATGGTAGTCGAGGGCCTCTTGCTTCGTGATCACGGGCACTTCCTCCGCCGCTCGCAGGCCCCGCCCAAATAGACGAAGCCCCTCGAAGGGGCTTGGGCGAAGACTATCAGAGGGCTCCCAGCTGGGGTACCGGCCCCGGCTGGCCCGCCGACCAGCGGGCTACTTCTCCTTGACCTTCTCCCAGTCGGCCAGGAACTGCGCGATGCCCTTGTCGGTGAGCGGGTGCTTGGCAAGGCCTTGGAGCACGTCCCAGGGCATCGTCGCGATGTCCGCCCCGATCTGCGCCGTCTGGTAGACGTGCGTGGGGTTGCGGATGCTCGCGACGATCACCTCGGTGGCGACGTCGTAGTTGTTGAACGCCTGCACGATCTGCTCGATCAGCTCCATTCCCACGTTCAAGAACACGTCGTCGAGGCGTCCCACGAAGGGCGATACGTAGCTGGCGCCGGCCTTGGCGGCCATCAGCGCCTGGATCGGCGTGAAGATCAAGGTGCAGTTGGTCGCGATACTCTGCTCCGAGAGGATCCGGATCGCCTTCAGACCGTCGAGGGTCATCGGGATCTTCACCACCACGTTCGAGGCAACCTTCGACCACTCGAGGCCTTCGCGGACCATGCCCTTGGTGTCGAGGCTCACCACCTCGGCGCTGATCGGGCCCTCCACGATCTTGCAGATCTCGCGCACGATCTCGCGCGGATCGCCCTGCTCCTTAGCCAGCAGCGACGGGTTGGTGGTCACACCGTCGATCAGGCCGGCCTCGTTCGCCTCGCGCAGGTTGGGAATGTGGGCGGTGTCGAGGAAGAATTTCATGATGTCTCCAACCTCCAAGCAGCGCTTCACGACGCGCTGCGTCACAAGCGTACGGGGGGAAGCTTCTCTACCCGGAGCGGATCGTCAAGGGCCGCCAGCAGGTCCCGCGCGCTCCGGCCCGTACGCGGGTCCAGGGCGTCGGGCGCGAGCTCTGCGAGCGGCTCGAGCACGAATCGGCGCTCCGCTAGTCCCTCGTGGGGGATTATGAGCCCGGGCGCGCGGATTTCCCAGTCTCCATACAGCAACAGGTCCAGATCCAGGACCCGGGCCGCCCAGCGGGGCCGCTCCCGCGGCCGCCCGGCGCGCCGCTCCAGGGCCTGGAGCCAATCGAGCAACTCGCGGGGCGAGCGGGCCGTGCGGTGCTCGGCCACGGCGTTCACATACCAGGGCTGGCCCGGGTCGCCGAGCGGCTCACTGCGGTACAGCGACGAGGCGCGCGTCGGGCCGGCCTGGTCGAGTTCCGCGAGCGCCCAGCGCAGGCGTGCGGCCGGCTCCGCCAGGTTCGCGCCGAGCCCGATGTAGGCGCGGACGCTCATCCCCCGGGGCCGGGCGGCTCGGGTGCGCTCTCCTGCGCCTCGGCGGTGAGCACGTCGAGCAGCAGCAGGCCCACGCCGATCACGATCGCGCTGTCGGCCACGTTGAAGTCCGGGAAGATGAACAGGCCCAGGTCGAACTGCAGGAAGTCGACCACGGCCTGGTGCAGGACCCGGTCGCAGAGGTTGCCGAGCGCCCCGGCGACGATCAGGCCGAGCGCCGCCGCCGACATTCGGTCGTCGCTCTCGACCTGCCGGTAGAAGCTCCAGATCAGTCCGAGCGCGACCAGGGTGAGCCCGATGAAGACGAAGATCGGAACGTCTTGGAACAGGCCCAGCGCGGCGCCGGGGTTGCGCGCGTGCGTGAGCCGGAAGAAACCGGGGATGACCTCGATCGGATCCAGCGGCGACACGTTGTTGGCGATCCACCACTTGGTGGCCTGGTCGAGTGGGACCAGGACGGCCACCAGCACGAGCACGATGCGCAGCTTCGGACTCAAACCGGTTCCTCCTGAAGGCCCGACAGGTTAGGGGCCCGGCGCGGGGGCTTCCAGCGCCCCGGACGCGGGGCTATGCTCGCGGCGGCCCCCGTGGCCACTGTGTAACCAGGTGTAGACGAATGGCCGACCGCAAGAGCCCCAAAGCCTGGTCCGGGCGCTTCCAGAAGGCCGCGGACCCCGCACTCGAGCGCTTCTCGAGTTCGGTGCACTTCGACCACGCGCTGTGGCGCCAGGACCTGCGCGGAAGCCTGGCGCACGCCCGGATGCTGGCCCACCAGGGGATCCTGTCGGACGAGGAGTGCGCCGAGCTGGTTGCCGCGCTCGAGCAGGTCGGCCGGGAACTCGAGGCAGGCAGCTTGCAGCTCGATCCCGCCGCCGAGGACATTCACATGAACATCGAGCGCCGGCTCTACGAGCTGGCGGGCGCGGTGGCGGGCAAGCTCCACTCGGGTCGCAGCCGCAACGACCAGGTCGCGACCGACTTCCTGCTCTGGCTGCGCGACGCGACGCCCGAGTTGCGCGGGAGCCTGCTGGGGCTGCGCGAGGTCCTGGTCGAGCGCGCGGCGGCGGAGATCGACGTCGTGCTGCCGGGCTACACGCACTTGCAGCGCGCGCAGCCGCTGCGCCTCGCGCACCACTGGCTGGCGCACGAGCAGGCGCTGGCGCGCGACGACGGCCGGCTGGCCGACGCGCGCGCGCGCATGCGCGGCTCGCCGCTCGGCGCGGGCGC
>CAXMNF010000324.1:0-3374 GCA_964194645.1 uncultured Gammaproteobacteria bacterium
GCGCCGAGCGACTTCGCGGGGTCGCTCGGGTGCGCGGCGTGCAGACGCACGTCCCAGTAGCCGGACTCGCGCGTGGCCTGGTCGGGGCCCTCGCCGGGCTTCGGCAGACGCGACGCAGCCAGGCGGCGTACCGGAGCCAGCGTCAGGGCGGACATCACTGTGGTCAGGCCGGCGGCCAGGGCCGCGGCTTTGGCGAAGCCCATGGGGCCCGCGCCCGTCAGCATGGCTTCGTCGAAACGAAAGTCCGGCCCGTACGCATGCCCCGTGAGCGCGTTCGTGCGGCGCACGACTCGAGTGTCCACAGGGGTCATGACGGAGGGGCCGGTCCACTGCTCGAAGTCGGCGTCCCAGACCGGGGCGTTCCGGTCCGGTCCGTCGGCGCCCGTGGCCTGCCCCTTCGGATTTAGCGCGTAGGGGTCGGCCAAGAGACGTGCAATCTCGGGATCGCGGCTCGCCTCCTCGAGCATGTTCAGGCCGCTCGCGAAGGTGCCGCCGCTGCCTCCACCCTTGAAGCCAGCCACGCGCAGCTTCACATGGGGTGACGCTACGCCGTATCGCGCCTTGAACTCGCGCTGCACGAACCAGACGCCGAGGTCGGCGGGAATGCAATCGAAGCCGCTAGCGTGCACGATGCGCGCGCCGCTCGCGGCCGCCTCGTCCTGGTGCGCGTCGATCATGCGGCGCATCCAGGCGACCTCGCCTGTCAGGTCGCAGTAGTGCGTGCCGGCCCGCGCGCAGGCCGCGACCAGCTCGGAGCCGTACAGCGCATAGGGACCAACGGTCGTGCACACGACGCACGTGCGCCCTGCGAGCGCGGCCATCGACGCGGCGTCTCCCGCGTCCCCCAGCACGATCTCGAGCCCGGTCGAGTCGACACCGGTGTCGCGCGCGATCCCCTGCCGCACAAGGTCGAGCTTGCTGCCACTGCGCCCGCCGAGCGCCCAGCGGAACGTGTCGGTGCCGTAGGTGCGCAGCAGGTACTCAGCCGTGAGCCGCCCGGTGAAGCCGGTGGCTCCCCAAAGCACGAGATCGAAGTCGCGGTCCTTGGTCGCCATCTGCCCTACCCCCTCAAGCGGATCACGTTGTGTGTGGGAACGGGCTTGCGCATGCCCCTGAGCTGTATGATACGGGTTCGCGACTCAGCAAAGGAGACCAGGCCGAGCGCGCGCAGGTCGGCGAGGCCCACGTCGTTCTTGTCGCGGTCGCTTCAGGAATCGGCGGGCCGCGCGTCCTCCTCTGCCTGGCGGTAGATCGCACCGAGCAGCCACAGCAGGCTGCCCTCGAATGCCTCGCGCGCGGCGGCCGGGTCCGCGCTGGCCGAGATCGACTGCGCGGCTTCCTGGAGTCCGCCGAGCAGCATGCGCGCGAGCGGCTCGAGGTGCTCCGGGGCGACGCCCTGGTAGCGGTCCGTGCCCCCGAGGATGCGCCGCACACCGGTCAGGGAATTCTCGATCCAGACCCGGTCCCAGCGCTCGCGTCCCAGGACTGCGGGGCCGTCCACCAGGATGAGCTTGTGGACCTCGGGATCGGCGAGCTGGTCAAAGAACACGTGCAGGCCGGCCACGATCCGCTCCCAGCCGCGGCGCTCACCGCCCTCCCCGAGTACCCGGTCCCGCGAGAGGCGCGCCGACATCTTGCCGAGCGTCCGCACGCGCTTGGCCAGGGCGGCCTCGAAGAGCTCGGTCTTGTCGCGAAAGTGGTGGTAGAGGGCTCCCTTGGTCAGGCCCGCCGCGCGGGCCACACCCTCGATCGAGGTGCCGGCATAGCCCCGTTCACCAAACTGCACTCCCGCCTCCCGGATCAGCGCCTTCCGGGTCTGGTCGCCCTGCTCGACCTTCTTGTTCGCGATCCTGTTCTTGACTTCCATCCGCCGCTCCTGTACATACCTTCGGTCGGTATGTTAGACGACCCGGACGACCTGGCGCAACCACTGCTCGAGGATCTGAGGGACCGCCTCGCCTGCCCCGAGCTGGAATGGGCCGAGCCTCCGCAGAAGATCCAGGGCGGCGCCGAGAACCTGACGCTGGCGCTCGGTCTGGCCGGCGCCCCGCCGGGCCTGCGCGGGCCCCTGATCCTGCGCCGCTACCGGCCGGACCGCGACCCGTCCGGCGTGCGCTTCGAAGGCGCAGTGCACGGGGCCATCGCCGGCCTGGGCTACCCCGCGCCGCAGGTGCTGCTCGTCTGCTGCGACCCCGCGCCGATCGGGGGCGCGTATCTGGTGATGGAGCGCGTTCCCGGCCGTGTGCTGCTCGGCGAGATCACGCGCCTGGAAGAGGTGTTCGCGTCCGCGCGCTCGACCCTGGCGCATCTGCCGCGCATGGTGGGCGAAGCGCTCTTCCGGGTGCCCCGCGAGCTGGCGCGCTGGCAGGCGCGCCTGCACGCGCTGGATGCCAAGCCGGTGATCGGCGCCGTCGAGCGCGCGGGCTTCACGCCCGACGAGTTCTCGGCTCGCGCGCGGCTCGACGATCTGGAGCAGCGCGCCGAGCAGGCTTCGCTCGACGGTTTGCGCGGCGCGATCGCCTGGCTGCGCGCGGGCTGGCGGGAGCCCCGAGAGGTCGTGGTGTGCCACGCCGACTTCCACTTCCTGAACATGCTGGCCGAGCCCGGGCGCGTGACCGGCGTGATCGACTGGTCGCGCCATCACCTGTGCTTCGAGACGCCCGAGTTCGATGTGGGCAACACCCGGGCGCTGCTCGACATCTCGCTCCCGAACATCCCCGCGCTGCTGCGCGCCGTGCAACAGCGGATGCTGCGCCGCTACACCGCCCTGTACCAGCGCGAGCGAGGGCGCCCGCTCGACTGCGAACGGGTGCGCTGGGCCGAGGTGTACCGCTACGTCCGCGAGATGGTCGGCGCGGGCGTCGCACTGCGCGGCGGTGCACAGCTGTCGGAAACGCTCCTCGCGGACTCCCAGAACCCATGGCTGGTTCCCCAGATCAGTTCCGGCGTGCTGGCCGGCATCGAGCGACGCTGCGGCGTGGCCGCCGCGCTCCCGGAGCCCGAGGCCAGCGCCTGAGCGTCGCGCCTAGCGCACCTTCCGGAAGCACTCCCGCAGCTCGGCGACAAAGGTCTGGGGCTGCTCGAAGGCGGCGAAGTGGCCGCCCTTGGTGGGCTCGTTCCAGTGCACGATGTTGCGGAAGCGCTTCTCGGCCCAGCGGCGGCTCGGGCGGATGATCTCCTTGGGGAAGATCGAGCAGCCGGTCGGTACGTGGACCTCGTCGAAGGCGGGCTGGCCGAAGCTCTCCCAGTACAGGCGCGCGGACGAGGCGCCGGTCGCCGGCAGCCAGTAGAGCATCACGTTGTCGAGGAGTTCATCGCGGCTGAGCGCGTTCTCCGGGTGGCCGTCGCAGTCGGTCCACGACCAGAACTTCTCC
>CAXMNF010000325.1:0-3621 GCA_964194645.1 uncultured Gammaproteobacteria bacterium
CGGCCACCTTGGGTGTGGTGGCTGGCAATCCCGTTCGGCATGGGGCTCCTCGCCGTGTTGGCGTTCAGTGCGGACGCACACGCACTCTGGGAAGCTCGCGTGACGACCTGGACGCCCCAGCCGCTGCTCATGAGCATCTTCGTGTGGGCGGCGCTGCTGCACGTATACAAGGGCATGAAGGCGGTCCGGATCGCGGAGCAGGCCGGCCTGCACGCCACGTCGATGGGCTGGGGCTGGCAGACCTTCCTGCTCGGCTTCCCGTCACTTGGCCTGCTGGAGAAGCGCGTCGCCGAGCGGCAGCAGGCGCAGGACTAGGAGGGCTCCGCGGTGCCGAACATCCGCTGGCTGCTGGCGCTCGTGACCGTCGTGCACCGCTTCCTGTTCCGCCTGACGAACGGGCGGATCGGCGGCCGCCTGGCCGGGAACGAGATGCTGCTGCTCGAGACGATCGGCCGGAAGAGCGGACGCGCGCGCGAAGTGCCGCTGCTGACGGTACCGGACGGTGACGCCTGGATCGTGATCGCGTCGAACGCGGGCGACGACCGTCCGCCGGCCTGGTGGCTGAACCTGCAGGCCCGCCCGGAGGCGGAGATCCGCGTGGCCGGCCGGCGCCTGTCCGCGCGCGCCCGCATCGCGGGCCCCGACGAGCGCCCGCGCCTCTGGGCCAAGGTGCTCGCCGCGCACAGCGGCTACGCCGACTACGAAACGCGCACCACACGCCCCATCCCCATAATCCTCCTAGAACCCCGCTGACTTCAGGGACGTTCCTGCTTAACTGCTTAACTCCCCGAGTTAAGCAGGAACGTCCCTGACCGGGGGTGGTAGGGTGTGGCGCGCGAGCTACGGAGGTGCGCATGCGATTCAGTGTCTGGCCCGCCCCGACCCAGAGCTTCGACGAGGTGGCGAAGATCGCGCGCCATGCCGAGGCGAGCGGCTGGGATGGCCTGTTCTACGCCGACCACTTCATGCCCGACGCGGAGGACACGAGCGCGCCCTGGCCCGAGGCCTGGACCACGCTTGCCGCGCTCGCCGCGAGCGTGCCGCGCATCCGCCTCGGCACCCTGGTCACCGGCAACACCTACCGGCACCCGGCCGTGCTCGCGAAGATGGCCGCCACGGTCGACCAGATCAGCGGCGGGCGCCTGGTGCTCGGGCTCGGCGCGGGCTGGCAGGAAAACGAGCACCGCCAGTACGGCGTCCCCTTCTACACGGTGGGCGAGCGGCTGGCGCGGCTCGACGAAGCCTGCCAGGTGATCAAGCAGCTCTTCTCGGAGAAGCAGAGCCGCTTCGACGGCAAGTTCTACCAGCTCGACGACGCGTCGCTCGAGCCGAAGCCCGTGCAGGATCCCTTGCCGCTCCTGATCGGCGGCGGCGGCGAGAAGGTCACCTTGAAGATTGCAGCGCGCTGGGCGGACGAGTGGAACGTGTGGGGCAACGTCGAGACCCTGCAGCGCAAGATGGCGATCCTGGAGCGCCACTGCGCCGACGTGGGCCGCGACCCCGCGCAGATCCAGCGCTCGGCCGTCGCGCTGCTGTTCCTGTCCGACGACTCGGCCTTCGTCGAGAAGATGCGCAGCCGTGACATCGGCCGGCCCGTGATCGTGGGCAACGTCGCCGAGGTGCAGGAGACCGTGCGGGCTTACAGAGAGGCCGGCGTGGACGAGCTGATCGTGCCCGACTTCACCTTGGGCCCGATGGACGCGAAGCTCGCCACCTTGGACCGCTTCATCGGCGAGGTTGCCCCGCCCTTCCGGAGCTAGACGCGGCGTGAAGCCCTTCTTCGAGCGCGCCGGCGCGGCGTTCGCGCCCGGGCCGCACACGCGCGGACCCTGGTCGCCCGATTCGATGCACGGGCGGCTGGTGGCCGGGCTCTTCGCGCACGTGTTCGAGCGCGAGCACCACGAAGACCCGTTCCACTTCGCAAGGCTCACGGTGGACATGTTCCGCCTGCCGCGCATCGCCCCGGTGGAGCTCACGACCGAGGTTATCCGCAGCGGCCGGCGCATCCGCGTGCTGTCGGGCGCAATGACCTCCGAGGGCCGGGAGATCGCGCGCTCGACGGCCGTGCTGCTGCGCCGCGCCGAGGCGCCGCCCGGGACGGTCTGGACGCCCGCGCCCTGGGACGCCCCGCACCCGGACGGACTTCCCGTGCAGGAGTATGAGAACCTCGACTGGACGCCCATGTGGGAGACGCGCCCGATCGACGGCCCGACCTTTGGCGGCGCCGGCCGCAAGCGCGCCTGGTTGCGAGAGATCCATCCGCTGGTTGCGGGCGAGCCGCTCACCCCGTTCGTGCGTGTCGCCGGCTCGGCGGATTTTGCGAGTCCGATCGCGAACTCGGGCGACCAGGGGCTGCACTACGTGAACGCGGACATCACGCTGTACCTGTCGCGCCTGCCCGTCGACGAGTGGGTCGGCTTCGAGGTCGCCAGCCACCTCGCTGCCGAGGGCATCGCGATCGGCGATACCACGCTCTACGATCCCCAGGGTCCGATCGGCAAGAGCACCGTGTGTGCGGTCGCGAACCCGCGCGAGGTGGCCCCGTGAAGAAATCGAACCTGCACGGCGAGCGGCTGGCGCGCTGGGCCGAGAGCAACCGCGAGGGCACGCCCCCAAAACCCGCGGCCACCGTGGTGCTGGTGCGCGACGGCGCGGCGGGCCTGGAGACCTTGATGCTGCGCCGCAACTCGCGCATCGCGTTCGGGGGCATGTGGGTCTTCCCCGGAGGCCGTGTCGATGCCGAGGACCAGGTGGGCCAGGACGAGCTGGCCAGTGCCCGACGGGCCGCCGTGCGCGAGTCGCTAGAGGAAGCGGGCCTGCAGCTCGACGAGACGAACCTGGTGCCCTTCTCGCACTGGACGCCGCCCGCGATCACGCCGAAGCGCTACTTCACCTGGTTCTTCATCGCGTCCGCCCCCGACGCGTCGGTCACGATCGACGGCGGCGAGATCCACGAGCACGCCTGGCTGCGCCCCGCCGAGGCGCTCGCACGCCGCGACGCTGGCGAGGTCGAGCTGGCGCCGCCGACTTTCGTGACGCTCTTCGAGCTGGCGCAGTGCGGCAACGTCGAGGCCGCGCTCGAGCTGGCGCGCCGCCGCAAGCCCGAGCGCTTCCAGACTGCGATCGGCCGTGTCGACGGGGGCGTTGTGGCCCTGTGGCACGGCGATGCCGGCTATAGCGACGCCGAGCCGGAGCGCCCCGGCGCGCGCCACCGCCTGTGGATGCTCGACGACGGCTGGCGCTACGAGCGCGACTGAAACTTTCCCGCCAGGACGCCGCTCGCGCCTCCTCGTCAACGAGAACTGTGACCCGCGCCACGGAGAACCCGTCTCGGGATTCCGATAGTCCCTGCAGATTCGCTGCAGACACTAAGGAGAACCCGATGCCCTCGAACTGGACTGCTGCCGTGCTGCTGCTCAGCCTGCCGCTGCTCGTCGCCCCCGCGGCTCGGGCCGGACAGGGGAACGGCCTGCCCCCCGGACCGCGCTTCATGCTGAATGTGATCGCGTTCGACCCGGGCCACTGCCCGAGCGGCGACTTCACCGGCTCGAATCGCCACATGATCGCCGTACAGGCGAACTTCACCCCGGACGGGTCCGGCGACCTGAAAGCCAAGCAGTC
>CAXMNF010000326.1:0-7604 GCA_964194645.1 uncultured Gammaproteobacteria bacterium
CTGGCGATTCCCGCGAACGAGTTCGTGAACCTGGCACGGCTCGGTGCCGAGGGGCCCATCGACGACTACGGAGGGGTGTACGGGGACCGGCCACAACGGGACGCGTTGATGGAGTTCGGCTGGCTCCCCACGCGTCACGGCGCCCTCGTGAAGACGCTCCCGGTGCACGCGAACAACGACCTCTACGACACGACCCTCCGCCTCTTCGTGCTGCAGTCGCCCTTCCGCCGCGGCCAGATGGCAGCCGCCGTTCGGCTGCTGTCAGACGAGCGGTTCGTCGACGTGCGCGCCAACCTGCGCCACTTTTCTGAGGTATACGGCACCATCCTGGCGAGCAGGGACGAGCAGGGATTTGGGCTGCAGAGCCTGCGCGGAGACCGCTATCGCCGCGTACGGCGCAGCTACTACGCCTACATCGAGGAGCAGCGCGCGGAGGCCGAGGCCATGCTCGAGCGCCTGCCTACACTGGCCGAGGACTAGGGCGCGGCGGCTGGTGGCTCTCTGGGTGGCATCGCCACCGCCAGCACCGGGCAGGCGCTCAGCTGAAGGACTCGGCTCCCGGATGGCCAGAAGACCAGGCTGCCCGCGCCGGAACGCGCGACTGGAGCGCACACCTCGTCGTTCGCCACCATCGCAACCACGTCGAAGGTGTTCGGAACACCCAGCCGACTGGCCACCGGGAAGCGGCCGCGCAGCAGCAGGACCTGGGCGTCCTCGTGGATGATCTCGAAGCGCGCAGCGCTGCTGGGCGGCCCCTCACCCGGCCGGCGCGAGCCACGCCAGCGCCGCAACGTGCCGATGCCCACCGGATCGCACGAAGCTCCGTCGGAGCTGATCACCCGTCCGAAGTGGCCGCGGCGCTGGTACGAGATGGGCGCCTCGGGAACAAGCACCTCCGCACAGGTCGCGCTCCGTGGGAACAGGAAGCGCCACGCGCCGGAGTCCAGCAGCAACGTCGCATCGATGTACGACCCCCGCGGAGTCGAGGTCGCGACGTAGGAACTTCTGAAGGTCGCGCAAGCGGCTAGCACGCAAACCACCATCGCCAAGCAGAAGGCGCCCCGCCGGCGGGTCGTGGCCTTCACTGCAAATTCACACGGCTGGCCGCGTCGAGCAGGCTCACTCTCCCCTGATTTCGCAGTCGCCGGCGCCCTGCGGGAAGCTCGGCCGGCGCTGCGACTCCCTAGTCCTCGCACAGGATGCGGACTCGGCGGACGGCGAGGTCCATCGCCGCCTCGTCGGCCGCTTCGAGCAGGCCCTGCTTCGCCTGCTCGCAGGCGCTCGCCTCGGCGGTATGGGCCGGGGTCGGCGCCGCGTCCTGCGTCTCGCAGTGCACGCTCGACACGCGTCGGACGTTGGCCTGCCGTCCCTGCTCGACCGAGACGCAATCGCCGAGCCGGGTGCCCGTCGGCTCCATGATGACCCGGACATCGCGCCCCGAGTGGAGCCGGACCGTGTACTCGATCGCCTCGTTGGATCCTTCGAGGATTCGGGTGGTGACGCCGCCGATGGCCGCGCCCGCCGCTGCGCTCCGGGCCTGACTGCCGCCGCTCCGGTCGCGGCCCCGCATGGCGCCGATGAGCCCGCCCAACACGGCGCCGCTCGCGGCGTCCGACTGGAGCTGTACGCGCTCCACCCCGATGACCGTACCGTAGTTCACGGAGATCACGCGATTCGTGTCTCCACGTCTTTGGCCTAGCGCCGGAGTCGCCACCAGGACGACAAGGGCCACGCAAGCCAACAGATTTTCAGCTCTCGTCATGATTTCTCCGTACTGTTTCGGATTCGAGCCGGCTTGTCGCACGCGTGCGGGGCGGCGTCAAGCGACTCGAGCGTGGTATACACCCCTTGTAAAACATCGACAACCGAATTCCGGGGGATCAGCATGAGATTGACCACCAGGTCCAAGTTGGTCGCGCTCGCGGTGACGCTAGCCGGCGTTGGCGGATTGGGCGCTGTCCAGGCCGGCGCCGAAAACGTCGCACTCACCAGGGAGGCGCAAGCTGCGATCATACCAGCAAAGGCGCTGGAGATGCTGAAGGAAGGCAACCAGCGCTTCGCTGGCGCCAAGAGCGTGGACAGGGACGTCCTCGCTCAAGTCAAGCAGACCTCGAAGGGCCAGTTCCCATTCGCCGCCATCGTGAGTTGCCTCGACTCGCGAATCCCGCCCGAGATGGTGTTCGACCGGGGAATCGGCGACATCTTCGTAGCCCGCGTCGCGGGCAACTTCGTCAATGACGACATCCTCGGCAGTCTGGAGTTCGCCACGAAGCTGGCCGGAGCCAAGCTGATCGTTGTGATGGGTCATACCGAGTGTGGCGCGGTCAAAGGCGCCTGCGACGGCGCCAAGCTCGGTCTGCTGACCAAGACCCTGGCCAACATCGCGCCGGCCGTGGATGCGGTGCAGGGCGACTACACGCCGAGAAGCTCGAAGAACGCCAAGTTCGTCCAGGCCGTGACGGAAATGAACGTGAAGCTCACCATGCACGAGCTTCGCGCGCGGAGCGCCGTGCTGCGCGAGATGATCGACAAGAACGAGATCGGGTTGGTCGGCGCCATGTACGACGTCAGCTCGGGCAAGGTGACGTTCAACGAGTAAGCTGCCCGTTCAGCTCCACCAAGAGCCCGCCCACGGAACGCCACGCCCTCATCACATCCGAGGGGGCTCTCGACCCGTGAGGGGAAAGCGGACGGCCGGGAGGGACGGACCCTCCCGGCCGAAGGCGTTGTCTAGCGGCGCTCCTGCGCGACGTCGACGCGCAAGGTGCGACCACCCATCTCGACGCCGTTCAGCGCGGAGACGGCGTTGTCGGCTGCGCTCTGCTCAGCCATCTCGACAAAGGCGAACCCACGCGGGCGGCCCGTGTCGCGATCCATGATCACGTTCACCGAAGAGACGCCACCATGCTTCTCGAAAGCCTGGCGCAGTTCGTCCTCGGTGATTGAGAAGGGGAGATTTCCAACGTAAAGCTTCTTACCCAATTTCATCCCTCGCCATGCGGTCCGGAGGTCCGGTGCATGGCCAATAAGCGCCGGGGTCCGGCCGGCCTGTCCGGCTTCGGTCTCCGCCGCAAGATCAACCACCCTCGCGCTCGTCGCTCGGATGGGAAAGGCGGATCTGACGGGGAACCAGAACAGGCGGTAAGGCCGGAAGCTGTGAGCCGATCGGAAGGCCTCTCGGCGGCAGACGCTAGCGGAAATCCCCGGGCCCGCCACAGGGGGCCCGCCCCGCCTAGGCCGGGGCGCCATTCTGGCGGCCGAGGGCGAAGCCCTCGTAGCCCTTGGAGACCACGTCCTTGCACTTCTCGACGTAGGCGGGAAACCCCAGGTAGGGCATGAAGACGCGCGGTTTTCCGGGGACATTCGCGCCGAGATACCAGGAGTTGCAGGTGGGGAAGAGAGTGGCGCCGGCCACCTCGTTCACGTGCTCGACCCAGGCGTCCTCGGCCTGGGCCGTCGGCTCGATGGTCGCCACGCCCTGCTGGTCCAGCCAGGCGATGCAGTCCGCGATCCAGTTCACGTGCTGCTCGATCGACGGGATCATGTTCGACAGCACCGATGGGCTCCCGGGGCCCGTGATCGTGAACAGGTTGGGGAAGCCGACAGTCTGCAGGCCCAGGTAGGTGCGCGGTCCGGCCGCCCACTTGTCCTGCAGCGGCTGGCCCGCGCGGCCGCGGATGTCGACGCGCAGCAGCGCGCCGGTCATCGCGTCGAAGCCGGTCGCCAGCACGATGCAATCCAGCGGGTGGTCGCGGCCGCCCGTGCGCACCCCGCTCGCGGTGATCTCCTCGATCGGCGCCTGGCTCACGTCGACCAGGCTCACGTTCTCGCGGTTGTAGGTCTCGTAGTAGCGAGTGTCTACGCAGAGGCGCTTGCAGCCGACCACGTGCTTGGGCGAGAGCAGCTCGGCCGTCGCGGGGTCCTTCACGATCTCGCGGATCTTGCCGCGGATGAACTCGCCGGCCGTGTCGTTCGCCGCGCTGTCGGCCAGCAGGTCGATGTAGGCGCCCATGAACGGCAGGCCGCCAATCGCCCAGCGCTCCTCGTAGACGGCTTCGCGCTCCTCGGGTGCGGCCTTGACTGCGGACTCCTCGGGGCGCTTGTAGCGCGAGCCGAAGCCCGAGACCATCTCGGCGTTGCGCTCGCGGAAGGCCGGGTAGTCGGCCTTGATCTTCTGCTTCTCGGCCGGATCGAGCGGCGCATTGTGCGCGGGCACCGAGTAGTTCGGCGTGCGCTGGAACACGTAGAGGTGGCCCGCCTCTTGCGCGATCAGCGGGATCGACTGGATCGCCGACGAGCCCGTGCCAATCACGCCCACGCGCTGGCCCGTGAAGTCCACGCCTTCGTGCGGCCAGCGGCCCGTGTGGTAGACCGCGCCACGGAAGGAGTCGAACCCCTTGAAGTCGGGCGTGTTCGCAGAGCTCAGGCAACCCGTCGCCATCACGCAGAACCGCGCGGAGACGCGAGCGCCGTCGTCGGTCGAGACGCTCCAGCGGGCGATCTCCTCGTCGAAGACCGAGCTCTCGACGACCGTGTCGAAGACGATGTCGCGGCGCAGGTCGAAGCGGTCGGCCACGTAGTTCGCGTAGCGCAGAATCTCGGGCTGGGTGGCGTAGCGCTCGGCCCAGTCCCACTCCTGCTGCAGGTCGTCGGAGAACTGGTAGGAGTACTCCAGGCTATCCACGTCGCAGCGCGCGCCCGGGTAGCAGTTCCAGTACCAGGTGCCGCCGACGCCGCTGCCCGCCTCGAACACGCGTGCCCGCAGGCCGAGCCCGCGCAGCCGGTGCAGCATGTAGAGCCCTGCGAAACCGGCCCCCACTACGACCGCGTCCAGGCGGTCGGGGACCCGCTCGCCCGTCGCTTCGGGATTTCGCTGCCGCTGCACCATCTCGCCGCCTCCCGGGGGTCTCAGGCTCCGGAGCAGTCTACCGGCTGGCGCGGGCGGGTGTACCCTGGCCCCCGGAGGGCAAGGATGCTGGAGCGAATCGATCGGGTTCAGATGGTGGTCCCCGATGCGGCCGCGGCCGCGGAAGGCTGGACGACCCTGCTTGGCGCGGAGCCCGCCGCGCAGGACAAGGTCGCCGGCCTCGCTGCGCGCCGCACGTCCCTGCGCCTCGGGAACGGCTGGATCGAGTTGCTGGAGCCCGACGGCGCCGGCGTGGTCGCCGACGCGGTCCGGAGCCGCGGACCACACCTGTTCGCAGCCGGCGCCTCCACGCGGGAGCTCGACGCGCTTCTCGAGCGCATCCGCAAGCACGGGATCGACCCGCTGGTCGAGGGCGGTCAGGCGTTCCTGGACGCCGCCGCGACGGGCGGCCACGGCCTGCGCGTGGTGCTGAGCCGCGAAGAAAGCCTGCCCGCGGTGGGCGCGGTCGACTTCTTCTACGAGGTCACGAACCTGGTCGCGGACGCCTCGAAGGCCTCGGCGGAGTGTCAGGAGCTGTTCGGCCTGGACGCGAGCGCGTTCGTGCCGATCGACTCGGACCACTACGGCTACGACGGCGCGCTCACGCTCTTCCACCCGGACGCGCTTCACCGCTTCGAGGTGATCACGCCGCACGCTCCGAAGAACACCATGGGACGCTTCTTCGCCAAGCAGGGCGAATCGCTCTACATGGCGTTCGCGGAGAGCCGGGAACTCGGAGCGATCGAGGCGCGCGCCCGCGAGTGCCGCGCCGGCCATACCCCGGAGTCCCGCGCCGAGCAGCGCAAGGGCGCGGACCCGCACACGCTGTTCCTGCACCCGAGCGCGCTGGGCGGCATGATGCTCGGCCTCTCGGGACCCACCGTCGCCTGGCGCTGGTCGGGTCACCCGGAGCGCGTGGTCGACCCGGCGTGAGCGGCGAAGCCACAGCCGTACTGCGGCGCGAGGACCATGGGCGCGTGCGGCTCCTGACGCTGGATCGCGAGAAGTCGCTGAACGCGTTCAACGATGCACTCTACGATGCGGTTCGCGAGGCACTGCGCGAGGCGGCGGACGACGCGAGCGTCGCGGTCGTGGTCGTGACGGGGGCCGGCCGCGCCTTCAGCGCCGGCCAGGATCTGGGCGAGCTGGCCCGGCCGGCGCAGTACGCGGACGCTGCGCCGCACGGGTTCACGCCCTTCATCGAGACGGTCGAGGCGTTCCCGAAGCCGCTGATCGCCGCGGTGAACGGCATCGGAGTGGGCATCGGCCTCACCTTCCTGCCGCACTGCGACCTGGTGCTGATCGCGCAGGACGCGCGCTTGCGAGCACCGTTCGTGAGCCTGGGCGTCACGGCCGAAGCGGGGAGCACCCTGCTGCTCCCGAGCACGATCGGCTGGCAGGCGGCGGCGCAGCTGCTCTACACGGCGGACTGGATCACGGCCGCGCAGGCGGTGGCGCTTGGCCTGGCGCTGCGCGCCGTAGCGCCCGAGAGATTGCTCGGCGAGGCGCTCGAGCTCGCGGCCACGATCGCCGCCATGCCGATCGACTCGCTCGTTGCGACCAAGCGCCTGCTCCTCGCTGCGCGCCTCGACGCGGTGCGTGCCGCGCGCGCCCGGGAGGCCCCCGCCTTTGCCAAGCTCGCCGGCGGACCCGCGAACCGCGAAGCCCTCGCCGCCTTCCGCGAGCGCCGCGATCCCGACTTCACGTCACTCGGAGCTAGGGATCGCCCGTGACTGAGCCTCGGGACGACGCCAACGCGCTCGGCGCTTGCCTGGTCACGGGTGGTGGGGGCTATCTGGGGCGCCACCTCGCCCTGGAGCTGGCGCGGCGTGGCTGCCGCGTGCGCGTCTTCGACCAGGCGCCCGTCGAGTTCGGCGACGCGCGCATCGATGTCGTGCGCGGCGACATCCGCGACTACGCCGCCCTGCGCAAGGCTTGCGAGGGCATCGAGACCGTGTTCCACACCGTGGCGATCCTGGACTTCCACCGCTTCCCGGACCGCAAGCGTCGCGCGTTTTCCGAGGGGATCAACGTGCGGGGCGTCGAGAACGTGGTGCGCGCCTGCCGCGAGGCCGGCGTTGCGCGCCTGGTGCACACCAGCACGAACAACGTCACGTTCGACGGCCCGGTGCTCGACGGCGACGAGAGCTGGCCGTACGCCCGGAATGCCAAGGACCTGTACACACACACCAAGATTCGCGGGGAAGAGCTGGCGCTGGCCGCGAACGGCCAGGACGGGCTGCTCTCCTGCGCGATCCGACCCGGCGGCATCTACGGGCCGGGCGAGGGCAGGATCCTGCCCCGCTTCGCCGAGAACCTGGTCGCCGGCCGCTTCACCGTGCGGATCGGCGACGGCAGCGCGAAGTCCGACAACAGCTACATCGACAACCTGGTCGACGGGCAGGTCGAGGCGGCGCTGCACCTGCGGCCCGGCTCGCCGGTCAGCGGCCAGGCGTACTTCGTCACGGACGGCGAGCCGATCAACTATTTCGAGTTCTTCCGGCCCTTCACCAAGGCGCTCGGCCGGCCGTTCCCGACGCGCCACATTCCAGCCCGACCGATCGTGGCGTTCCTGTGGCTGTGGGAGGCCGCGGGGCGCGTGATTCCATTGCCCGAGCCGCCCTTCCTGGCACTCGAGCTGCGCAAACTTGCGATCCCGCACTACAGCAGCATCGACAAGGCGAGGCGTGACTTCGGC
>CAXMNF010000327.1:0-4853 GCA_964194645.1 uncultured Gammaproteobacteria bacterium
GTGACGCTGGCCGGCCCGCGCCACGCGCTGTCGCTCGGGATCGGCCTGGTCCACCAGCACTTCATGGGCGTGCCCGCACTCTCGGTCGCGGAGAACCTGCTGCTTGGCGAGCCCGGGCCGCTGGCGCTCTCGGCGCGCGCCGCCCGCGCCCGCGCCCAGACCCTGCTCGAAGAGCACGGCCTGGAGTTGGACCCCGACGCTCCGGCCGGGAGCATCGGCGTCGCGCGTCAGCAGCGCCTGGAGATCGCGCGGGCGCTGGGCCGAGGCGCGCGGCTATTGATCCTGGACGAGCCGACCGCCGTGCTCGCGCCTTCCGAGGTCGAAGCCCTGTTGGCGCTGCTGGTCCGGCTGCGCGCCGAGGGACGCACGATCGTGTTCATCTCCCACAAGCTCGAGGAGCTGAGCCGGGTGTGCGACCGCGTCACCGTGTTGCGCGCTGGCCAGACCGTGGGGACGCGCGCAGCGAGCGGCGCCAGCGCCCTCGAGCTCGCCGAGTGGATGGTGGGCGACGCCCTGCCGCCTCCGGGGCGCCCGCCGGGCGCTGAGCGGCGTGGCCCCGCACTGCGGGCCGAGCGGCTGCGCACCCCGGGGTTGGCCGAGCCCAGCTTCGAAGTCCAGTCGGGCGAGATCCTGGCGCTGGCGGGGATCGACGGGAACGGCCAGGGACCTCTCGAGGAGCTGCTGGCCGGCGTGCGTCCGCTCGGCGCTGGCCGGCTGGAGGTACTGCGCGGCCCTCTCGCTCTCCTCTCGGGCGATCGCCACGAGACCGGCCTGATCCTCGAGCTATCGCTCGAGGAGAACCTGGTCCTCGAGGACGCGGCCGCCGGCGGTACTGCGCCGGCCTTCCGGCACGGGCTCGTACAGGCCGACGCGCGCCGCGCCCTGGCCGAGGGCGCGATCGAGCGCTTCGGGATCCGCGGCGAGCCGGCGAGTCCCGCCCGCACACTCTCGGGCGGCAACCAGCAGAAGCTCTGCGTCGCCCGCGCCCTGCACGCGGACCCGGGGGTGCTGGTCGTAGTGAATCCCACCCGTGGGCTCGATGTGTCTTCGGCCGCCGCGCTGCGCGACGAGCTGCGCGGGCTGGCGCGCGCCGGAGTCGCGGTGCTGCTGATCTCCACGGATCTCGACGAGGTGCTCGAGCTCGGCGACCGGATCGCAGTGCTGTTCCGCGGCGAACTCAGCGAGGTGCCCGAGGATCAGCGCACGCGCTCCGCGATCGGCGCGCGCATGCTCGGCGAGACGGCGGCGTGAGGGCCCTTCCGGACTGGCTGGCGCCGCTCGGCGCGATCGCGGGAGCCACGATCCTGGCGGGCTTCTTCCTGCTGCTGCTCGGCGCAGACCCGGCGGCCGCCCTGCGCGCGCTGGCGCGGGGCGCGTTCGGCGATGCCGTTGCGCTCGAGAACACGCTGATCCGTACGGGTCCGCTGGTGCTCGTGGGTCTGGGCATGGCGCTCGCGTTCCGCTGCGGGGTCTGGAACATCGGCGGCGAGGGCCAGCTCTACGCGGGCGCCCTGGCGGCCACGGCCGCCGCCGTGGGCACGGGCTTCGCCCTGCCGGCCAGCGTGGCGCTGCCCTTGATCCTCCTGTCCGGGCTCGCCGCGGGCGCGGCCTGGGGCGCCGTTGCCGGGGTACTCAAAGTGTCGCGTGGCGTCTCGGAGGTGCTCTCGACGCTCATGTTGAACTTCATCGCGATCCTCGCGGTGGCGTGGGCCGTGGGCGGGCCCCTCCAGGAGACGGCCGCGACCTACCCGCAGAGCGGCGCCTTCCCGGCCGCTGCGCGCCTGCCGCTCATGCCCGGCACGCACCGCCTGCACGCCGGCCTGGCGTGCGCGTTGCTGTTGCCGCCGCTGCTCTGGCTGTTCCTGTTCCGCAGCGCCGCCGGTCTGCGGCTGCGGGCTGTGGGCCTCGCCCCCCGCGTCGCCCGCTACGCCGGGATCTCACCGGGGCGCGAGACGCTGCGCGTGTTGGTCCTGTCCGGCTCGCTTGCCGGGCTGGCCGGCGCGATCGAGGTGGCCGGCGTGACCGGGAGGCTCTTCCAGAACCTGTCACCCGGGTACGGCTTTACGGCGATCGCGGTTGCGCTGCTCGCGCGCCTCCACCCGCTCGGGGTGCTTCCGGCCGCGCTGTTCTTCGCGGCGCTGGCCAGCGGCAGCGGCGCCATGCAGCGCAGCGCCGGAGTGCCGTCGGTAACCGTCCAGGTGATCGAAGCTGGGGTCATCCTGCTCTCGGCGGGCTTCGCGCTCGCCAAACGGGAGAGCTGATGGACCCGCTGCTCGTGGCCCTGCTGCTCTCTACCTTGCGCCTCGCCACGCCGCTCGGCCTGGCGGCCCTGGGCGAGCTGGTGGCGGAGCGCGCCGGCGTGCTCAACATCGGCATCGAGGGGATGATGCTGGCCGGCGCGTTCGCGGCCTTTGCCTGCGCCGCGCCGAGCGGCTCCGCCCTGCTGGGCGTCCTGGCGGGCGCCGCCGCGGGCCTGGCTCTCGCGGCGCTCTTCGCCCTGTTCGCGATCCAGCGGCGCGCCGACCCGATCGTGTGCGGGACGGCGCTCAACATCTTTGCGCTGGGCGCCACCGGTACGGCGTACCGCGTGCTGTTGCCGCCTGGCTTGGTGCCCGAGACCGCGCCGCAGGTCGCAGAGCTGCTGCCGGGCGTGCACCCGTTCGTGTTGCTCGCGCTGCTGCTCGCCCTGGCGATCGCAGGCTTCCTGCGCGGCACGCGGCCCGGGCTGGCGCTGCGGGCAGCGGGCGAGCGTGCAGAGGCCGCGCACGCGCAGGGTGTGCCGGTCCTGGCGGTGCGCTGGGGCGCGACCCTGTTCGGCGGAGCTTGCGCGGGGCTCGCCGGGGCGAGCCTGGTGCTCTGGATCTCCGACAGTTTCGTCGAGGGGATGACGAGCGGGCGCGGCTTCATCGCACTGGCCCTGGTGCTGTTCGGCCGCTTCCGGGCCGGGCGCATCCTGGCCGGCGCGCTGCTGTTCGGCTTTGCGAGCGCGCTGCAGTTCCGGCTGCAGGCCATCGGCCTAGAGATCCCGTACAACCTGCTGCTGATGACGCCCTACGTGCTCACGCTCGTAGTGCTGGCGGTGTGGAGCGGGCGCGGTACCGCGCCCGCCGACCTCGCGCGCCCCTTCGCGCCGCGCTCCTAGAACCGACCCCTCCCCCCCTCCCCATTGGCCACCCAGAGGGCAGATCGAGCGAGCCCCGCGTGCCGACGCCGGGGTGGCCGGGCGCGGAGCCGGTCCGCCGGGCCCTCGGGTCGAGCGAAGCGAGGGGACCCGGGCCCGCCGGACTCGCTCTGCGCCCGGCCCGCCCAGCCCCCCGCGTACCCTTCCCAAAACGAGAAGGAGCTCTAGAACGAGAACGAGATCGGCACGAACGCATTCACCAGCAGCCCGAGCGCGAACAGCGCCCCCGTCCGGCGGGTGAGCGAGAAGGCGGCGGCCACGTACCAGAGGGGCCAGACCGGGTAGCCCTTCGGGGGCTGGTCGGGGCGCGGCTGGCCGAAGAGCTTCAGGACTCTCATGGCTCGCGGCAGCGAGAGCAGCACCGCGAGTGTCCAGACGCCGAGCACGCCGAGCGCCACCTCGAGGGCGACCACGCCGTAGAAGCCCACGATCATGGCCTGGGTGGCGAGCCGCGCGCGGTCGCCGCCGAGCAGCACGGGCAAGGTGTGGATGCCCTTGGCGGTGTCGGCTTCGATCTTGTCGATGTGCTTGCCGAACAGCACCGTCATCACGAGCAGGCCGTAGGGGACCGACGCCCACCACACCCAGGCGGGGTTCAGACCCGTGGTCACGAAGTAGGTGCCGGCGATCATCAGCGGGCCCCAGACCACGAACACGGACGGCTCGCCCAGTCCGTGATGCTTGAGACGCAGCGGCGGGGCCACGTAGAACAGGCTGATGCCGAAGCCGGCCAGCGCGTAGGCGGCCACGACCCAGCCGCGCGCCCAGACCAGGTAGCCGCCGATCGCGACGTCGATGGCGTTCGCCAGCAGGATCGCCTTCCACAGCCCGGTCTTCGAGATCATGCCGGACAGCAGCGGATGCGGCGCGTACTGGGCGCGCGCGTAGTCCGGCGTGTCGACGCCGCTCTCGGTGTCGAAGTAGTCGTTCACCATGTTGTTCGCGGCGTGCGCGATCACCAGGCCGAGTGCGCACAGCACCCAGAGGCCCCCGTTCGCCTGGCCCGACGGAACCGCGAGCAGCCCCCCTATGCAGGCGGCGAAGAACGTCATCGGGAACACCGAAGCGCGCGTGATCACGAGCCAGCGCGACACGAAGTCGGGCTCGACGCCCTCGCGGAAGTTCGTGGTCTGCATCGCCTCGATCCAGTTCGCGATCACGGACATGGGGGATCCTCCCGCTGCTGGCGCGGGGATTCTTGCACTTCCGGGGGGGCTACGCGATAGGATTGCCACCGAGGGAGGTGATCTTCATGAACCGCATGATTCGAGCCGCGCTGCTGTCTCTTCTGGCCGGATCGCTCGCCGCCGCACCAGCGACGGCCGACGAGACCTGCCAATCCCCCTATCTGCCGAAGGTCGTGGGACAGGAAGACTTCGTCTACGTGTGGACCCTGGGGATCGAGGGCGTCGGGGACGGCCAGGACAAGCTGGTGACGATCGGCGCGAACCCGGCGCGCAAGGACTACGGCGAGGTCGTCTCGAGCGCGTCCGTTGGCGGACGCCACGAGGCCCACCACGCCGGCCTCACCGACGACCGGCGCCAGTTCTGGGCAGGCGGGCTCGACGACAGCAAGATCTTCGTGTTCGACATGGCCAGCGACCCGGCCAAGCCGAAGCTCGTGAAGACGATCGACGACTTCGTGGATGAGAGTGGCGGAGTCGTGGGTCCG
>CAXMNF010000328.1:0-5242 GCA_964194645.1 uncultured Gammaproteobacteria bacterium
CGCGCTCGCGCGAGCCAACGACAGGTCCTGGACCAGCCTGCGGATGCGCACGGCGTCGCCCCGGCCCTCGACCGGCTCGAGCAGGCGCCACTCGGGCCGGGGATCGGCCCCCTCCTCCGCCAGGGTCTCGACCCGCTCGGCAGCCGCCACCAGCCGCTGGCCCTCGCGCACGCGCAGCGCTCCGACCGCGTCCCCGTCGATCTGGCTGATGCGCGACTCGCGCAGGCTGTGGAGCTCCGGGCGGAGCGACTCGCTGCGGTAGCTGTCGATGGTGTGCACCCGGGCGGGCTGCGACTCGAGCTGAGCGTAGACCGCGCCCGGAAGCGCCGTCTCTCCGCCGAGCCGCAGGACGAGCGGCTCGTCGCCCCCCGACCAGATTTCGACCCGCGCCGCGGCATCGCCGAGGCCGAAGGGCGAGAGATCGTCGGGCAGGTCGCCGAACTCGCTCTTCGACTCGAGCTGCTGCAAGGCGTTCAGCAGGGTCGTGATCGTGCCCTCGTCCGCGGCGAACTGGATCGGCTCGCGCAGCGCCCAGCCCTGCTCCTCGCGCACCAGGTAGGCGCTGCTCCCGCCGCGCAGCGGCACGCGCAGGGCCGTTACCGCGTCCGGCTCGACGGCCAGCAGCCGACCCGCGGCGCGCTCCGCGTCGGCGCGGCGCTGCTCGCCGCCGATCTCGACGAACCAGACCCAGGCGCCCAGGGCAAGCGCCACCCCGACGAGCGCGAGCGTCGTTCGGCTGTTCATCGCAGGCCTCCGCTCAGGAGCGCCGCCGCCACCAGGCCACGATGCCCAGCAGCAGCACGCTCTCGGGCAGGAAGAACAGCGCCACATAGCGGAAGGTCGCGAACTGCTCGCGCGTCATCTGCGCCATCGACGCGCGCGGCGTCTTTCGATCGATCGTGATGAACTGCTCTTCACCCACCAGCCAGTTCGCAGCATTCAGGAAGAAGTCGGCGTTGTAGACCTTCGCCACGTGGCGATTGCTGGCGAAGTCCGAGTCTCCCACCACCACCAGCCGGCCCTCGCGCTTTCCCTCTTCGGCTGGCGCGAAGCTGCGCGCCGCGGCTAGGGCGATCGGCCCGGCCCGGTCCACACCCTCGTCGAGACCCACGCGGTTCTGCCGGGTGAACTGCTCCAGATCGGTCTCCGCCCAGCTCGCCGGCCCGGTGCGCGCCAACTCCACGACCTCGGCGCCGTCTACCGCCTGAACCGAGCGCGCCAGCTGGAACAAGGTGCTGGCGTTGGTCAGGTCCTTGGTGATCGGGTGGTCTCCGAAGTCGGAGACGACCGGCTGCACGCCGACGCGCGGTCCCACGAAGAGGTCGATGGTCTGGTCGACGATCACGTCGCGGCCGAGCTCGATGCCCCAATCGCGCACGCGCGACTCCAGGTTCGTGACCACGATCGGATCGATCAGCAGGGCCAGCGAGCCGCCGCCGCGCAGGTAGCGGTCCAGCGCGTCGAGCTCACGCTCCAGCAGCGAGTGGGTCGGGCCCGCAATCACGACGGCGTCGGCATCCTCCGGGACGTCGTCCAGTCCCGCCAGGAGCAGCGGCTCCACGACCAGGTTCTCGGCCTCCATCGCGTCCTTGATGGCCGACGCCCCGGTCGACTCCTCGTCTGCGATGGAGGACTCGCCGTGCCCGGTCAGGAAGTAGACCTTCTTCTGCTCCGAGATGGCGCTGCGCAGGGCCTTGGTGAGCTGCTCCTCGGACACGTCGATCACACGCACCGTGGCCTGCGCCTCATCGCAGGGGCCGCTGCACACGATCAGCACGCCGTCCTGCCGCACCTCGAAGCGCGTGGCCACGTCGGGCTGCTGGTTCGGATCCACCAGCCGGTACGAGAAGCGCTCACCGGCGAAGTCGTACATGTCGAGCAGCGTCTTCGTGGGCTCCTCGCTGCCCTTCGTGTAGAAGCCGTAGACCTGGACCTCGGCGTCTTCCGGGATCTGCTGCAGCGCGTCGACCGTCGCCTGCGCGAGCGTGTGCAGCTTGGCCTCGGTCCAGTCCCATTGCGCCGGATAGCGCACCGAGAGCACCGCCACGCTGCCCAGGATCACGACGAGGGCCAGGAGCTGCGCGAGGATATTCCCCCCGAGTCGGGCGCCCCGCCGGCTGGCGTCCCGGGCGGCCAGCTCGCGCAGCTCATTGGCGCTGGTGAGGCCGGCGTAGACCAGCAGTCCAATCCCCACACCCAGGTGCGCGTAGGACAGCCACAGACCGGCGCCCGACAGGAAGCCGACCGCGGCAAAGGACAGGAGAACCGCTCCGATGATGGCGTAGATCAATCGACCACCTCCCTAACGCCAGCGCAGGGACTCGAGACTTGCCCGAGCCAGCGACAGAAAGAAGACGACCGAGAGCGTGAAGTAGACCAGGTCCTCGGAGCGCACCAGGCCCTGGAGCGAGCCCTCGAAGTGCGGCCGGATGCCCAGGTAGCGGATCGGCTCGGCGAGCGCCTCGGCCTGGGCCGCGTCGGCCATGAGGTCGAAGAGCCAGAGCACCAGTCCGCCGACAATCCCCACCAACCCGGCCACGATCTGGCTAGAAGTCAGCGACGACACGAAGCAGCCGAGCGCCGCCAGCGCCGCGCCCAGGCCGAACAGCCCGATCAGGCCGGCCAGCGTCTGCAACACCTCGGGATCGCCGTAGAAGAACAGCAGCGCCGGATAGAGCGCAGAGCAGAGCACGAACAGCCCGATCGTGGCGAGTACGGCCAGGTACTTGCCCAGCACGATTTCCCAAGTGGTGATCGGGCTGGTCATCAGCAGCTCGATCGTGCCGTTGGAACGCTCCTCGGAGAATGCGCGCATCGTGAGCAGCGGCACCGCCAGGATGAACAGCACCGCAAAGGTGCCGAACGCCGGGGCGATCACCGCGTGGTTCAGGTTGAACTGCTCCAGCATCTGGAACATCTGGTAGGCCTGGATCTGCTCGATCTGCTGCAGGAAGAAGCCGAGTCCCAGCAGGAAGATGTAGCCCGCGAACACCAGGAACACGGCCAGCAGCACATAGGCCACGGGCGTCGCGAAGATCGAGCGCAGTTCGCGTGCGGCGATCGCGCCGACGTGCCTCACGCGTTCGTCTCCTCGAGCGCCGCGGCGGGCGTCCCGGGAACGGGCCCCGCCTCGCGCAGGAACACATCCTCGAGCGTACCGGCTCCGCGCACCTCTTCGAGGGGGCCGTCCACGCGGATCTCGCCGTAGCTGATCAGCAGCACGCGCCGGCAGATCGCCTCGACCTCCGGCAGGATGTGCGTCGACAGGATCACCGTGCGGCCCTCCTCGTCGGCCAGGTCGCGAATCAAGTTGCGGATCTCCGCGACCTGGACCGGGTCGAGACCCGCGGTCGGCTCGTCGAGCACCAGCACTTCGGGCTCGTGCACGATCGCCTGCGCCAGCCCGACGCGCTGTCGAAAGCCCTTCGAGAGTCTGCCGATCACGTTGCGCGCGACCGATTCGAGTCCACAGCTGTGCAGCACCTTCTCGACCTTCGCCGGGCGCTCGGCGCGGGGCACGTCCTTGAGCGCCGCCACATAGGCCACGTAGTCGGCCACGCGCATCTCCGGATAGAGCGGCGGGAGCTCGGGCAGGTAGCCGATCGCCCGGCGCGCGGCGTTCGGCTCGCTCTCCAGGTCGTGCCCGGCCACGCGCACCGTGCCCGAGGACGGCGGTACGAAGCCCGTGATCATGCGCATGGTGGTGGTCTTGCCGGCTCCGTTCGGCCCCAGGAAACCGACCACCTCGCCGCGCTGCACCTCGAAGGACACGTTGCGCACGGCCATGAGCTCCCCGTAGCGCTTGGAAAGCCCCTTCACCTCGATCATGCCTTCACTCCGTTCAGGAACGCGTCGACCAGAAGCTCGGCGCCGCGCGAGTCGAATTCCTGGGGTGGATGGAAGGTGCCGAGCACCTGGGTCTGCATGATCAGCTGCAACCCGCCCAGGAAGGTCAAGGTGAGCAGGCCCGGGGCCAGGTCACCACGCAACTCGCCTTCGGACTGGCCCCGCTCGATGATCCGGGTCACCACCTGGAAGGCCCGCGCGATCTTCTCGATCTGGGTGGGCTCCAGGAACTTCGACATGCGCGTGAACTCGAGCAACAAGAGCTCCACGACCTGCGGGCGGCGCCCGTAGGCCGACAGAAAGACATCGGCGGCGCGGCGCAGCCGGTCGGCGCTGTCCGTGCCCTGCTTCTCCGCTTGCTCGAGGAGCTCTGTGACCCGCGCCCAGCGCTCCTCGAAGATGGTGTTGAGAACCTCTTCTTTGTTCTTGAAGTAGTGATAGACCAGGCCATACGCGATGCCCGCCTCGCTGGCGATGTCGGCGATGCGCGTAGCGTAGACGCCCTTGCGGCTGAATACTTCCAGTGCCGCATCCAGAATCTGGGCCCGCTTGTCGTGTCGCTCCGGCCTGTCCACCCGTACCCCCGTCCCACGGGGCCGCGCAAGGTACCAACGTCGCCGCTCCGTTGCTAGCGCCGCCGCGGGTCGATCCAGTCGTGCAGGCTCTCGCCGAGCAGGTGGAAGCCGAGCAGGGTCAGAAGGATCGCCAGGCTGGGAAACAGGATCAGGTGCGGGTAGGAGCGCATGGCCAGGAAGCCGTCGTTGGCCAGCACGCCCCAACTCGAGAAGGGCGGCTGGATGCCGAGCCCGATGAACGAGACGGTGGACTCGGCGAGGATCGCGGCGGGGATGCGGAAGGCCGCGGTTACCAGGATGGGGCCGCTCACGTTCGGCAGGATGTGACGCGCGAGCAGGCGGGGGCCGCGCACGCCCGCAGCCCGAGCGGCCTCCACCCAGGGTTCCTCGCGCGCCTGCAGGATCAGCCCGCGCACCAGCCGGGCCACCGAGACCCAGCCCACCAGCCCCAGCGCCAGGACCAGCGCCAGGACCCTGCGGTACAGGTCGGGCACGGCCTGCAGCCCCGCGTCGAACACCTCGATCAGGATCACGATCAGCAGCACGTCGGGCAGCGAGTAGGCCACGTCGACCCAGCGCATCAGCCAGCCGTCCAGGCGGCCGCCCACGTAGCCAGACACGCCGCCGTAGCTGATGCCGATCGCCAGGGCCAGGATCGTGGAGCCCAGGGCGACCAGCAGCGACACGCGCCCGCCCTCGGCCAGGCGGGCCCCCACGTCGCGGCCCAGGGCGTCGGTGCCGAGCCAGTGGGCGGCGCTCGGCGCTTGGAGCGCGGCCGCCGTGTCCTGCTCGTCGAACGCGTAGCCCGAGATCGAGTCGCC
>CAXMNF010000329.1:0-3273 GCA_964194645.1 uncultured Gammaproteobacteria bacterium
CGACTGGTGCGGGCCCTGCCGTCGCCAGGATCCCGTGCTCAACGAGCTGGCCCAGGATCTGGCCGGTCGCGCGAGAATCGTGAAGGTGAACGTCGATGACGAGCCCGGCCTGGCCGCGCGCTTCTCCGTGCGTTCCATCCCATCGCTGCTCGTGTTCCGCGACGGCGAACTGGTCCAGCGTCACACCGGCGTCCAGAGCCGGCCGACCCTGCTGGCCTCGCTCGCCACAGACGCGCCGCGCACGGCTGCTTGAGTGTGCGGCGCCCCGGCTCCTGGTCGGGGCGCCGCGCTATCTCGGGTAGGATAGGGCCATGCCTGGAGCGCTCGACGGCTATCGCATCGTAGACACCTCGCAGATGATCTCGGGTCCGCTCGCCACCATGGTGCTCGGCGACCAGGGCGCCGACGTGATCAAGGTGGAGCCGCCCGGGCGTGGCGACCTGGTGCGCGGCATCGGCTCCACGCACGGCGGCATCGCGCCGACCTTCGTCACCGCGAACCGCAACAAGCGCTCGATCGCGCTCGACCTGAAGCAGGCGCGCGGCCTCGAGCTGCTGGCGCGCCTGGTCGAAGGCGCGGACGTGTTCGTGCAGAACTTCCGGCCGGGCGTGGCCGAGCGCATGGGGATCGGCGAGGCGGCCGTGCGCGCCTGGCGGCCCGACATCGTCTACGTGTCGATCAGCGGCTTCGGCGAGAGTGGACCCTACGCGCACAAGCGGGTGTACGACCCGGTGATCCAGGCGCTCTCAGGCCTGGCCTCGATCCAGGGCGATCGCGAGACCGGGCGGCCGCGCATGGTGCGCACCATCGTGCCCGACAAGCTCACGGCCATGACCGCCGCGCAGGCGATCACCGCAGCGCTGCTGTGGCGCGCGCGCACGGGCCAGGGTCAGCACCTGCGGCTCGCGATGCTCGACGCGATGGTCTCGTTCCTGTGGCCCGAAGGGATGGCGCGGTACACGTTCGTGCGCGAGCGCGAGGAAGCCCGTGTGCCCGCAAAGCGGCAGGTGCGCGACCTGGTCTTCCAGACCGCGGACGGCTACATCACCGCCGGCGTGGTCGCAAACGCCGAGTGGCACGCCTTTGCCCACGCCGTGGGCCACCCGGAGTGGCTCGAGGACGAGCGCTTCGCGACTCCGGGCGCGCGGGTGGCCCACTGGGACGACCGCCTCGCGCTGATGCAGAGCGCGCTCGCCACCAGGACTTCGGCCGAATGGCTGGCGATCCTGGACGAAGCCGAAGTGCCCTGCGCGCCGATCAACTCGCGCCAGGATCTGCTGAGCGACCCGCAGATCGCCGCGAACGGGCTGATCGTCGAGAGCGACCAGCCGGGCGTGGGCCGGATCCGCCAGACGCGCCCGGCCGCGCGCTTCGACAAGAGTCCCGCGGAGCTGCGCCGCCCGGCGCCAGCCCTTGGCCAGCACACGGACGAGCTGCTCGGCGAGCTCGGCATTGCGGCCGATTCGATCGAGAAGCTGCGCGCCGATCACGTGGTGGCATGAGTCGGAGACGCTGCGCCTGGGCGGGCAGCGATCCGGTCTACATCGCCTACCACGACGACGAGTGGGGCGTGCCGCTGCACGACGAGCACGGATTTTTCGAGTTCCTGGTGCTCGAAGGCGCGCAGGCGGGGCTCTCCTGGTCCACCATCCTGCACAAGCGCGAGGGGTACCGGCGCGCCTTCGACGGCTTCGACCCGAAGCGCGTGGCGCGCTTCGACGCGCGGCGCCGGGCGTGCCTGCTGCGCGATCCGGGCATCGTGCGCAACCGCGGTAAGGTCGAGAGCGCTGTCTCGAACGCGAAGGCGTTCCTGGCCGTGCAGAAGGAGTTCGGGAGCTTCGACGCGTACGTCTGGGCGTTCGTGGGCGGCCGCACCGTGCAGAACCGCTGGCTCCGCCTGCGCGACGTACCAGCCAGCACGCCGGTCTCCGAGGCGTTCTCGCGGGACTTGAGGAAGCGCGGCTTCCGCTTCGTGGGCCCGACCATTTGCTACGCCTTCATGCAGGCCACCGGCATGGTCAACGACCACGTGCTGACCTGCTTCCGCCACGCGGAGCTGCGTCAGGCGGGCACCCGGCGCAGCAAGGCCGCCAGGGCGACGGCGGCCCAGGTGCCCTCGAGCACCACGAAGGGCGCGAAGCCGATGCGCCACGACGCGTAGCAGGCCAGCCCGGCGCCGAGCGCGTTCATCGCCTGGTATGCGCGCGCCTGGCGCGCGAGCAAGCCGAACAGGTTCAGGGAGAAGGCGACGAGCAGCAGGGCTACTCCCGCCGAGGCGATTGCGTCCGAAAGCGTCATGCGTCCTCCGTGGTAAGCGCTGCGAAATATCGCATCCTGGCAGCCGATGCGGGGGAGGGTGCGCTTTGCGGTAGCCGGGCCGGGCTGGATCGGGCGGGTGCACGCCCGCGCGATCAGCGACTGCCCCGATGCCGAGCTGGTCGCGGCGCTCGGCTCGAGCCGCGAGCGCGTCGAGAAATTCGCCCGCGAGTTCGACGTGCCGCGCAGCTACACGAGCCCGGCGGAGCTCGGCGCCGACCCCGAACTCGACGCGGTCGTGATCGCTACCCCGAATCACTTGCACTGCCCGCTCGCGAACGAGCTGATGGAGGCGGGCAAGCACGTCCTGGTCGAGAAGCCGATGGCGCTCTCCCCGGCCGAGGGCCGAGCCATGGCGGGCTGCGCGCGGCGCCATGCGCGGCGTCTGCTGGTCGGACACATGTGGCGCTTCGATCGAGAGGCGCAGGTGCTGCGTGCGGCGCTCGCGGCGGGTGAGCTGGGTGAGATCGTCAAGACCAAGGGCTACGGCATCCACGCGCACTGGGGCCCGTCGGGCTGGTTCACCGATCCGGCCCGCGCCGGCGGCGGGGCCTTGATCGACATGGGCGTGCACGCGATCGACACGGTGCGCTACCTGCTGGGCGACCCGCCGGCGCGCGCGGTCTACGCGAAGCTCGGCACGCACTTCGGCGAATACGCCGTGGACGACCACGGCATCCTGCTGATCACCTGGGAGAACGGGGTCGAGTCGCTCGTCGAGTGCGGCTGGTGGAACCCGCACGCGGACGGGCAGGAGGCGTCCACCCAGCTGTTTGGGACGCGCGGCTACGCGCGGCTCTTTCCCACCGAGCTGGTCCAGATCGTCGACCGCAAACCGCAGCCGCGGCCGCTCGAGCTGCCGGCGCGCGAGCAACACCTGGACCCGCACGTATTCGTCGGCCAGATCGCCGAGCTGTGCGCCGCGATTCGCGAGGAACGCGAGCCGCAGCCGGGTCC
>CAXMNF010000330.1:0-6837 GCA_964194645.1 uncultured Gammaproteobacteria bacterium
GCCCTGTTGCTGGAAGCCGGCCTCGCGCCGGCCGAGATCGAGAAGCTCGTCGCCGACGGGATCGTCGAGTGAGCGGGCTGGAGGAAACCGATGGCCGCTAGTCTGCCGAAGGAGGTGAGCGCCTGGATCGACCAGCCGCGCTACGAAGAAGAAGGCGAGTTTCCCGTAGAGCTCGGCTACGTGGCCACGAGCTGCGCCTCGGTCGAGAACGGCAATCCCTTGTTCTGGGACGAGAAGGTCGCAGCCGAGCTGACCGGCGGCCCGATCGCACCGCCCTCGATGCTGTCCGCCTGGTTCCGGCCGCACTTCTGGGCGCCCGGGCGCAGCGCGCCGGCCCAGCCGCTGCAGGTGCACTTCGACCTGAAGGAAGCGCTCGGTCTGCCCGAGGCGGTGATGACCGACAACACCATCGTCTTCGGCGAGCCGGTGCGACCCGGCGACCGCCTGCGCACCCGCCAGTTCTTGCGCTCGGTCTCGGAGCCGAAGACCACCAAGCTCGGTACGGGCCGCTTCTGGGTGATCGAGGTCGAGTACAAGAACCAGCGCGGCGAGCTGGTCGGCCAGGAGATCTACACCGGCTTCGGCTACCGGAGGGACGCGTGATGTCGGACCCGACGAAGAGCGTGCTGCTCGATGAAGTGAGCGAAGGCGCAACGCTTCCCGAGCTCGCCTACGACGTGACGGCCACGACCGTGATCCTGGGAGCGCTGGCGACCCGCGACTGGCGGCCCATGCACCACGACAAGGACTTCGCGATCGAGCGCAACGGCACCCGGGACATCTTCATGAACACGCCGAACCAGGCCGCCTGGTTCGAGCGCTATCTCACCGACTGGACCGGCCCCCGCGGCCGCCTGGGCCGCGTCAAGTTCCGCATGAAGGACTCCGTCTTCCCGGGAGACCGCATGGTGTTCCGCGCCACGGTCGCCGGAAAGAGCATCGATGATGCCGGCTGCGGCTGGGTCGACCTGGACGTGAATCTCTCGGTCGGCGATCGCACGGTGACCGACTGCACGGCCCGCGTCGCCCTGCCGACCGGCCCCGACGACAACCCCTGGAAGCGCCACGGCGACGAGTGGAGGCCGTAGATGGACCTGGACCTTTCCCAAGAACAGGAGATGCTGCGCGAGATGGTGCGCGGCGTGTGCGCCGAGTTCGCGCCGGTCGACGTGGTGCGGGCGCTAGAGGACGACGCGACGGGCTACCCGCCAGACCTGTGGAAGCAGCTGGCCGAGCTCGGCCTTTGCGGGATCCTGATTCCGGAAGAGCAGGGGGGATCGGGCCAGGCCATGCTCGAGGCGGCCATCGCGGCCGAGCAGATCGGTGCGGCGCTCGCGCCGAGCCCCTGGTTCGTGAGCGCGGTGCTGTCGGCCCGGGCGCTGCTCCAGGCCGGAAGCGCAGCCCAGCAGGCCGAGTGGCTGCCGCGCATCGCATCGGGAGAAGCGATCCTGACCCCGGCCTGGCTCGAGCCTCGCAACGGCTACGGCCCGCGCGGGGTCGAGCTTCGTGCGACGCCGGACGGCAACGGCTTCCGCCTGTCCGGTACGAAGCTGCACGTGCACTTCGCGAGCGCCGCCACCCGGCTGCTGGTGCTGGCGCGGAGCGGCGACGGCGAATCCGACATCGACCTGTTCCTGGTCGATCCGCAAGCCCCCGGCGTGAAGCTCACGCAGCTCTACAGCCTGGCTTCCGACACGCAGTACCGTGTGGACTTCGAGCAGGTGCAGGTGGCGGCCGCCGCGCGCATAGGCGCGCCTGGTTCGGGCTGGGCGACCTGGGACGAGGTGATGCTCGACGGCGCAATCCTGGCCGCGGCCCAGGCGATCGGCGGCGCCGCGCGCGCGCTCGACATGACGGTGGACTACGCGAAGGAACGCAAGCAGTTCGACAAGCCGCTGGGCGCCTTCCAGGCGATCGCCCACTACCTGGCCGACGCCGCCACTACGGTCGAGGGCGGCCAGACCCTGGTCTACGAGGCCGCCTGGGCGCGTGCCAACGGCAAGCCCGTCGAGCGGCTCGCGCCGATGGCGAAGCTCTTCGCCTGCCAGACCTACCGCGACGTGACGGCCATGTGCCAGCAGGTCTGGGGCGGCGTTGGCTTCACCCTCGAGTACGACATCCAGCTGTACTTCCGGCGCGCCAAGCAGCTCCAGCTCTCCTGGTGGGACAGCCCGACCCTGGAGGAACGCATCGCGCAGACTGTGCTCGACGACTGACCGTTCGAGCTAACCCAGCACGCCCGCCTCGCGCAGCGCGGCAATCTCGGCAGCGGGAAGGCCGAGCTCGCCGAGGATCTCCTCCGCGTGCTCGCCGAGCCGCGGGGCCGGGCGGCGCAGCGATGTCGGGGTCGCCTCGAAGTCGCCGACCGGACGCGGCAGGCGCATACGCCCCGCAGTCGGGTGTTCGACTTCGACCAGCAGCTCGTTGGCGGTGACCTGCGGGTCCTCGTGGATGTACTCGGGGGTGTTGATCACGGCGTGCGGCACATCCTCGGCGGCGAGCCGCTTCGCGAGCTCCGCAGTGGGCAGCGCGCGCGTGATCGGGTTCACGATCTCGTGCAGCGCTGCGGCGTTGCGCGCGCGGCTCCCGGCGTCGGCGAAGCGCGGGTCGGCGACCAGCTCCGAGCGGCCAAGCGCGCGGCACAGGCGCTGGAACTCGCCGTCGTTGATCGCAGTGAGCGTGATGAAGCCGTCGGCCGTCTGCCGGATGGCTGGCAGGCTGGCGCGCGCGCCCAGCGGAGCGCTGTCGCTTTCACCGAGATAGGTCCAGTTCTGCATGCCATCCGGCCACAGGAACGCGATTGCGGCGTGCAGCATCGAGAGCTTCAGGTGCTGGCCGCCGGCGCCGCGCTCGCGCGCCAGCAGCGCAGCGGTGATCGCCTGGGCCGTGGCGAGAGCGGTTCCCTTGTCGCAGATGATGTTGCGCACGAACTCGGGCGTCCCCGTCTCGGGGTTCGCCTGATGGGCGGCCACGCCGGAGTAGGCCTGCATGATCGAGTCGTAGACCCGCCGGCCCGCGTAGGGCCCGCGCTCCCCGAAGCCGCTGATCGACACGTAGACCAGGCGCGGGTTGCGTCCGCGCAAGGTCTCGGCGCCGATGCCCATGCGCTCGACCACCCCGGGCCGGAAGTTCTGCACGAACACGTCGGCGCGGTCGGCCAGGCGCAGTAGCAGGGCCAGGCCGCTCTCACTCGACAGGTCGAGCACCAGGGAGCGCTTGTTGCGATTCAAAGTGGCGAAGATCGCGGAGATTCCGCCACGCGTGGTACCGATCTCGCGCAGCAGGTCGCCGTGGCCGGGCGGCTCTACCTTGACCACATCGGCGCCCTGGTCGCCGAGGACCGCGGTCGCGTAGGGTCCCGATGCCATGGCCGTCAGGTCGAGCACCCGGATTCCGTCGAGAGGTCCCGCCATCGCGGTATCATACCGCCTCATCCCGAGGAGAATCCCATGTCGGAGTCCGAGCGGCGCATCCTGGATGGCAGCTCGTGGCGCGAGTTCTGCCAGGCGCTCGAACGCGCGGGCAACGTCGTGCTGCGCGACGCATCGCCGCACGATGCTTTCGACCGCGCTGAGGGGTTCCGTTACCTGACGCGGCTCACGCGGGTCGCGCTCGAGTCCTACATCGAGTTCGCCGACCCGAAGGCGCCGGTCTTCCGGCGTCCCTCGCACGAGACCGTGAAGATCGGCGCCGACAACCCGGACAACTACTACGAAAGTGCGGCGGTGAGCGGTGCACACGCCTATCGAATCCGCGGCCAGCGCAATACCGTCCATTACCTGGGCTTCGGCACCTACGTGGGGAACTACGGCTCGAGCGGGCGCATGGGCCAGAGTGGCTATCTGGAAGGGGCGGACCTGGAGATCGCTCCGGACGGGACCTTCGAGATCGCTCTCTCCTGCGACGAGCAGCCCGGCAACTGGCTGCGCATGGAGCCCGACACGTCGTCCTTGATCGTGCGACAGACCTTCCAGGACCGCGCGAAGGAACAGATCGCGGAGCTCAGCATCGAGCGCATCGGCGGCGGAGCGCCTGCGCCGATCACCGCCGAGTTCGTGGATCAAGGGCTGGCCGCGGCGGTGGCCTACGTGGCCGGCACCTCCCAACTGTTTGCCGACTGGGCCGAAGGCTTCGCCGAGCGCGTGAACCAGCTGCCGAAGCTAGACCCCGCCGTGGCGCGGGCCGCGCACGGCGATCCGAACATCTGCTACTTCCACGGCTACTGGGATCTAGCGCCGGAGCAGGCGCTGCTGATCGAGGTCGTGCCGCCGCGCTGCGACTACTGGAACTTCCAGGTGAACAACTACTGGATGGAATCGCTCGACTATCGCTACCACCGTATCGCCGTGAACCACCACGAAGCGCGCTACGAGCCGGACGGGTCCGTGCGCCTGCTGATCGCGGCGTCGGATCCCGGAGTCGGCAACTGGCTCGAGACCGCGGGCCATCTGCGCGGCACCATGTGCCTGCGCTGGATCCGGGCCGACGAGCACCCCGAGCCCGCAACGCGGGTCGTGCGGCTCGTGGATCTTTAGCACGGTGGAGCGGCGCTGGACCAACCGCCCGCGCGACCCGTAGGCCGGCGCGCGGTGTCGCTCCACTGGCTCGATCAGCTGCTGCTTGGCGCCTACCTGCTGGGCATGCTGGCCACCGGCGTGTACTTCGCGCGCCGCAACACCGACACCGAGGAGTACTTCGTGGGCGGCCGGCGCTTCTCGGGCTGGGTGATCGGCCTGTCGATGACCGGTACGGCGATCAGCTCGATCACCTTCCTGTCGATGCCCGCCGACTCGTTCAAGACCTACTGGCTGCGCTTCCTGCCCTACGTGTTCGTGCCATTCGCGGCTGCGATCGCGGCCTGGCTATTCATTCCCTTCTTCCGGCGCGGCGGGGTGACCACGGCCTACGAATACCTCGAGGCGCGCTTCGGCCCATCGGTGCGCGTCTACGGCGCAGCCACCTACATCGTGGCGCAGTTGCTGCGCACCAGCCTGGTGCTCTACCTGGTGGCCCTGCTCTTGCACGAGCTGGTCGGGCTCTCCGAGACGAACTGCATCCTGCTGGCCGGCGGACTGGTCGCGGTCTACACGATCGTGGGCGGCATCGAAGCCGTAATCTGGACCGACGTGGTGCAGACCGTAGTGCTCGCCAGCGGGAGCCTGCTGTGCCTGGGCGTGATCGTCGCGGAGCTCCCCGGAGGGATCGGCCAGATCTTCGAGGTGGCGAGCGCACACCAGAAGTTCGCACTCGGCTACGTGTCGGGCGGGGAGTTGGTGCACATGTCCTGGGGGCTCGACCTCGGCGAGAAGACCATTCCGCTGATGGTGCTGATGAGCGCGACCTACTTCCTGACCGAGTACGCCACGGCGCAGCACTTCGTGCAGCGCTACTGCGCGGCCCGCTCGATCGGCGAGGCCCGCCGCGCCATGCTCTACACGGTCGTCGTATCGTTGCCCACCTGGCTCTTCTACATGTTCCTCGGCACCAGTCTGTTCGTATTCTTCCAGGTGTTCCCGGATCACGAGGCGGCGGCCATGCTGTCGGGCGCGAAGAAAGCCGAGCAGATCGTGCCCTACTTCGTGCTGCACCACCTGCCTGCCGGCCTGGCCGGCCTGGTGATCGCCGCCGCGCTCGCGGCCGGCATGAGCTCGCTCGACTCGAGCATCAACGCGATCGCCACGGTGGGCACGGTCGACGTCTACCAGCGCCACGTCGCGCCGGGCCGCGGCGATCGTCACTACCTGCACGTGGCCTGGGCGATCGCGGCCGCGGCGTCGCTGGCCATGCTGGGCGGCGCGGTCTGGCTGCTGGAGGCCGACGGCCGCACCTTGCAGGACACGTCGATCAAGCTCACCTCGCTGCTCGGTGGCGGGCTGCTCTCGATCTACCTGCTCGGCTTCTTCACGGACCGCGGCGACGCGCGCGCGGTCTGGGGCGGAATCGCCTGCACGGCGCTCTTCACGTTCTGGTCGCTCGGCGTGTTCCCGGAGCGCTGGAGCGTCCCCTTCGACACCTACTACACGGCCTTCATCGGAAACGTGGTCATGTTTGTGGTCGGTTTCAGCTTGGCCAGTCTGCTGCCGAGCCGCGAGCGCGACCTGTCGCAGCTCACGGTCTGGCGGCAGCGTGGTACGCCCGTCCAGTAGAATGGCCGCGATGCCCACCCTGGATGAACTCTCCGGCCGGATCGATGCGCTCGAGCGGCGTGTGCGCCGCGCCGAGGACTACGACGAGCTCTTGAACCTGAAGTCCCGCTACGGCGCGCTGGCCGACAGCCGCTATACGCTGCAGGGCGTGGTCGCGCAAGCGGAACTGGAGCGCATTGCGCGCCAGCTCAGCGAACTCTTCAGCGAGGATGCGGTGTGGGACGGCGGCGCTCGTCTCGGCCTCGCCCAAGGGCGCGAGGCGATCTACCAGCGCTTCCTCGAGCCGGCAATGGGTTTCACCTGGCACTACTTCGTGAAGCCGCGCATCCACGTCGAGGAAGACCGCGCCCACGGCAGCTGGGACATCCTGGCGCCGTGCACCAGCGCCGAAGGCCGCGCCCTCTGGATGGCCGGCTACGAGGAAGACGAGTACGCGCGCGTAGCCGGCCGTTGGCTGCACACCCGCATGAAGCTCACCGTAGTCTTCATGGCGTCCTACGAGCGCGGCTGGGTTCCCAAGCGCTAGGGACGTTCCTGCTTAACTGCTTAACTCGTCGAGTTAAGCAGTTAAGCAGGAACGTCCCTAGGCGGTGGCGAGGGGGGCGATCACTTCGTCGCCGAAGCGACGCATCATGTCGAGCTTCTGCTGGAGAGTCGCACCCGCGCCGACCGTGTAGATGAACGGGTAGTT
>CAXMNF010000331.1:0-2018 GCA_964194645.1 uncultured Gammaproteobacteria bacterium
CAGCTCGGTCTCCAGCCGGACGCGGGCCTGCTGGTAGGCGCGCTTGACGTCGTACTTGTGGCTGGGGATGCGGATCGTGCGCGAGTGGTTCTGGATCGCGCGGACCAGAGCCTGGCGGATCCACCAGACGGCGTAGGTCGAGAATTTGTACCCGCGCCGCCAGTCGAACTTCTCCACCGCGCGCCCGAGCCCGATGTTTCCCTCCTGGATCAGGTCGGGGAACGCAATGCCCATGTTTCGGAAGCCCTTGGCAATGGACACGACCAGCTTGAGGTTGTGCCACACGAAGCGGTTCTTCGCCTGGCTCATGCGGTCGTGCGCCTCGTCGAGGGCCCGCAGTCGCTCGCGGACCCGCTCGGTGCTGAGCCCCGTCTCGAGGGCCAGGGCCGCACTCCGGCCCCGCAGCTTGCGCCGGTGCTCCGCAAGGCCCCCCTTGATGCGCCGCAATAGCTCCAGCGACAGGTCGGCCTCCACCAGCAGACGGGTCACACGTGCGTCGATCCGCTCGAGAGCCAGCGCATCCCGCGGAGGCTCTTGCGCACCGAGCCGCTCCCGCTTGCGCAGCAGCCGCTCGACCTTCTCGAGGCAGGCGTCGAGCTTCTCGGCGACGTCTGGCGACTGGTTGCCGTAGGACTCGGAGAGCCTTCTGGTCGTCCGCCCGGCCGCACGTGTCTCGCGCCACAGACGCACGACCTCGCGGCCCGAGCGAGGAATGCGATAGAGGGCGTCGCGATAGGCGTAGGTGGCCGCCTCGTTCTCCTTCGCCAGGAGCATCTGCTCCTCCCGCGAGAGGGTGGGAATGTGGGCGATGTCGGCCAGGTAGGCGGCGAGGGCGCTCTCCTCGCCCAGAGACCGCTCCTGCAAGAGCCGGTTCGCCCGATCCTTCGGGTCCATGGTCCTCGTCTCCGGGGCGCTTGGGATCGCGAGGCGGGTCCCCGCTGGGACAGCCTGGCAGGAGTCAACGCGTCACAGGTTTCGATGCCGCCAGGCAGCGAAGAGTTCACCCCGCGGGGCTCCCGCACCGGTCCAGCTTTGGACTTGACCCCCGCCGCCGTTTCTCGTTCAGACTGGGCCCATGGGCCAGCTGTACCGATTCGGCAAGGCGTACTACGAACGCTTCTACCGCTACCCCCGGATCCGTGTGAGCGACCGGAAGGACGTCGCCGTGCTCGGTGATCTCGTGTGCGCCTACCTGCGCTACCTGGGCCAGCCTGTTCGACGCGTGCTGGACATCGGCTGCGGCCTCGGCTTTTGGCGAGACGTCGTCGCCCGGCACTACCCGAGGGCCTCCTACACGGGTGTCGAGATAAGCGACTTCCTGTGCGAGCGCTACGGCTGGACCCGCGGCTCCGTGGTGGACTTCAAGGCGCGCGGTGCGTTCGACCTTGTCATCTGCAGCGACGTCCTGCAGTACCTGTCCCATCGAGACGCCTCGGCCGCCATCGCGAACCTCGCGAGGCTCTGCCGCGGCGCGATGTACTTCAACTTGCTGACCCAAGAGGACTGGGAAGAGAACTGCGACCAGGAGAGAACCAACGGCGATGTGTATCTGCGCAGCAGCGATTGGTACCGGCGACGGCTGCGACGCCACTTCATCCAGGCGGGCGGGGGTCTCTTCGTGAGTCGGCGCTCTTCCACCGTCTTGTGGGAGCTCGAGAATCTCCCGTGAGCCCGAAGGACTCGCGTACGCGCGCGCGTACCTGTAACCCAACGAGTCGCTGGGAGGAAAGTACGCTGCGAGCTGGCTGCGCCAGCAGGAGACGCAATTGCTGGCAGTGCCGCCCGAGATCGTCGGCGACCTGCCCGAGCGGCTCCAGGAGTTGCTCGGCTACAACATCTACCCGCCGTTTCTGGGGTACGTGGACGGTCGTCACCCCCGGCGACTTCTCGAACAACGCCCGGTGCCCCAGGGAGGCATGCCCTCGCGCAACCCCTGACGCCGACCGCGGCGGAGGTGCGGGTTCGCGGTGATCGCGAGGGTCCGGCTGCTTTGCTCGGTTTCAGTCCCGCAGGAACCG
>CAXMNF010000332.1:0-5407 GCA_964194645.1 uncultured Gammaproteobacteria bacterium
GCTCTTCGCGTCGGATCGCGAGGCGATCTCGGAGATCCGGAACGCGACGGCGCACGCCTTCCTGGTCTTCGCACTGGTCGAACGATCGGGCGGCCAACGGCTCTACTGGGCGGTCTACGTGCGGCCCGTGGGCCGCTTCACGCGCTGGTACATGGCGCTGATCGATCCCTTCCGACGTCTGATCGTGTACCCCGCGCTGCTGCGCCAGATCCGCAGCGAGTTGACATAGCTCGGAGGCTTCTGTGCACAAGGACGAACCCGCAAGCGAGCGAGCCGCGCACGACTGGGTCGCCCAGCGCGTGCGCAGCGCCGATCCGTTCGGCGAGCTTTACGCGGCCACCGGGCGTCACCGCGTGGAGCACGGCTGCGAGGCGTATGCGTCGGGCGACGGGCCGCTGTTGGGTGTGATCGCGCGCGCGGTCTCTGCCCGGCGCATTCTCGAGATCGGCACCGCCCTGGGCTACACGGCCGCCTGGCTCGCCCACGGTGCGCCGGAAGCGCGAATCGATACGGTCGACGCCGACGCCGCGCACGCCGAGGCGGCGGCCGCCGAACTGGAGCGCATCGGTCTCTCGGAGCGTGTCACCATCCACGTCGGCCGCTCGCCGGACGCGCTCGCAACGTTCGCGCCCGGCTACGACCTCGTGTTCTACGACGCCCACGTGCCGACGCGCGCCGAGCTCGTCCGGTTCCGTGAGCTGTTGCGGCCCGGTGGCCTGCTCGTCACCTCGAACCTGTTTCTCGGCCAGTACGATCCCGAGATGCCCGGGCTCGAAGAAGGCGCCCGCTACCGCGAGCGACTCTTCGATGACGCCGAGTGGCTCACGACCTTCGCGGGCCTGAAGGCCCTGAGCGTGCGGCTCTGAGCGCCGTCCGCTAGACCGGCTCGAGGGGCTTGTGCGGTTCCTCGGGGAGTTCGAGGCCGACGGAGTCGCCCGGCCGCACCTCGCCGCCGCGCACCACCACGCCCATCACCCCGGCCTTGCGGACCAGTCCGCCGGCCGCATCGCGCCCGAGTGTCGCGGCCATCAGTCCGTTCTGGATGCCGTCGAGTTGGGCGCAGGGGTTGCGCAGGCCAGTCACCTCGACGACGGCCAGGTCGCCCAGGCGGAGTCGCGTGCCCGTCGGCAGGCCCAGCAGGTCGACGCCGCGGGTGGTCAGGTTCTCGCCCATCTGGCCGGGGACCAGGTCGAAGCCGGCCGCGCGCAGCTCGCCGTGCAGCTCCGCGTGGATCAGGTGCACCTGGCGCAGGTTCGGCTGGCTGGAATCGCGCGCCACGCGAGACAGATGCTGGACCGTCTCGCCCATGTGCGCGTCGCCCTCCACGCCGAGCCTCTCGACCAAGCGGATGCTCGCCTCGCCCGGCTTGCTCATCGTGTGCGTCGCGCTGCGGCTCACCGCCGTCACTCTTCCCGCCATGCCTTGCTTGGTAGCACGTCCGCGCCCGGCTCGGATAGCCCGTGCGGCATCTTCGCGTCGCTGCGCTAGCCGCCGCTGATCGAGGGCAGGAAGTGCAGCTCGCTCGTGGGGCCGACGCGCTCGAGCAGGGGCTCGTTGATGATCTCGCCGTCGATCGAGACGGCCGTGCCGGAGTCGAGCCGGTTCTCGAGAGCGGGAAAGCGCGCGAGCACCTGGGCGATCACGTCGCGGACCGTGCCCGGCTCGACCTCGAGGCGCTCGGTCCCGGCCGTGTACTGCTGGAGGCCGCGCGAGAAGACTACCGTAGCCACTAGCGTGCGGCTTCGATGCCCTCCAGCACGCGCGGCGGCGACAGCGGCAGGTCGCAGAAGCGCACGCCGGTCGCGTGCCGGACGGCGTTGGCCACGGCCGCCAGCGGGGGCACGATCGGCGTCTCGCCCACGCCGCGCACTCCGTAGGGGTGCATTGGGTTGGCAACCTCGACGATCACGGTGTCGATCATCGGCAGGTCCGATGCCACCGGGATGCGATAGTCGAGGAAACCCGGGTTCTCGAGCCGGCCGTTCTCGTCGTACAGATAGGCCTCGTTCAGCGCCCAGCCGATGCCTTGCGCGGCTCCGCCCTGCATCTGCCCCTCGACATAGCTCGGGTGGATCGCCTTGCCCGCGTCCTGTACGGCCGTGTAGCGCACCACGCTCACGCGGCCGGTCTCGCGATCGACTTCCACGTCGCAGATGTGTGCACCGAAGCTGGGCCCGATGCCGCGCGCGGTGAGCGACGCAGTCCCGGCGATCGGGCCGCCCGTGCGGGCCGCGCGGCGCGCCAGGTCGCGGATCGTGAGCGGCTCGGGCGTCTCGCCGTTGCCGTTCGTGCAGATCGCCCGCCCGTCCTCCCAGCGGACCCCGTCGAGCTCCACTTCCCAGATCTTTGCGGCCCGCTTGCGCAGCTGGGCCACCACGTCCTGTGCGGCCTGGATCACGGCCATGCCGGTCGCGAAGGTGACGCGGCTTCCGCCCGTCAAGTCGTTGTAGCCGACCGTCTCCGTGTCGCCGACCACCGGGCGGATGCGCTCCACCGGGATCTGCAGCTCCTCGGCCGCCATCAGCGCGAGCGAGGCGCGCGAGCCGCCGATGTCCGGGCAGCCCGAGATGACTACGGCGGTGCCGTCCTCGTTCACGTTCACCGAGGCGCTCGACTGCATGCCGCCGTTGAACCAGAACCCGGCGGCCACGCCGCGCCCCTGGTTCGGGCCGAGCGGCGCCGAGTAGTGCGGGTGGCTGCGCAATGCTTCGAGCGTCTCCTCGAAGCCGATCCGCCGGAACTTCGGCCCGTACACGGCCTTGGTGCCCTCGCTTACCGCGTTCTTCATGCGCAGCTCGATCGGGTCCATGCCTAGCTCGTCGGCCAGCTCGTCGATCAGGCTCTCCCCGCCGAACGCGCTGATCGGCGCGCCGGGCGCCCGGTAGGCCGCGACCTTGGGCTTGTTCACGACCACGTCGAAGCACTCGATCTTCACGTGCGGGATCTTGTACGGCGCCAGGATGGTCATGCCGCCCGCCATCACCGGCGAGCCCTTGAAGGCGCCCGCGTCGTAGTAGAGCGAGACGTCGGCCCCGGTGAACGTGCCATCGCGCTTCGCGCCGAGCTTCACGCGCACCCGCGCGCCGGAGGTCGGGCCCGAGGCGCGGAATACCTCGCCTCGGTCCATCACCATCTTCACGGGCCGTCCCGACTTGCGCGACAGCAACAGCGCCAGCGGCTCCAGGTAGACGGTGGTCTTGCCGCCGAAGCCGCCGCCGATCTCGCTGGGGATCACCTTGATCTGCGAGACGTCCAGGCCGAGCAGCTTGGCGCAGTAGGCGCGCACCATGAAGGCGCCCTGGGTACAGCACCAGACCATGCACTGGCCGTCCTCGCCGGCGCGCGCCACGACCGCGTGCGGCTCGATGTAGCCCTGGTGCACTGTCTGGGTGGTGAACTCGCGCTCCAGGATCACGTCCGCATCGGCGAAGCCCTGCTCGGGGTCGCCGTGCCCGAGCTCCACACGGCCAGCGACGTTGCTCGGTTCGCTGGGCGTCGGCTCGATGCCCTTGGTGAACATGTCTTCGTGCAGGATCGGCGCTCCGGGCGCCATCGCCTCGTCCACGGTCAGCACGTGCGGCAGCACCTGGTACTCGACCACGATCCGCTCCAGCGCCTCTGCGGCGATGCGCGGGCTGGTAGCGGCCACGGCCGCCAGCGCGTGCCCGTCATAGAGCACCTTGTCGCGGGCCAGTACGTTGTGCGACAGGTCGCGGAAGTCGACCTGCTGCTCGCCGCCGCTCCCAATCTGGGAGGGGATGTCGGGCAGGTCCGCGCCGACAAGCACGGCCTTCACCCCTTCGAGCGCCAGGGCGGGCCGGGTGTCGATCGACACGATGCGCGCGTGCGCGTGCGGACTGCGCAGCACGCGGCCGTGCAGCATGCCGGGCAGGGAGAAGTCCGCGCCAAAGTTCGCGCGGCCGGTCACCTTGTCCAGGCCGTCGTGGCGGATTGGCCGCGTGCCGATCCAGCGGAACTTCCGCTCCTCGCTCATGCCGATTCTCCTCGCAGCTCCGCCGCGGCGTCGAGCACCGCGCGGATGATCTTGTCGTATCCCGTGCAGCGGCACAGGTTGCCCGCCAGCCAGTAGCGCGTCTCTTCCTCGCTCGGGTCGGAGTTGCGCTCCAGCAGGTCCTTGGCCGCTACGATGAAGCCGGGCGTGCAGACGCCACACTGCAGCGCTGCGTGCTCCAGGAACTTCTGTTGCACCGGGTGCAGCCGCTCGTCCTGCGCCACGCCCTCGATCGTGCCCAGGCTGCGGCCGGTCGCCTCGGCGCCGAGCACCAGGCAGGAGCAGACCAGCCGGCCGTCGAGCGAGACCGTGCAGGCCCCGCAGTCACCGGTGCCACAGCCTTCCTTGGTCCCCGTCAGGCCCAGCTCGTCGCGCAGCACCTCGAGCAGGGTCTGGTGCGGCTCGCACAGGAACTCGGCGGGCTCGCCGTTGATCGTGGTCTCGACATGGATCCGGCTCATGCGCTTCTCTCCCGAGCGCGGTCGGCCGCGATCGCGGCGGCGCGGCGCACCAGCACCCCCGCGACCTTGCGCCGGTAGGCGATCGTGCCGCGCTTGTCGTCGATCGGGTTGCACGCCGCGCTGGCCGCCTCGGCGGCGCGATCGAGCGCCGCCGGGTCGAGCGAGCTGCCTACCAGGGCCGCGGCCGCCTGCGGTACGTCGATGACGGTCGGCGCGACCGCACAGAGCGCCACGCGTGCCGCGGCGCAGCTCCCGTCGGCTGCCAGCTCGAGCGCTACAGCCGCGCCGGCCACGGCGATGTCCATCTCGGTGCGCGGAATGAAGCGCAGATAGGCGTCCGCGGATCGCGCCGGCCGCGCTGGAATGCGCAGCTCCACGAGCAGCTCGCCGGCGCCGAGCGCCGTCTGGCCCGGCCCCGTCACGAAATCGAGCACGTCGAGTTCGCGTCGGCCGCTCGGGCTGGCAATCACGCAGATCGCGCCGAGTACCGCGAGCGACGGCACCGTATCCGCGGCGGGCGAGCCGTTGCACAGGTTGCCGCCCACCGAGGCGCGGCCCTGGATCTGGGTCGAGCCGATCAGCGCCACCGCCTCGGCCAGGCCCGGATAGGCCGCGCAGAGTTCGCGGTGCTCGGTGATCTCCGCCGCGCCTGCGGCGGCACCCAGGCGAAGCCCGTCCGTCCCCACCTGGATCGCCATCAGCTCGGGGATGCGCTTTACGTCGACGATCAGCTCGGGCTTGCGCACGCCGGCCTTCATCTGCGCGAGCAGGTCGGTGCCGCCGGCCAGCACGCGCGCCTGACCGTTGGCCGACTTCAGTAGATCCACCACTTCGGCCACGCTGGCCGGGGCAGCAAAGCGCGCCGTCGTCGGGGCTGTGTCTTGCATCGGTGGCCCATGATACCGCGTCTGGAATCGAGCGGTTATCGTCCCCG
>CAXMNF010000333.1:0-11347 GCA_964194645.1 uncultured Gammaproteobacteria bacterium
ACTCGATCGCGACGGTATCCGTGGTGGGGCTCGGCATGAAGGACCACGCCGGCGTGGCGGGGCGCATGTTCCAGGCGCTCTCCGACGAGGGGATCAACATCCAGATGATCAACACCTCGGAGATCAAGATCTCGGTCGTGATCGAGGAGAAGTACACCGAGCTGGCCTGCCGCACCTTGCACGAGGTCTTCGACCTGGGCGACGCGCTGGCCGGCGAGGACGAGCACTGAGCGGCGGCCCGCGCGTGCCGCGGCTCGGCCCGGCCCGGGCTCTGGTCTGGGCGCTGCTCGCGGCCGCGGCCCTCGCCCCGCTCCGGCCGCCCGCTGCCGGGCCCCCGCTGGCCGTGCTGGCCGGGCCCTCTGGCTGCCGGCTGGGCGCCGCGGACGACGCCCCGGCTTGTCCGTGCCGCTCCTGGGGAGCCGATCTGCGGCGCGTGCTCGGCCTGCCCCTGCCGCTGGACCGCGCCAGCGCGGCGGACCTGCTGACCCTGCCCGGGATCGGCGCGGCGCGCGCCGCCGCGATCGTGGCCGAGCGCGAAGCGCACGGGCCCTTCGCGTCGCCGCGGGAGCTCGAGCGCGTGCGGGGCATCGGACCGGCCACGGCCGCGCTTCTGGCGCCGCTGCTGTTCACGGGGCCGGACGACCCCGCCTGCGCCGCCGCGGGCGTCGATCCGAGCTAGTCTCTGCGGGCGATGCGCCGCATCTACCTGGACCATAACGCGACCACTCCGGTCCGCCCCGAGGCCGTGGCCGCGATGCTTGGGGCACTCCAAGAGGACTGGGGGAATCCGTCGAGCGTGCACTGGGCCGGGAGCGCGGCGCGCGATGCCCTGGTCCACGCGCGCGAGCAGGTCGCCGCGCTGCTCGGCGTTGCCCCGGACACGGTCGTGTTCACGAGCGGCGCGACCGAGGCCAGCAACACTGTGATCCGTCACGCAGCGCGGCGCGCCCCGGGGCAGGGCGACCACGTGGTCACCTGCTCCACCGAGCACCCGGCCGTGCTCGAGGTGTGCGAGGAGCTTCGCGAAGAGGGCCTGCGCGTCAGCGTGCTGCCGGTGGAGCGCGACGGACGGCTCGACCCCGAGCGCTTCGCGGCAGCGCTCGGCGAAGGCACGCTGCTCGCCAGCGTCATGTGGGTGAACAACGAGACCGGCGTGATCCAGCCGATCCCGGAGCTGGCGGCGCGAGCGCGTGCGCAGGGCGTGCCCTTCCACACCGACGCGGTGCAGGCGCTCGGCAAGCTGCCGCTCGAACTCGGCCGGCTGCCAGTCGACTACGCGTCCTTCTCGGCCCACAAGCTCGGCGGTCCCAAGGGGATCGGCGCGCTCTACGTGCGCGAGGGTCTGCGCATCGGATCCTTGCTGCGCGGAGGCCCCCAAGAGCGCCGGCGCCGGGCGGGCACCGAGAACCTGCCCGGTGCGGTCGGCTTCGGCGCGGCCTGCGAGGCGGCCGGTAGCGACATGGTCGAGCGCACTCGAAGTCTGGGCGCCCTGCGCGACCGGCTCTGGGAGGGCATCGCAGCCAAGATCCCGGACGCGCAGCAGAACGGATCGATCGAGCACCGCGTGCCGCACACGCTCTCCGTGTCGTTCGCCGGGGCGGACGGCGAGGCGCTGGTCGCGGCGCTGGACCTCGAGGGAATCGCCGTCGCTTCCGGAGCGGCGTGCGCGTCGGGCTCGACAGAGCCGTCGCACGTGCTGGTCGCCATGGGGATTCCGCAGCCGATCGGGGCCGGGTCGATTCGCGTGTCGCTCGGCGTCGGCACGAACCAGGCCGAGATCGAGGCGCTGCTCGCGGCGCTGCCGGACACGGTAGCCCGCGTACGCGAGGCGCTCGCCTCGGAAGCGGCGCGCGCGTGAGCGAGCGCTGGCTGGTCGCGATGAGTGGCGGGGTCGACTCCTCGGTCGCTGCTGCGCTGCTGGCGCGCGAGCACGAGGTGGTGGGGGTGACCATGGATCTGGGCGGCGCCCCTGAGGACGCGGCCCCAGCGAGTGGCAAGCGCTGTTGCGGGCTGCCCGACGCGGAGGACGCACGCGCCGTGGCGCGCCGCCTGGGCATCCGTCACTACACGGCGAACTACCGGCGCGAATTCCGCGAGGCCGTGATCGAGCCGTTCGCAGCGGAGTACGCGCGCGGCCGCACGCCAATCCCCTGCGTGGCCTGCAACCGCGTGTTGAAGTTCGACGTGCTGCTGCGGCGCGCTCGCGCGCTCGGTGCACGAGGCGTGGCGACCGGACACTACGCGCGGCTGGCGCCGGCCCCGGACGGGGGCCCCGGTTTGTTCCGGGCGCTCGATCGCAGCAAGGACCAGACCTACTTCCTGTTCGACCTGCCGCGCGCGGTGCTGCCGAGCCTGCGCTTCCCGCTGGGCGAGTTGACCAAGCCCGAGGTGCGCGAACTCGCGGCCGAGTTCGGGCTGGCCACCGCCAACAAGCCCGAGAGCCAGGGCATTTGCTTCATTCCCGACGGCGATGTGCGCGCTGCGCTCGGGCGGCTGGGTGCCGCGCGCGATGCCGCCGGGGGCGAAATCGTGGACGCCGCCGGCCGCGTGCTCGGCCATCACCGCGGCGCCGTGGGGTACACGGTCGGCCAGCGCCAGGGGCTGGGTCTCTCCGGCGGGCCCTGGTACGTGCGCGAGGTGCGGCCGGCCGAGAACCGCGTGGTGGTCGATCGCCGTCCGGAGCTGTCGAGTCGCGAGCTGCTGGCAGACGGGGTTACCTGGCTCGACGGCGCCCCGCCCAGCGGTCCGGTGCGTGTACAGGTGCGGCACCGGCACGCCGCGGTCGCGGCGCAGGTCGAGCCCGCCGAGTCGGGGGGCGTGCGCATCGGCTTCGCGGAGCCGGTCTGGGCGCCCGCGCCCGGCCAGGCCGCCGTGGTCTACGACGCCGAGGACCGCCGCCTGCTCGGCGGAGGATGGATCTCTGCCTGCGCCTGAGCTCGAGTCGCTGGAGGCGTGGATCGGCTACCGCTTCGGGGAGCGCCGCCACCTGGTCCATGCGCTCACGCACCGGTCGCGCGCGCACGAGCTGGGTGATCTGGCGGCCGGCAACGAGCGGCTCGAGTTCCTGGGCGACGCGGTGCTCGACCTGATCGTCGCCGATCAATTGATGCGCGGCCATCCGGATGCCGACGAGGGCGTGCTCTCCAAGGCTCGCGCGGCCGCAGTGAACAAGCAGGCGCTCGCCCTGCGCGCTCGCTCGCTCGAGCTGGGCCGCCACCTGCGCCTGGGCCGCGGGGAGCAGCGCAGCGGCGGTGCCGACAAGGACTCGATCCTGGCCAACGTCTTCGAGGCGCTGGTCGGCGCGATCTACCTGGACGGCGGGCTCGAGCCGGCGCGCGGCTTCGTGCTGCGCGAGCTGGGCCCCGGCCTCACCGACCCCGACGCGGCGCTCGGCGACGCCAAGACCCGGCTCCAGGAACAGGTGCAGAGCCTGGGCCTGGCGCCGCCGCGCTACCGCATCGTGGAGGAGTCCGGACCGGACCACGCCAAGCGCTTCTGTGTCGAGGTGTGCGTGGACGGGGACGTGCTGGCGCGCGGCGGCGGCACCTCGAAGCAGGCCGCCGAGCAGGATGCAGCTCGAGGCGCCCTGTCCGTCGTGCGGGAGCGCCGAGCCTGAGAGCCGCGCCGCATCGCTGCGGGGTCGTCGCCCTGCTCGGCCGCCCGAATTCGGGAAAGTCCACCTTGTTGAACGCGTTGGTCGGCTGCAAGCTCGCCATCACCTCGGCGCGCGCACAGACCACACGCGGACGCATGCTCGGCGTGCTCACCCGGCCGGGCGCGCAGCTGATCTTCTGCGACACCCCCGGCGTGCACCGCGGCCAGGCGCGCTTCAATCTGGCGATGACGGATGCCGCGCTCGAGGCGGCAGCCGATGCGGACCTGCGTGTAGTCCTGTTCGACGCGCGCGGCGACTGGGATACCCCCGAGGAGCGCCTCTCGGAGCTGCCCGCGCCGCTGCTGCTGGTGCGCACCAAGTGCGACCTGGGCGCGGCCTCGCCCGCTCACCACCCGGAGCGCTTCGTGGACCAGCTGCACGTCTCCGCCCGGACCGGGCAGGGCATGGACGCGCTGCTCGAGCGGATCGCCGGGCTGCTTCCCGAGGGACCGGCGCTCTATCCGGAGGACCACCTGACCGACGCGAGCTGGCGCTTCCTGGCGGCCGAGCAGGTGCGCGAGGTGATCTTCGAGTGCTTCGAAGACGAGCTGCCCTACGCGCTGGCGGTCGAGGTCGAGGAGTGGAAGGAGGACGCCAGCGGGGTGCGCGTGCGCGCCCACCTGCTGGTCGAGCGCGACTCGCAGAAGGGCATCGCCGTGGGCGCCGGCGGCCGCATGCTGAAGCAGATCGGCATGGAGGCGCGCCGCCGGCTGGCCGATCGTCTGGGCAAGCCGGTGCACCTCTCGCTCTGGGTCAAGACCGATAAGAACTGGTCCAAACGCCCCAGGCGCGTGCGCCAGCTGGGCTACCTGTGATGCAATTGACGCCCTGCGGCGCGTTCGGGTACCGTAGCGCGGAGTGCGCAGGCTTTCCGCAGACTTGCGGCGTTGCCGTCGGTTTCTGCGGCGGGCTCTGAGCCAGGGTTGGAGGCCGCTTTTCCCCCAAGCATGTCCGTCTCCTGGACACGGCAGGGGTTCTAGGAGTCCCGCATGAAAGAGCAGAAGCAGGTTGTCCTCTGTAGCGCTGTGCGCACCCCGATCGGCTCGTTCCAGGGCGCGTTCAGCAGCCTCTCCGCGTCCGACCTGGGCGCGGTGGCCGTGAAGGAAGCGGTCGTCCGGGCTGGCGCCAAGCCGGAGCAGATCGAGCGCGCGTTCATGGGCAACGTCCTGTCCGCGGGCATGGGCCAGGCTCCAGCCCGGCAGGCCGTGATCAAGGCGGGCCTGCCCGTTTCGACCGGCGCCGTGACCATCAACAAGGTGTGCGGTTCAGGTCTGCAGGCCGTGATCTTCGCGCGCCGCGAGATTGCCTGCGACGAGGCGTCGGTGCTGGTGGCGGGCGGCATGGAGAGCATGACCAACGCTCCCTACTGCCTGCCCAACGCGCGGGGTGGCTACCGGCTGGGCAACGGACAGATCATCGACACGATGATCCACGACGGTCTCTGGGATCCCTACGACGACATGCACATGGGGAACTGCGGAGACATGGTGGCCGAGAAGTACGGCTTCACCCGGGAGGATCAGGACGCCTTTGCCTCCGAATCCTACAGCCGCGCCCGCAACGCCCAGGACTCGGGCAAGTTCAAGGCCGAGATCGTACCCGTGGCCGTGCCGCAGCGACGCGGCGACCCGCTGATGGTCGACGCGGACGAGGAGCCGCAGCGCGGCGACCCGTCCAAGTTCGGCGGCCTGCGGCCGGCCTTCAGCAAGACCGGGACCGTGACCGCTGCCAATGCCTCCACGCTGAACGACGGCGCCGCCGCCCTGGTAGTGGCGAGCGAGGAGCAGGCCGACGCGCTGGGCCTCACGAAGCTGGCGCGCATCGTGGCCGATTCGAGTGCCGCGGTCGAGCCGAAGTGGTTCACGATCGCTCCGGTCGAGGCGCTGCGCCTGCTCTACGAGAAGACTGGCAGCGCGGCGGGCGACTGGGACCTGTACGAGATCAACGAGGCCTTCTCGGGCGTCACCATGTCGGCCATGAAGGAGCACTCGATCGACCCGGCGACCGTGAACGTGCACGGTGGCGCGGTGTCGCTCGGGCACCCGATCGGTTGCTCCGGCGCCCGCGTGCTGGTCACCCTGCTGCACGCGCTGCGGGACCGCGGCAAGGTGCGCGGCGTGGCGACGCTCTGCATCGGCGGCGGCGAGGCGGTGGCCCTGGGCGTGGAGCTTCTGTCGTGAAGACCATCGCGGTACTCGGAACCGGAACCATGGGTGCGGGCGTGGCGCAGGTCGCCGCGCAGAGCGGCTACGACGTGCTGCTCTGGAACCGCAAGCAGGACTCGGTGGTGCAGAAGGGGCTTCCGGCCATCCAGAAGGGCCTGGGTCGCCTGCTCAAGAAGGAGCGCATCAGCCAGGAAGACCACGACGCCACCCTGGCGCGGGTCCGCGGCAGCTCCGTGCTCGCGGAGCTGAAGCAGGCCGACATCGTGATCGAAGCGGTGCCCGAGGACACGGAGCTCAAGCGCGAGCTCTACCAGCGCCTGAACGGGATCTGCGCCGAGGGGGTGATCTTCGCCTCGAATACCTCGTCGCTCTCGATCACCGAGCTGGCGGCCACCTCGGGGCGCGCCGAGCGCTTCGTCGGCATGCACTTCTTCAACCCGGTGCCGGCCATGAAACTGGTCGAGATCGTGCGGGGCCTGGAGACGTCCGATGCCACCATCCAGGCCGTGACGGATCTGGCGGAGAAGTTCGGCAAGGTGGCCGTGCCCGTGCGCGACCTGCCGGGCTTCGTCGTGAACCGGGTGGTCATGCCGATGATCAACGAAGCCGCGAACGCGCTCCAGCAGGGCGTGGCCACGGCCGAGGCGATCGACGAGTGCATGAAGCTCGGCTGCAACCACCCGATGGGGCCGCTGGCCCTGGCGGACCTGGTCGGCCTCGACATCGTCTATGCGATCCTGGATTCGCTGCACCGGGAGTTCGGGAGCCCGCACTACAAGCCCTCGCCCGAGATCGCCAAGCGCCTCGAGGCGGGCTGGCTGGGCACGAAGACCGGCCGCGGGTTCTACACGTACTGATCGGGTGACGGCCAAGCGGGGGGATCTGGAAGGCGAGCTCGAGCGCCTGCGCTCGGGCGGCCGCCCCGAGGCGCACGCGAAGCTCGCCAAGCAGGGGAAGCTCTTCTGCCGGGAGCGCATCCGCCTGCTGCTCGATCCGGACTCGTTCGTCGAGGACGGCCTCTTCGCGAACGCGGCCGACCCCGAGTTTCCCGCCGATGGCGTGGTGATCGGCAGCGGGCGCGTCGAGGGCCGGCCGGTCTGCCTGATGGCGAACGACTCGACCGTGAAGGCCGGGTCCTGGGGCCGGCGCACCGTCGAGAAGATCATCCGCATCCAGGAGACGGCCCAGCGCCTGCGCGCGCCGCTGGTCTACCTGGTCGACTCGGCCGGCGCGCGGATCACGGACCAGGTCCAGATGTTTCCGGGACGGCGCGGCGCCGGCCTGATCTTCTCGAACCAGGTCGCCATGTCCGGCATGGTTCCGCAGGTGTGCTGCCTGTTCGGGCCCTCGGCCGCTGGAGGCGCCTACATCCCGGCCTTCTGCGACCTGGTCTTCATGGTCGAGGGCAACGCCAGCATGTATCTGGGCTCGCCGCGCATGGCCGAGATGGTGATCGGCGAGAAGACCACGCTCGAGGAGCTGGGCGGCGCGCGCATGCACTGCGAGGTGTCCGGCTGCGGCGACGTGCTCTGCGCGGACGAAGCGCAGGCGCTGGCCGGCGCACGCCGCTACCTGTCGTACCTGCCCACTTCGGCCGGCGATCTGCTGCCCGAGGTCGCCGCCCGCGAGCCTGCCCGCGATCCGGCCGAGCTGGCCGGTCTGGTTCCCGTGGACGAGAACCGTCCGTTCGACATCTTCGAGGTGATCGAGCGGGTGGTCGACGCGGAGAGCTTCTTCGAGATCAAGGCGCGCTTCGCGCGGGAGCTGGTGACCGGACTGGCGCGCATCGACGGGCAGCCGGTCGGCGTGCTCGCGAACCAGCCCAAGTGGAAGGGCGGGGTGCTGTTCGTCGACTCGGCGGACAAGGCGGCCCGCTTCATCTGGCTGTGCGACGCCTTCGGCATCCCGCTGCTCTACCTGGCGGACGTTCCGGGCTTCATGATCGGCACGAAGGTCGAGCGCGAGGGCATCATCCGGGCCGGTGCGAAGATGATCAGCGCCGTCGCGTCCACGACCGTGCCGCGCATCAGCGTGATCGTGCGCAAGGCCTACGGCGCCGGGCTCTACGCCATGTGCGGGCCGGGCTTCGGCCCCGACGCCTGCCTGGCGCTGCCCACTGCGCAGATCGCGGTGATGGGCCCCGAGGCGGCCGTGAACGCGGTGTTCTACAACCGCATCCAGGCCACTCCCGAGGCGCAGCGCGAGGCCCTGGTCGCCGAGCTTCGCGAGGAGTACCGGCGCGATGTGGACCTGGGGCTGCTCGCCTCTGAGCTGGTGGTGGATGATGTGGTTCCGCCCGAGCGGTTGCGCGAGGACCTGGTGCGGCGCTTTGCTGCGATTCGCGAGCGGCCTGAGGATGAGGGGCCTGCGAAGAAGCGGGGAGTTCTTCCGGTTTAGAGCTGGCTGGGGCGGGGCAGGGGTCGGGGCCGCTCGAGGGAATCCGGCCCGGCGGGCCCGGGTCCCCTCGCTTCGCTCGACCCGAGGGCCCGGCGGGCCGGATTCCCTCGAGCGCCCCCTCCGTCGTGCTGAGGCGGGCGCCGTGGAGTTGACAATTGGTTGTCATGTTGCGGTGATTGACAATGGGTTGTCATAGTGGATTCTTCAAGGGATGGGTGAGGGTCGGGGGCGGGCGGAGCTGATGAGTGCGCTGCTGGACGAAGTGGCGTTGACCGCGTTTCGCCTGCAGGCCGGAGGCGACCAGGTGGGCGGGGGGATTCCGCCGGGACAGTTGGCGATCCTGGCGGCCTTGGAGGCTGACGGTCCGGCCACGGTGGCTGCGCTGGCGCGCAGGCGGCAGGTCGCCCGCCAGGGGGTGCAGCGCAATGCGGATGCGTTGGCTCTGGCCGGGTTGGTTTCCTGGGCCGAGAACCCGCGGCACAAGCGCGCGAAGCTGCTCCAACTGACCCCGCGCGGGCGCCGCGCCGGGAGTCGGGCGCGCAGCGCGAGCCTGGCCTGGGCGGCGTGGATCGACGACTCCGGCCAGGGCGACGCGGCGCTGCTCAGCGCGGCCCGCGTGCTGCGCTGGTGCCGCGCGCGCCTCGCTGCGGCCGAGACGCCGGAGGGTTAGCTCGGGCGGTCGCCGATGATGGCTACGCGCTCCATCACGCGGCGCGCCGGCGAGTAGTCGGAGACGGCGTAGTGCTGCACGGAGCGGTTGTCCCAGAACGCCACCGAGCCGGGCTGCCAGGTGAAGCGCACCTGGTACTCCGGGACGGTGGCCTGCCGGTACAGCAGGTCGAGCAGCCAGGCGTTCTCCTTCGCGTCGACTCCGTCCAGGTGGCTCACGAAGATCGGGTTCACGTACAGGATCTTGCGGCCCGTCTCGGGGTGGGTGCGCACCACGGGGTGGAGCACCGCGGGATACTGCTTCTTGCGCTCGGCCAGCGTCTCCGCGTCGAGCACCCGCCCGAAGCTGTGCGTGAAGTCGTGAACCGCGAAGAGGCCCTCGATTCGTTCGCGGATCTCGTCGTCCAGGCCGGCGTAGGCCGTGATCATGTCGCTGAAGAGCGTATCTCCGCCGATCTGGGGCACCTCGACTGCGCGCAGCACCGAGCCCAGCGCCGGGACCTCGCGCCAGCTCACGTCGCTGTGCCACAGGTTCTCGAAACCCGACAGTTCGGGGCCCTTCTCGAAGCGCACGACCTCCTCGTGGTCGGCCTTCGCATCCAGGAAGGGATGCTCCTCGAGTTCGCCGAAGCGCTTGGCGAACTCGAGCTGCTCGCGAGCCTCGATCTTCTGATCGCGGAAGAACACGACCTTGAACTCGAGCCACGCCCGGTGCACCTCGGCGAACGTCTCCTCGTCGAGCTTGCCCAGGTGGACGCCCTCGATCTCCGCGCCGAGCGTCGTGCCGAGACGGCGCACGCCGATGCGCCGGAAGCGCAGGCCATCCAAGCGCTCGCGCTCCTCTGCAACGCAGGTCCGCGGGCCCGGCGTCATGCCGCCGAAGGGCGGAATCTCGTGGCCCGCAGTCGCGCTCTGGATCCGGCTCGCTGTAACTCGCATGCGGAAGCTCCTCTTTTCGGGGCGTCGCCCTAGGTTGCCGCCGAGACCTCGACCGGCACGCCGGTCATGTGGGCCTGGTTGGACAGGGGATCGAAGCTCTCCGGACCGGTGGGGAGCAGACGATTCGGGTTCTCCCCCGGGGTCTGCTGCGCCACGCGCATGCCCGGGGTGCTGCCGTTTCCCCAGCCGTGGGTGATCGCCACGACGCCGGGCCGCAGGTCATCGGCGAGCTTCAGCTCGAGCGAGATCGCGCCGTTCTCATTGCGCACGCGCACGGCGTCGCCCGCGGCCAGGCCGCGGCGCGCGGCGTCGTCCGCGTGCATGAACAGGTAGTTCCGGTCGCGCTCGCCGCGCTTCATCATGGACAGGTTCGCGTACCAGCTGTTGTGCATATACGGATCACGTTTCGTGATCAGCTTGAGCCTCTCGGGAGCCTCGCGGTGCTGCTCGCGGAAGATCTGCTCGGCGCGTTCGAGCGCCGCGGCGAAGCCGGCCGGGCAGCAGTCGACCCGCCCGTCAGCGCTCTGCAGGTGCTCCTCGAAGAACGACCCCGGCTGGTGCGGGCCGAAGTCGATGCCGTGCGGCGCGGCGCGCAGCTCCTCGAAGCTCCTGCCGCGCGAGCGCAGCATATGGTCGATGCGGCCCCACAGGTCCGGGGCGGGCCGCTCGTCGAGCCACGACTTCAGGCCCAGTTCCTGGCAGAGGCGTGCGAAGATCCACCACTCCTCGCGCCGCTCGTGCTGGGGCTCGACCATCGCTTCGCTGAACTGGATGTAGGGCCGGTGCTGCAGGCCGAGACCGGTGATGTTCACGTCGGAGCGCTCGAACATGTCGGTGGAGGGCAGCACGAAGTCGGCCAGCTCGGCGGTCGCGTTCCGGTACAGATCGATCACCACCAGCAGCTCGAGCGAGGCGAAGGCTTCGCGCAGCTTCTGCTCGCCGCCGATCGACAGCAGCGGGTTCCCGGCCGTCACGACCAGCGCCCGCACCGGCTCGTCCGGGTCGCCCAGGTACTCGGCCAGCAGGTTGCCGGGCAGGCTGCCCTTGCGCAGCCGGCCGTGTGGCGAGTCGTCGAAGCCGTCCTCGTAGCGCCGCCGGCCCGCCTTGGCGTTCGGGTAGAAGCCCACCGACAGCACGTTGCCGCCGCGTCGGTCCAGATTGCCGGTCACGAAGGCCAGCATGTGCACCAGCCAGTAGGCCAGGGTGCCCTGGCGGCCCATGTTCACGCCCGTCGACATGTGGACCGAGGCGCTTGGGGCGCTCGCGAACTCTCGGGCCAGGTCCGCAATGCGCTCCGCCGGGACTCCAGTGACGCCCGCCACTCGCTCGGGCGGGTAGAGGCGCACGAAGTCGCGCAGCCCCTCGAGGTTCGCGCCATGCGCGCGCACGGCCGCCTCGTCGAAGCCGCTCGTGCGCTCGATCTCACAGAGCAGCGCGGCCAGCAGGTACAGGTCGGTGTCGGGCCGGATCTGCACGACCTCGGAGGCGTCGCGCGCCGACTCGATGCGCCGCGGATTGACGA
>CAXMNF010000334.1:0-21766 GCA_964194645.1 uncultured Gammaproteobacteria bacterium
GCGCAGGAGATTTGAGGGGATCTGTCCCTAGTACGAGAGGACCGGGACGGACGGAGCGCTAGTGGACCGGTTGTCGCGCCAGCGGCATAGCCGGGTAGCCATCTCCGGAAGGGATAACCGCTGAAGGCATCTAAGCGGGAAGCCCACCCCAAGATGAGATCTCCCCGGGGCTTCGGCCCCCTGAAGACCCCTTCTAGACTAGGAGGTTGATAGGCTGGGTGTGGAAGCGCAGCGATGCGTGAAGCTGACCAGTACTAATCGGTCGTGAGGCTTGACCTTTACCGCGACATCTCTACCGCGGGGCGGGGCAACGTCCCTCCCCAGCGGATGAATGCCGCACAGCGGACCAGGCATCGGGTTCAGCGCGATCCAGCGAAGCGATGCTGGGCGGAGTTCACACGATTCGTTTTTCCCACCGCCCATAGAGCGGGGGCCACACCCGATCTCATCTCGAACTCGGAAGTTAAGCCCCGCTTCGGCGATGGTACTGCAGGGGCAACTCTGTGGGAGAGTAGCGCGGCGGTGGGTTTTCTCTTCGAGGGGGCGTCGTTCCCGGATCTGGGAACGGCGCCCCCTTCGACGTATGCGCCCTGTGGGGCCCGCTGGCGCCGCTGGCGCCACGTCGGCCCCGGGTAGCGCTGCGCCTCAAGTCCCAGCCGCGCCACTCCGAACCACCGTGCAGACACCGGTGCTACGGGGAGGCCCTGTGCGTGCATACACGCTTGGCGATCTGAGACTCGTTGGAACCCTGACCCTGCTGGCGGCCTTCGCCGCGGGCTGCATGAGCTCGTCCTGGGAGAGCGTTCGCAATCGGGACACGGTGGGCTCGTACCACCAGTTCCTGCGAGACCACCCGAACTCGAGGCATGCAGAGCGGGCGAAGGAGCGGCTGGCCTTCCTGCGGGTCAAGAACCTGCCCAGCGTGGAGTCCTTCGAGGAGTTCGAGAGCGTCTACCCGGACAGCCCGCTGACCGTGGAGTTGAGCGATCTGGTCGAGCCGCTCTTCTTTGCGCTGGCGCGCCACTCCAATGATGCGGACGCCTACCGCGGCTTCCTGGCCCGCTACCCGAATGGGACCCTGAGCGCCAAAGCGCGCGGCAACCTGGCCTACGTGGAGGGGATCCGGGACACGCCGACGCCCTCGGCCCTGCGCAGCTTCGTCGCCGCGCATTCCGAGAGTGACTTCGTGGGCGAGGCCCAGCGGACGCTCGACCTGGTCGAGTTCCGGCGCTCCACGAGCATCCGCCGCCTGGGCGTGCGGGTCGATGTAGCGCCCAACGTCGTGCAGGCCGAGCGCGTGCGCCGCGGCTTCGGGGCCGTGGTCGCCCGCAGCTACCGCGAGGCGGGCGTGGACGTGGCCCTGCTCCCGGTGGGAGAGGCTCCGTCCCGGGACATGGACGGCTGGATCCGCATCGATTACCACGAGGCAGCGGCGTCCGGGACCTTCGGCGGGCGCACCCTGTTGTCGCACTGCCGCGTGCGCCTCTACCACCGCGACTTCAAGGAGCCGGTCTGGGACAAGAAGTTCGAGGCGCCGGCTGACCACGTGCTGAAGGGCGCCTACGGTCGCGACAAGACCGTGTTCGGCAACTCGAAGTACCGCTTCTGGGACCGCTTCTTCGTGCCGGTCTCGACCTGGGCCGTGTCGCAGTCCCTGGTGAAGACGATGAGCTGGCACGAGGACGTGCGCGACATCCACGTACTCGGCGACCGTGCCGCGCTGCTGCTCGACCGCGGCGGCGTCGACCTGGTCGACATCTCCAGCCCCGTGAACCCCGAGGTCACGCACCGCTACCGGCGCGGCAGCGACCTGACGAACTGGCAGGGCGTACGGCTGCTCGACGAGCGCTACACGCTAATTTACGGCAGCGACGGGGCGGAGCTGCTCAAGACCGGGGAGCTCGGCATCGAGCGCTTCGCGCACTGGGACGTCGGCGAGATCGGTGCGATCCGGGGCGCGGCGGCCTACGATGGCCGCACCTTGTTCCTGGCCGGGGCCGAGGGTCTGTACGCGATCCGCATGAACCAGAGGCCGCTGATGCCGCACCGCCTGCTCGACGGCGAGGTGATCGGCGTGACGGCCAAGCATCCCTACGTGTATGTAATCCGCAAGGACAAGGTCGAGGTTGCCACGGCGAAGCACCTGTTGCGCCACATGACCGGAACCACGCTCGCCCTGGGCAGCTTCCGCGCCCACCGCGTGCGCGTGCTCGGCGACTCGATCTACATGTTCGGCAAGAGGCACATCGCGCACGTGAGCCTCTCCGACGAGGGCAAGCCGCGCGTGGCCGCGCTGCTCAAGGCCGAGGATCTGGGGCAGGTCGCGGACCTGGCCACCGACGGCGGACACCTGTACTTGCTCGGCAGCCGCGGCCTGCAGGTCACCGGACCGGACGCCAAGTGGATCTCGGACTCGATCCAGGTGAGCGCCGACCGCGCCCTGCAGATGAAGGGGCGCTTCGCGTTCGCCGTGGGCGGGAAGAAGCTCGAGGTCCTGGACCTGTCGCCCTACCAGGGCGTGCCAGCCGCACCTGCCAAGTAGCACCCCGCCTGGCCTCCCCCCGTTCCCGTAGGAGAGCGACTCTTCCTGGAGCCGATCTCCGTCGCGGCAAGGCGAGCTCCGCTCGCCGTTAGGCCGCTCCCCCCGTTCCCGTAGGAGAGCGACTCTTCCTGGAGCCGCTCTCCGTCGCGGCAAGGCGAGCTCCGCTCGCCGTTAGGCCGCTAGGAGAGCGCTTCCAGGCGCTCGAAGAAGTCCGGGAACGTCTTTGCGACGCACTCGGGGTCTTCGATCACGACGCCCGGCACACGCAGGCCGGCCACGGCGAAGCTCATCGCCATGCGGTGGTCGTCGTAGGTGCGGATCCGCGCGCCCGAGGGCTCCTCGGGTGGCTCGATGTGCAGATCGCCCTCGCCGGTCTGGACGCGAGCTCCGAGCTTCTGGAGCTCGTTCTTGAGCGCGCTCATGCGGTCCGTTTCCTTGTGGCGCCAGTGCCCCACGTTGCGGATCACGGTCGGCCCCTGCGCGAAGCAGGCCACCACCGACAAGGTCATCGCGGCATCCGGCATGGCGTTCATGTCCACGTCGATCCCGTGCAGGTAGCGCGGCCCGCTCACCGATATCCAGCCGGAGCCGCGCTCGGCCCGGCAGCCCATCTTCTCGAGCACTTCCACGAAGCGCACGTCGGCCTGGGTCGAGGCAGGGGTCAGGCCCTCCACCCGCACCCGGCCGCCCGTGATCGCCGCGGCTGCGAAGAAGTAGGTGGCGCTGGAAGCATCCGGCTCGACCGTGAACGTGCGCGCTCGGTAGCGCTGGCCCGCCTCGACCCTGAAGCGGTTCGGTGTCTCGGCTGTCGCCGACACGCCGAAGCTCCCCATGATCGACATGCTCATCTCCACGTAGGGTCGGGACACGATCTCGGTGGCCGTCACGCGCACGGTCTCGCGCGCGAATGGGGCGATCATCAGCACCGCGGACAGGAACTGGCTCGAGCGGCTGGCGTCGATCGCGATATCGCCGCCCTGCAGGCCGCCGCCCTGCACGGTTACGGGCGGGCAGCCGGCCACGGTCCGCACACCAGCGCCCAGGCTGCCGAGCGCGTCCGCCAGATCCTGGATCGGGCGCTCGCGCATGCGCTCCGTGCCGTCCAGGACCGCGCGGCCCGGCACGATCGCCGCGCAGGCCGTGAGGAAGCGCATGGTCGTCCCCGACGCGCCGCAGTCGATCGGGTGAAGCGGGATCGCGAAGCGACCGCCTACGCCGCGTACCAACAGGTCGCCCTCGTGCTCCGTGCACTCCACTCCGAGCCGGCCCAGGCCGCCGATCATCGCCTCGGTGTCGTTGCTCGCGAGCCAGCCCTTCAGGCGGCTGGTGCCGTCGGCGAGGGCCGCGCACACCAGCGCGCGATTCGTAACGCTGCGCGACCCGGGAACCGTGAGGATCACGTCGGGTGCGGAGATCGGAGCCAGGGCACGCTCTTCCATGGGCGGCGGAAAGGTAGCACACCGAAGGCGCGATTTACCAAGTAACTCTTTGATAATGCAAGGGAATTTCTCGCCATCTTGTGACGCACTGGACCCGGGCGCGGCGAGACGCGATGCTTCACCGGGCCCGGTACGCCGTGCGACGCCGGGTCCGCCACAGTCCGCGAGCCGAGAACCGCCGTCAGGGAGAGTTCTGTCCGATGCCCAAGTACCGCCTCGTGACCCCGGGGCCTGTCGCGGTCCCGGAGCGCGTGCGTCTGGCCATGAGCCGCACGCTTCCGCACCACCGCGCCGCGCAGTTCATTCCGGTGTTCCATGAAGTGCGCGAGAACCTGAAGAAGGTCTTCGAGACCGAGCAGGACGTGCTGCTGCTCACGGGGACTGGCACCTCCGCGATGGAGGCCGCTGTCGCGAACACCTTGTCGGCCGGCGAGAAGGCCATCGTGGTGCGCGGCGGCAAGTTCGGCGAGCGCTGGGCGGAGCTGTGCGACGCGTTCGGCGTCGAGAAGGTCTGTATCGACGTAGAGTGGGGCCACGCGGTCGAGGGGCAGGCGGTGCGCGATGCCTTCGACTCGCACCCCGACGCGCGGGCCTTGCTCGTGCAGGCCTCCGAGACCTCGACGGGCGTATTCCATCCGATTCGCGAGCTGGCCGAGATCGTGCGCGAGCACGACGACCGGCTGATGATCGTGGACGGCATCAGCGGCGTGGGCGTGCATCCCCTGCCGATGGACGCCTGGGGCATCGACGTGCTGGTGTCGGGCAGCCAGAAATCCTGGCTGCTGCCGCCGGGCCTCGCCTTCATCGCGCTCTCGGAGCGCGCGCGCGGCGCGGTCGAGCGCTGCACCAACCGCCGCTACTACTTGGACCTGCGCAAGGAACTCGAGGCGCAGCCCGGCGACCAGACCGCCTGGACCTCGGCCGTCTCGCTGGTGCTGGGACTCCAGGAGTCCCTGCGCATGATCCTCGAGGAGGGCCTCGAGAACGTGCTGCGGCGCCACGAGACACTCGCGCAGATGACGCGGGCCGCCATGCAGGCGCTCGGCCTCGAGCTCTACGCGCCCGACTCCCCGGCCTTCTCGACCACGGCCGTGCGGGTGCCCCAGGGGCTCGACGGCAAGGCGCTCGTGAAGCAGCTCAGGACCCGCTACAACGTGACCGTCACGGGTGGGCAGGGCAGGGCCGACGGCGTGATCTTCCGCATCGGCCACATGGGCGACGTGGACGAGTTCGACATGATCACGGTAGTCGCCGCGCTCGAGTTGGCGCTCGCGGACCTCGGCTATCCGGTGAAGATCGGCGAGGGCACCCGAGCCGCGACTCAGATGCTGCGCGAGCGCGGCCTCGGCGAAGAGAAGGGCTAGCCGTGGCGCGTGTACTGGTCTCGGACAAGCTCGCAGACGAGGGCTTGCAAGTGCTGGAGAACGCCCCGGGGCTCGACGTGGACCACCGGCCGGGCCTGGACGCCGACGAGCTGCGCCGCATCCTGCCCGAGTATGACGGGCTGATCATCCGCAGCGGCACGAAGGTCACGGCCGACCTGATCGGCGTGGCCGACAAGCTGCGCGTGATCGGGCGCGCCGGGATCGGGGTCGACAACGTCGACCTGGCGGCGGCGACCGCGCGCGGCGTGATCGTCATGAACACGCCCGAGGGCAACGCGATCACTACCGCGGAGCACGCCATCGCGCTGCTCACTTCGCTGGCGCGTCGGATTCCGCAGGCCACGGCCAGCATGAAGGCCGGTCGCTGGGAGAAGACGAGTTTCAGCGGCAAGGAGCTGTTCCACCAGGTATTGGGCGTGGTGGGCCTGGGCAACATCGGCGGCATCGTCGCCGAGCGCGCGCGGGGCCTGCGCATGCAGGTGATCGCCTACGACCCGATCGCGTCCGACGAGCGGGCCAGGCGGCTCGGTGTCGAGCTGGTGTCGCTCGAAGAGTTGCTGGAGCGCTCCGACCTGATCACCGTTCACGTGCCGCTCACCAAGGACACGCGCGGCCTGATCGGCAGGGACGAGTTCGCGCGCATGAAGCCGGGCGTCCTGCTCATCAATGCGGCGCGCGGCGGGATTGTCGACGAGGCGGCGCTGCTCGCGGCGCTCGAGTCCGGCAAGGTAGCGGGCGCGGCGCTCGATGTGTTCGAGCAGGAGCCCCCGCCGGCGGACCACCCGCTGCTCCAGCGGGACGAGGTGATCGCGACGCCGCACCTGGGCGCCGCGACCGCTCAGGCCCAGCTGAATGTCGCGATCGCGGTTGCCGAGCAGGTGCGGGACTACTTCGCAACCGATGTGGTGCGCAATGCCGTCAACCTGCCGCCCGTCTCGGCCGGCGAGCTGGAGCAGCTCCGCCCGTTCCTCACGCTGGGCGAGAAGCTCGGCTCGTTCCAGGGCCAGACCTGCACGGCGATCGAGGAGATCGACGTCGAGTGCGCCGGCGAGCTGGCCGAACTGAACGTCACGCCGGTCACCTTGGCGGTCGTGAAGGGCCTGCTCGAGCCCTGGATCGGCGAGCGCGTGAACTTCGTGAACGCTCCGCTCCTGGCCCAGGAGCGCGGCATCCGCGTGGTGGAGTCGAAGTCCGCTTCGCACGAGGACTACCGGAGCCTGCTCACCGTGCGGGTGCGCTGCGCGGCGGGTACGCAGCTCGTGGCGGGGACGACCTTCGGCCACGTGCAGCCCCGCATCGTGCGGGTGGATGACTTCCGGCTCGAGGCGGTGCCCGAGGGCGCCTCGCTGCTGATCCGCAACAGCGACAGCCCGGGCGTGGTCGGCCTGGTCGGCACGATCCTGGGCGAGGGCGGGATCAACATCTCGCGCATGCAGCTCGGTCTTCAGCTCGACGGAACGCAGGCGCTGCAGCTCCTGAACGTCGATCCCGCACCCGGTGCGGCCGTGGTCAAGAAGCTCCAGGAGATCCCCGCGGTGTTGTCCGTCTCGCTGCTCGATCTCGGCGCTCGGGTCATCTGAAATGTCGAACGTCGTGTTGGTCGGCGCCCAGTGGGGCGATGAGGGGAAGGGCAAGATCGTCGACTACCTGGCCCCGCGCGCGGACCTGGTGGTGCGTTTCCAGGGGGGGCCGAACGCGGGTCACACTCTGGTCGTCGATGGCGAGAAGACCGTCCTGCACCTGATCCCCTGCGGCATCCTGCAGCCGAGCACGCTCAACCTGATCGGTACCGGCGTGGTGCTGGATCCGGACGTGCTGCTGCGTGAGATCCAGGAACTCGAGGAGCGCGGCGTGTCGATCGGCCCGGATCGGCTGCGCATCTCGGACCGCGCGCACGTGATCCTGCCGGTGCACCTGGCGCTCGACAAGGCGCGCGAGGAGGCTCGAGCCCGGCTCACGATCGGGACCACCGGGCGGGGTATCGGCCCCGCCTACGAGGACCGCGTGGGCCGCAGCGGCATCCGCGTGCACGACCTGCTCGAGCCCCAGCAGCTCGCGGCGCGCCTCCGGGAGACGCTGGCCGAGCGCAACTTCCTGCTCGAGCACCTGTACGGCTGGCCGCCCATCGACCTCGACCTCGTGGCCAAGGCCGCAGAGGAGTGGGGGCGCCGCCTCGAACCCTTCGTGGACAACGTTGGCCTCACCATCGACCACGCGCTGCGCGCGGGCCGCTCGGTGCTCTTCGAGGGTGCGCAGGGCACCCTGCTCGACATCGACCACGGCACCTATCCCTACGTGACGTCCTCCACCACCTTGGCCGGCGGCGCCTGCGCGGGAGCCGGCATCGGGCCGACGCGGATCGACGAGGTCGTCGGCATCACCAAGGCCTACACGACGCGCGTCGGCGGGGGCTCCTTCCCGACGGAGGATCAGGGCAGCGCGGGCGAGCACATGGGCCGCGTGGGCGACGAGTTCGGCGCCACCACCGGGCGAAAGCGGCGCTCCGGCTGGCTCGATCTGGTGGTGCTGCGCCACGCCGCGCGCGTGAACGGGCTGACCAGCCTGGCGATCTCCAAGCTCGACGTGCTCACGGGCCTGCCAGAGATCCGCGTGTGCGTTGCCTATCGCACGCCGCAGGGCGAGCTGCGCGAATTCCCGGCGAGCCCCAACGTCCTAGAGGCGTGCGAGCCGATCTACCAGAACTTTGCCGGCTGGCAGGAGTCGATCGATTCCGCGCAGACCCTCGAGGAGCTGCCTCAGGCGGCACGGGACTACATCCGATGGATCGAGGATGCCGTGGAGGTACGCGCAGACTTCGTGGGCGTGGGGCCCGAGCGCGACGCCACGATCGAGCGCGACAACCCGTTCGATCGGTCGGGGCGCTAGGCGAGCGGTGCTGCGCCTGATCCGCGCAGCCCTCTGCGCGCTCGCGCTCGCCGCGCTCACCCTGCTCGGGGCCGGAGCGGCCGCCGCACAGCAGAAGAAGGTCCCGGAGATTCCCGACTGCAACGAGACCTGCGACAAGATGAAGGCGTCGGGGGACCTGCGCGAGGATTTCAGCCTGGCCGGCTGTCGCGTGAAGGTTTGCCACACGCAGGCCCGGACGTTCTACGAGGCCTTCGAGTTCCAGGCCGCCTTGGCGTCACTCGACCAGATCCACGAGATGGCCAGCTTCCAGATCGCCTACCAGCTGGACCGCGGGCTGATCCTCTACGCCATGGGCCGCTTCGACGAGGCGCTGGCGGGCTTCGACAGGGTCGTACAGTCGCGTCCCCAGAGCGTTCGGGGCGCTGCGCAGCGTGCGCACACGCTGCTGCGCCTGGGCCGGCTGCCCGAGGCGCGCGCCCAGTTCGAGAAGATCCTGGGGTTCCCGGGCGCTGACCGCGAGTACAAGAAGTTGAAGACCCGCTCCTACGTGCGCGGGAACCTCGGCCTGCTGCGCCTGATGGAGGAAGACCTGGCCGGGGGACGCAAGGAGCTGCGCAAGGCCCGCGAGATCGACCCGCGCAACGAGCTGGCGCACACCTACCTCGAGACGGTCGTTCCCGCGCTCGAGAACGGCACGCTCGCCTATGCGCAAGTGGCGAACCTGGTGGCCGCCTTCGAGGAGCTCTCGCTGCGCCGCGCCAACGCGGGCCTGCGCGAACTCAGCACCGTGCTCAACAAGTCGCCAAACTTCCTGATGCCGTACCTGCTCGCCGCCGAGACGCAGCGCCGCTACATGGACTTCAAGGGCTGCGAGCTGACCCTGCGCATGGCCGAGCAGCGCTTTCCGGACGACACACAGGTATTCGCCAACCGGATCCGTTGCACGATGCTCCGCTACGGGATCCAGTCGCCCGAGTCGATGGCGTCGATCGAGGAGCTGAAGCGCCTGGCCCAGAAGGATCCCGACGACCCGCTGGTCAAGGAGATCCTGCTGCTGATCAGTCAGTAGCGACGTTCCTGGCGCAGCTGGCGCTGGCGTCCGCCGCTGCTTCCCGACTCCGAGGTTTACGCTTCGGTCTCGCGGGCTTCCAGTCGATAACGACTGCAGCCCGGACCCTGGAGGAGCCTTGCACTTCGCACGTCTGATCGAGCCGATCGTCGACGCTGGCGTCCCGGTCGATGAGCACCACCCGCTGCGGGTGCGTCACCTGCGCGTGGTGAGCGTGGGCACGCTGCTGGTTGTGGCGCTCTCCGCTCCCTTCGCGTTCTTGTTCTATCGGGCGGAGGGCGGCTTCCTTGCGACGGCGCTGCTGGGGGCGCTGGTGCTGGCCCTCGCGAACCTGGCATTGCTGCGCCGCAGCGGACGCATCGACGTGTGCGGAAACGTCACGACTGGCCTGCTCTTCGCCGTGCTCGCCGGCATCAGCGCCGGATCGGGAGGCTTCCACGACCCGGGCTTCGGTTGGCTCTACGTGGTGCCGCTGGCGGGCTTCGTGATGGTCGGGCTGCGCAGCGGCTTGTGCTGGACCGCGGTCACCCTGGCCGCGACGCTGGCGTTCTGGTGGCTGCCGCGGGCCGGTCTGCCGGTCGCCGACCTGCTGGCCCTGGATCCCAACGGCTCCAAGGGTCTTGCCAGCCACCTGGCTGCGGTCCTGGCTGTCGCCGCCCTAGCGCTCACCCTGATCAGCTCGCAGCGCGCCGCCGAGGGGAGCCTGAAGCGCGCCAGTGACAACGCGCGGGCCGCGAGCCGGGCGAAGAGCGACTTCGTGGCGGCGATGAGCCACGAGATCCGCACGCCCATGACCGCGATCCTCGGCTACACGGAAATCCTGGGTGAGGAACACGACGTCACACCCGAGCAGCGCTGCGTGCTCGGTATCATCCGCCGCAACGGCGAGCACCTGCTCCAGGTCATCAACGACGTGCTCGACCTCTCGAAGATCGAAGCGGGGCGGCTCGACGTGGAGCGCACGCGCTTCTCGCCGGTCGACGTGGTGCGCGAAGTCGAGGGCCTGATGTGGGTGCGCGCCGACGCCAAGGGGCTGGCGCTCACGCTCGAGTGCGACGGCGCCATGCCGGCTACGATCTCGGGCGACCCCCTGCGTTTCCAGCAAGCGCTGCTCAACCTGGTTTCGAACGCGATCAAGTTCACGGAGCGCGGCTCGGTCACGATTGCGATGCGGCAGATCCCGTCCGATATGGGCACGAACCTCGAGGTCGAGGTGATCGACACCGGCATCGGCCTCACGCCCGAGGAGAGCGCCCAGCTGTTCCTGGCCTTTGCACAGGCCGAAGTCAGCACCGCGCGGCGCTTCGGCGGCACGGGCCTGGGTCTGGCGATTTGCGCGCGACTCTGTGAGCTGATGTACGGCGCGATCGATGTGCGCAGCGAGAAGGGCAAGGGCTCCGTCTTTCGCCTCACCTTGTTCGACGTGGCGCCAGACGGCATTGCCGAGCTGGCAGAGGACGGAATGCTGTTGACTCGGGACCGCGTCGACTTCAGGTCGGCGACGCGGAACTACGAAGGCGTCCACATCCTGCTGGCCGAGGACAGCCCGGACAACCAGCGACTGATCCGGCACATCCTGGTGCGCACCGGAGCCCAGGTGACCGTGGTCGGGAACGGACGGGTGGCGCTCGAGTTGGCCCTCGAGGCGCTCGAGAACGAAGCGCCCTTCGAGCTGGTGCTGATGGACATGCAGATGCCGGAGCTCGACGGCTACGACGCCACGCGCGCGTTGCGCAGCGCGGGCTACTCGCTGCCCATCGTGGCGCTCACTGCGCACGCACTCTCGCACCTGCGCGCACGCTGCTTCGAGGCCGGTTGCGACGACTTCGCGACCAAGCCGATCGACCGGCCCAAGCTGTTTGCCACGCTGGATCGCCAGCTCGGCCGGCTCAAGGAGCCGGAGGCGGGCTAGTCACCGTACAGGCTGCGGCGCGTGGCTGGCAGGCCCGAGGGGCCGTGTCGGCGATGCCGGGTTCCGACGGCCTGGAACACCAGCATCGAGCCGTTGCTGAAGCCGCGTGTGACCCCCGCCAGGTAGGCGAGCCACAGCCTGTAGCGCTCCTCTCCGACCAGCTCGATCCCCTCGTCGCGCCGCTCCGAGAGTCGCTCACACCAGGCGCGGGCGGTGCGCGCGTAGTGCTCCCGCCAACCCTCCACGTCGTGGATCTCGAAGCCCGCGTGCTCCATGGCCTGGAGCGAGTGGCCGATGCTGGTCAGCTCGGAGCCCGGGAAGATGTATTTCTGCAGCAGCCGCTTCTCAGGAGAAATGCGCCGCTGGCGGCGACGCGTGGGCTTTGCACGGCTGGCGATGCCGTGGTTCAGCAGGATGCCGCGGTCGCGCAACAGCCGTGCGAGCGTTCCGAAGTAGCGCGGGAAGTTCGCCAGCCCCACGTGCTCGAACATGCCGATGCTCGCGATCTTGTCGTAGCTGCCGTCCAGCTCCGAGTAGTCGACCAGGTCGATGCGCACGCGATCCGCCAGGCCGAGCCGCTTGGCCTTGTCGCGTGCGTACTCGAACTGCGCCTGCGAGAGCGTCACGCCATGCGCTTGCACGCCGTACTTCTGCGCCGCGTAGCAGACCAGGCCGCCCCAGCCACAGCCTACGTCGAGCAGGCGCTCGCCCGGCTCCAGTCGCAACTTGCGGCAGATCATTTCGAGCTTGTCGAGCTGGGCCTGGTCCAGGCCGTTGTCCCACTCCGTGAAGTAGCCGCAGGAGTACTGCATCTCCTCGCCGAGGAAGAGCGCGTAGAAGGCGTTCGAGACGTCGTAGTGGAACTGGATGAAGTCCTGATTCCGGCGGCTGGCCCCGCGCCTCCCGGTCGCGTCGCCGCGGAAGCCGTGCTCGATGCGGGCCGCCGGCTTGCTCGCGAAGAGCAGCGGCAGCGCGCTGGCCAGCGCGGAACCCAGGCCCACGTCGCGGAGCTTCGGGCGCGGGCCGCTGCGCTGCTCGAGCGCCGTCATGAACTCGAGGATCGGGCCGCCGACCAGGTCGATACCGCCCGTGGCGTACTCGCGCACGAGCGTCTCCGGCGTGGGCCGGCGCAGCAGCGCGCCGAGCACGCCGGCGCTCGCGATGCGGATGGCGAGCCGGGATTCGCCGCCCTTTCCGAGTGGGACGCGCGAGCCGTCCCAGAGTTCGAGCGAGAAGGGCAGGCGGGCCAGCGGTGCCAGGCGCTCTGCCAGTTCCCGGGCTGCTCGCTTCCGCCTCTCGTCCGAGAAGAAGCCGCCCCGGGCGTCGTCCCGGCGTGTGGCTGTCACGGCGCGCAGGATAGCGGGCCGCGCGGATCTAGCCCAGGTAGAGCAGCGCTACGCCGCCCGCGACCAAGGCGTCGGCCGCAAGGCGACGGCCGCCGAGCTCAGAGCCAGGTCGCCAGCTCGTCGATCTCGATCAGCGGCAGCTCCCAGTACAGCGCGAAGCGCTCCAGCTCGGCGGGGCCCGCCATGCGGCCGTCGGGGTTCATGACCTCGCAGCACACGCCCACGCTGGGCAGGCCGGCGGCGCGGCACAGCTCCACCGTGGCCTCGGTGTGGCCCGCGCGCTCGCGCAGCCCGCCGGGTCGTGCACCCAGCGGGAACACGTGGCCCGGGCGCACGAAGTCCGCGGGCCGCGCGTCCGGCGCGGCGAGCCGGCGGATCGTGGCTGCGCGCTCTTCGGCCGAGACGCCCGTGCCCCGGCTGGCGGCAAGGTCCACCGACACGTGCATGGCCGTGCCGTGACGGTCGCCGGGTCCGGGCATCGGCGGGATGTCGAGGCGCTCCAGTCGGGCGCGGTCGCACGGTACCGTCGGATGGCTGCACGCCTGCGTCAGGATGAACGCGACCGTCTGCGGCCGCAGCTCGGCGGCCGCGACGATCACGTCGCCTTCGCCTTCGCGGTCCGGATCCCAGACGATCGCGCAGCCGCCGGCCGCGATCTGACGCACCACCTGCTCAACGCCGCTTCGCCCGTGAACCGGTCCGCGCCAGGGCATGGCGGCGATCACGCGGCGCAGGGCGTCGTGCGTGCGGCCCTCGTAGCGGCGCGCCAGCTTGTCGACCAGGTCGCTCTCCAGGTTCACGCGCTGGCCGGGCTCGAGTTCGGCCAAGGTGGTGCGTTCGATGGTCTCCGGGATCAGCGCCACCGAGAAGCGATCGCGCAGCACCTCGGCCACCGTCAGCGACACGCCGTCTACGGCCACCGAGCCCTTCGGCACCAGTGCCTCCAGGAAGCGCTCGGGCGGCCGCAGCCAGATGCGGCGCCCGGCCGTCTCGGGGTCGACGCGCAGCACCTTGCCCAGCGCGTCGACGTGCCCCTGCACCAGGTGCCCCTCGAGCTTGTCGCCCGCGCGGAGCGGCAGCTCCGCGTTCACGCGCTCGCCCGGCAGCAGCTCAGCGAGCCGCGTCCGGCGCCGCGTCTCGGCTGACAGGGCCACCCGGAACGCGTCGCCGTCGATCTCCTCGACCGAGAGACACACGCCGGCAATGCCGACCGAGCCTCCGGGCGCGAGCTGTTCCGCCGTTTTCGCGGCGCGCACGACCAGCCCGCGCGCGTCGACCGTCTCGATCGAACCGATCTCGTTGATGAATCCCCGGTACATGACTCGACTCCTCCTGTTCGGTCGGTGGAAGGAGGAGGGCGCCTGCGCGTCCTCACGAGCGGGGTTTCACCGCGTGGCTCCGGAGTCGCACCGGATCGTTCCGCGGGATGCCAACGCCGGGGGGCGCGGGCCGGTGCGGAACCGGCGGGCTGTCACCGCCGCACCTGGAGTTGCACCGGTTCGAGTATAGCGAGGGCCTCTAGCGGTGTCAGCGCAGCGGGATGCGCACGCAGCCGGGCAGCTAGCGCGCAATCGCCGGGCCGCTCGCTTATCATGGGCCGCCCTTGGAGCTGCTCTACACCGCGCACGTACCTCCCGGCGACGGGCCGTTTCCCACCGTGCTGGCCCTGCACGGCTGGGGCGCGAGCGCCCACGACCTGATCGGACTGGCTCCAATCCTGCACCGCGGCGAGGCCTTGGTCCTGTGTCCCCAGGGACCGGTCACGACGCCGATCCAGCCGGGCTTGGACGGCCACGGCTGGTTCCCGATCACGTCGCCCGACGCGCCGGACGAGGCATCCTTCGAGCGGGGCGCGCAGGCTCTGGGTCGCTTCCTCGACGCGGCCCTGGAGCTCTACCCGGCCGACCCGCGCAAGCTGGTGCTGATGGGTTTCAGCCAGGGCGGCGTGATGGCCTACGACCGGTTCCTGCGCGAGCCGCAGCGCTTCGCGGCCCTGGTCGCGCTCTCGTCCTGGTTACCCCCGGATCTGGCGGCGCGGATTCCGACGGGCGACGCGCTCGCGGACAAACCCGTGCTGGTGATGCACGGCACCCAGGACCCGATGATCGATGTGGAGCGCGCCCGCGAGTCGCGCAAGCTGCTGCTCGACCGGAACGTGCCGCTCACCTACCGCGAGTACGAGATGGGCCACGAGATCTCGTCCGACGCACTGCGCGATCTGGTCGGCTGGTTCGACGACAAGGTGTTCTCGCCGATCCAGCTGGCCTAGCGGAGGAGCCGACATGCCCGATCTCGAAGCCGAAGCCCGCGCAACCTACGAGCGCTCGCGCCGGTGATTGGACGCTGCGCGCGGCTCGCGCTCGCGGCCGGGCTCGCCGCGGGCTGCGCGCTCGAGAGCCTGCCGCTTCCGGGCGCGCCCGCACCGTTCTTGTACCGGATCGAGGGTCAGCCCCCCTCGCACCTGTTCGGCACGATCCACGTGCCCGACGAGCGCGTGCGCACGCTCGCGCCGGCCGTGCGCCGCGCCCTGGCCGGCTCGGCCGTGCTCTACACCGAGGTGCCCCTGGAGCCTGGCTCGCGCGAGAACCTGATCGCCGCCGCCAGCGCAGGCCGCAGCCAGCCCCCGCCGCTGCGCGAGCGGCTGCCCGACGACTTGTACGAGCGGCTGGAGCGCTACCTGGCGCTGAAAGGCCTGCCGATGCGCGCCTTCGACCGGCAGGAGATCTGGTCGCTCGCGTCGGCGCTGCCGCTGCTCGACTACCTGCAGCGCCTGCAGACCGAGCCGGTGCTCGACGAGTACCTGGCCGCGCTGGCGCGCGAATGGGGCATGCGCAGCGACGCGCTCGAGACCGTGACCGAGCAGGTGCAGGTGTTCCGCGACGTGGAGCCGGGTGCGCAGGTCCGTCTCCTGGAGCGCACGCTCGGCCAGCTCGAGCGCGACGAGGCGAGCGGCACCAGCGCCGTCGAGGAGCTGGTGCGGGCCTACTTGTCGGGCCGTGAAGACGCCTTGCTCGCGCAGCTCACCAGCGGCGAGCCCGCTGATGCGGAGAACGCGGCGCTCATGAAGCGCATGCTCGACGACCGCTCGGCGACGATGGCCGAGCGCATTCAGGCCGAGTTGCGCGAGACGCCCGGCGAAGCGCGTTTCTTCGCGATCGGCGCGGGCCACCTGCCCGGTGCACACGGCGTGGTCGCGCGGCTGCGCGCCGCCGGTCACCAGGTGCGCCGCATCTATCGCTAGCTCACCCACGAGAGGAGTCCCCAAGATGGCAATCGTGCTGAAGGTCCTGGTCGGTGTGGTCGCGCTGCTGTTCGCGCTGCTCGGCGTGCGCTGGATGTTCATGCCCGCCTCGGTGGCGGGCGAGCTCGGCATCGTGCTCGGCAGTGCCGAGGCGCTGAACACGGCACGCGGCGATCTGGGCGGCATGTTCCTGGCAGCGGCCGGGCTGTGCGCGATGGGCTTGCGCAGTGGCGACGGCCGCTGGCTGCAGGCCGTGGCGGCGGTGGTCGGCTGCGTGGCGCTCGGTCGGCTGGTCGGCATCGCCCTGGACGGCTTCTCGGCCACGGCCGGCATGTCGATCGCCGTCGAGCTGGTGATGGTCGCCATCCTGGTCAGCGCGGCCCGGCAGCCCGCGGCGTCCGCAACCTGACCGAGAGGGCGCGCTAGCCGCCGATCACGCCGCGTTCGGCCAGGCCGGCCAGGTCGGCGGAGGAGAGCGCGAGATCGGCGCCGAGCACCTCGCGGGTGTGCTCGCCGAGCAGGGGTGCGCCGCGCAGCGGTACCTCGCTCGCCGACAGGCGCAGCGGGTTCCCGAGTAGCCGCACCGGGCCGCGGCTGCGGTGCTCGACAGTCTTCACGAAGTCGCGCGCCTGCAGGTGCGGGTCGCTGAACAGGTCGCGCGTATCGAGCACGGCAGAGCAGGGCACGCCAGCACCCGCGATCCGCGCCATTGCCTCCTGCTTGCTGCGCTCGGCGGTCCACTTGGCGATCTCGGCGTAGAGCGCGTCGGCGTTCTTGTGGCGCCCGCGGCCGGAGGCGAAGCGCGCGTCGTCGATCAGGTCGTCGCGCCCGATCGCGCTGGCCAGCCGCTGCCACATGCGCGTGTTCACCACCATGACGTAGATGTAGTCGTTGGGCCCGCCGGGCCGGCAGGCGTACAGGTTCATGGTGGCGCCGAAGCCGTGGCCTTTGCGCGGCGACACTTCGGTCCCGAAGTTCGAGCCGTTCGCGACCATGGTGCGCATGTAGTAGGTCATTGCCTCCTGCATACTGATCTCGACCAGCTGGCCCGCGCCGGTGCGCTGGCGCTGCACCCAGGCCGCCAGGATCGCCAGCGCAGCCTGTACGCCGCTGCCCGAGTCGCCCATCGTCGGGCCGGGGCGCTGCGGCGGTTCGTCCTCGTTGCCCGTGACCGACATGGCGCCAGCGGCGGCCTGCGCCACCATGTCCATGCACTTGTAGTCCGCGTACGGGCCCCAGGTTCCGAAGCCCTTGACGCGCGCGTAGATCAGGCCGGGATGCCGCTCGCGCATCACTTCGTAGCCGAGGTCGAGCTTCTCGATCACGCCCGGTCCGTAGTTCTCGATGAACACGTCGTAGTGCGGCACGAGCCGCAGCAAGAGGTCGCGGCCCTCCGGCTGCAGCAGGTCGAGGACCAGACTGCGCTTGTTCGCATTCCAGTTCAGGAAGTACTCCGAGTCGTGCTCCCCGCCCATGAAGCTACGGCCCGGATCCCCGCGGCCGGGAGGCTCGACTTTTACGACGTCGGCGCCGAGCCAGGCGAGCGCCTGTGTGCAGGCGGTGCCCGCCTCCCACTGAGTCATGTCGAGAATGCGGATTCCGTCTAGAGCCGGCATGGCTGCCTCCGCGCGCGGGGTTTCGCCGCGATCTGTGCACACATCACATTCCGATCCTAGCTGGTCCGCTAGGGTTCGGGCGCATTTCAACACAGGAGCAACGATATGACCTCGAAGCTGTTTCTCGCCGGGGTGAGCGCGCTGGCACTGGCGCTCGCGCCCATCACGGCGTGGCCCGCAGAGAAGGCCAAGGACGCCCAGGCGGGCGGCCAGGCCCAGGAGAAGCTGGAAGCGGTCGAGTCTGCGAACCCCCAGTGGGACGAGGACTCGACCAAGGGTCAGGAGCGCGCTGCCGAGCGGCGCAGCGAGAGCGGTGCGGAGAACGCCGGCAAGAAGGCCGAGGGCGAAGAGGCTGCCGTGGAAGCCGAGGAAGCCGCGCCCGAGTAGCTGGCTCCGCTAGCGGAGGCGATGCTGGTCGGTCTCCTCGCGGTGCTTCTTCAGGTAGCGCATGAACGGGGTGCCGGCCGTGCCGGTGCGAGTCGGGTTGCTGCGGCCGTGCTCGGCTTGCCGGTGGATGTAACGCCCGGCGTAGTCGAGGTGCGTGGCGCGGAACGCCTCGAGCCATAGCACGCACTCGTTGTACGCGTGGCCGAGCTCCGTCGAGGAGCGCGCCCGCGTCTGCACGAACGCGCGCAGCGAGGGACCCGACTCGATCGCTTCCACGAAGGCGCGGTGGCGCGGCGGCATGTAGTCGCGCAGCTGGCCCAGGTACGCGCGCAGGGGGTCGTCCCCGTGGTGGATGCCCAGCAGGGCGTCCAGTGCGGGGACGATGCCGCTCTGCGCACCGGTCTCGCCGCGGAAGCGCTGGGGCCGCCCGTCAAAGCGCTCCACGCCCTCGTAGACCACTCCCTCGGGCAGCGCCGGGTGGTCGCACCAGCCGTGAATCCAGGGACGCACGCGCCGGTAGTACACGTAGGGATCGCAGTACTCGTGCATGCGTTCGAGCACGTGCGCGAGTGTTTCGACACAGGCCGCGACCTCGGCGAGGGCCGTGGTCACGCCGGCTTCGTCGTCCGCAGCCAGCGCCTCGAGCAGCGGGCCTACCCGGCGCAGGAGCGGTGCGGCCTTGGCCTCGATGTCGATGTGGATGGCGACGAACCAGTCCTCGTCGACCCCGCCCAGGAAGTTCTGCAGGAGCGCGAAGTTGCCGAGCTCGAGCGACGCCCCTCGGTCGAAGCGGCGCCAGTTGTCGAGCGCGTAGGACGCGTAGGAGAGCACCGGCGGCCGGCCCAGGCGGCCCGCCACGTCGCACCAGGGAATTGCGAGGGGGGCCGGAATCGCTCCGGCCGGCTCCTCCTCGCACCACACGTAGGCGTGGCCCAGGTAGGAGAGCAGCAGCATCGCGCGGCGCAGCTCCGGCTCCGTCTTGAGGTCGTGCACCGGAAGCTCGGGCAGGGTGCGCAGCAGCCAGCGCAGCCGGCCCGTGGGGATCAGCCGCGGCAGGTCGGCCGCCAGTTCCTCCCAGGGCGCGTACAGCTCCGGCAGGCGCTGCAGCGGATCCTGCTCGGGCAGGAAGCCGCGCTCGGCGCACACATCGAAGCGCTTCAGATCGGAGAGATCCCCTCCTAGATCGATCCCACGGCTAGCCATTTCGTCCCAGAAGCTACCGCCACCGTGCCTCCGGCTCCGCCGCGGGGCGCGGGATTCGCGACAGCGCTGCCTCGCGCTGCCCACCCGGTCCCAAGCGCGACGGCGCTAGCCCGCGAGGCGCGCCGCGAGTGGCGGGCCGAGCAGCAGGGCGCCGAGTGCCGTGGCGGCCAGCGCAGCCAGCAGAACGCCGCCAGCCGCCAGATCCTTGGCTCGCGCCACGCGCGGGTCGGGCTCGGGCCGGACCGCGTCGCACAGCGCCTCGAACGCGCTGTTCAGCGCTTCGGCGCTCCAGACCAGCCCAATCGCCAGGGCCAGTGCGGCCCACTCGAGGCGGCCCAGGCCGAGCCAGAGGCCGAGGGCCAGTACGCTGAGCGTGGCGCCGGCGTGGATGCGCGCGTTCGGCTCGCTGCGCAGCAGCCGGGCGATGCCCCCCAGTGCGTGCGCGACACTCGCGGCGCGGCCCCGAAGTCCCCTCACCGGATCACCCCTCTGCTCCGATGGCTCGAGGCCGAAGCATAGGACCCGCGCTAGCGGGTCGCCCGCTCGATCTGTTCGACGGCCTCGTGCGCACGCTCGCTCACGTGCGGGTCGGGATCGCGCGTGGCGCCCACCAGGTGTGGCAGCGCGGGCGACGCGAAGGGGCCGAGGCGCCCCAGTCCCTGCGCCGCGCAGCCGCGCACGTAGGGCGCGCCGTCGTAGAGCGCTGCGATCAGCTCGGGAACGAACGGCTCGGCGCGCGGGCCCATGGCGCCGAGCACGCAGGCCGCGTTGCCGCGCACCTTCCAGTGAGGGTCGCGCAGACTGGTGGCCAGCGCCGGGAGCACGTCGCTCGCGTCGTCGCCGTACTTCTCGAGCGACAGGAGCGCCACCGAGCGCACCTCTTCCGACGCATCGCCCAGCGCCTCGACGAGCGCGGGCACGGCCAGCTCGGGCGGCGCCTGCACGCGGGGCAACGCGTCCGCGCACCAGGCTCGGCCGCGCAGGTTCTCGGAGTCCGTGGCGAGCATCTCGATCAGGTCTGGCGCGGCGCCGCGCGAATCGGGCCCGATCTCCGCCAGAGCGAGCGCCGCCCAGGAGCGCACGAAGCGCTCCTGGTCGTGCAGCGCGTGCCTGAGTTTCGGCACTGCGTCGCGCGCGTCGGGGCCGATCCCGCCGAGTCCCGCTGCTGCGCCCGAGCGGACCGGCTCGTGCGGATCGCCGAGCGCCGTGATCAGCGCCGGGACGGCGGCGCGCGCGTCCGCTCCCAGCTCGCGGATCGTCCTGCCCGCCGCCGCGCGCACCAGCGGATCGTGGTGGCGCAGGTCGGCCAGCAGCGCATCGAGCGCGCCGGGGTCGGCCGCGGCAGGAGCCGCCAGCGCCAGCGCCAGGAGCAGCGCGAGCCCCGCGCGCACTAGCGGCCTCTCCACAGCAGATCCAGCGCGCGGAGTTCAGCCTGAAGTGCGTGCCGAGTGCTCTCGTCCTCGTCCGGGAACAGGGCGAGCGCGCGTTCGTAGGCCTGGAAGAGAGAGCGCTGCGAGCGGTGCAGGCCCGCGTGATAGCCGAACTCGCTAGTGAGCTGCGACTCGAACGGTTGGCCCTCGGCGCGCGCTGCGGCCCAGTCGGCCAGGAATCCGCCCTGCGCGCGGAACGCGTCCGCGACCCGCTCGGACAGCTCGTGAATCCGCGGCGGGGTCTCCAGACGCTCCATCTCGTCGAGCAGCGCCGCGGCCCTCTCCGTGTAGTCGTCGAAGGGGAGGCCCTTCGCCCCGCCGCTCAGCAGCCAGGAGGCAGCCAGCCGGTTCTCCTGCGCCATGCCGCGAGTGAGCGCGAACAGGTCCTCGAGGAACAGCGCCTCTGCGCGCGCCATGCGCGCGTAGCGGGCGTCGAAACTCGGCGCGGCCGCTCTCGAATCCGCGCGCGCGCCAGGCGCGAGCAGCAGGACGGAGCAGAGCATCAGAACCGTGCGCATGAGCTTCGCCTGCCTTGGACGCTCCGCGGAGCCGAAAGAATCGGTCGGGGGGCGGCTCAGTTCAGCCCGCCCCGCAGGATCCGGTGCACGGCTGCAGCCAGACGCTCCGCGTCGCGCTTCGAGCGCAGGCCGTCTCCGATGAACGCCGGCCGGCCGCTGCGGCGCTCCAACCGTACGGCCCAAGTGCAGGCGCCTCGCCAGCCAGTCGCGCCGCCAGCGCCAGGGCTCGCCCGGGTGCTGCTCCTTGAGCTTTCGATCGATCCGGGACATGCGGGACCTATCGTCTCCCGGCTCGACGCGTATGAGTGATCTGCGTAGAGTGGCGCCATGGACGTAACGAGCCTGGTGGGAAGGGTCGCAGTCGTGACGGGTGCCGGCAGCGGGATCGGGCAGGCGACTGCACTGGCCCTGGCCGAGCGGGGCGCGGATCTGGCCATCTGCGACCTGAACAAGGACGGTCTCGCCGCGACCGTGGAGCGTGCCGAACAGCCTTGCGGGCGCGTGCTGGCGCTCGAGGTCGACGTGGCGGACGAGTCCGCCATGCGCGCCTTCGCAGATCGGGTGTTCTCCGAGTTCGGGCGCGTGGACGTGCTGGTGAACAACGCCGGGATCGGTGTGAGCGGCGGCTTCGTCGACGTGCCGCTCGAGGAGTGGCACGCCATCCTGGGCATCAACGTGATGGGCGTAGTGCACGGCTGCCACTTCTTCCTGCCGCGCATGATCGCGGCCGGACGCCCCGCGCACGTGGTGAACATCGCCTCGATGGCCGGCTACTTCGCGGTGCCGAGCATGACCGCCTACGTGGCCACC
>CAXMNF010000335.1:0-10160 GCA_964194645.1 uncultured Gammaproteobacteria bacterium
TCCTCGGCGCTGGCACGATCGGGAAGCGCGACGGAGAGCGCGACCAGCAGGAGGGCGCCAGCGCCGGCCTCACGCCGCACGGCTAGGCCCAGCCATCCACGCCGGGCGACTGGAACAGCTGCTCGGGGTTCTCGAGGATCCAGATCACGGCGGCGCCGTCCTCGTCCTGGAGGATCATCAGCGGCATCTCGTCCTGGGCCAGGTCGTAGATGGTCGCCGTCTCCGGTACCGAGAACCTCGTCAGGGTGGAAGCCGGCAGTGCTCCATGCGGCGGCTCGACCAGCGACGGGAAGGTGAAGAACAAGAGCAGGCCTGCGAGCGCAGCGGCGCCCAGCGCCGGCGAGGGCAGCAGGGCGCGAAGCTCGTGCGCCAGCCGCTCTGCGAACCCGGCCAGCCGGCCGGCCCGACCGAGCTCGGCCTCGACCCGGCGGAGCTCCGGGCGCAGCGCCGCGATCAGGTATTCCGGCGACGGCGACGGCGGTCCCTCGTTCCAGGACAGCCGAACGGCCTCGCCGAGCTGCTCGGTCGAGCGCACCCGCCTGGCGCTGGCGGGGTCTGCCGCGAGCCTCTGCGCGAGACGCTCGCGCTCGGACGCCGTGAGTGCGCCGTCGCGGTAGGCGTCCAGACGCCGCTCCAACCCGCGCCTCACTGCGCGTCCTCCGGCTCCACACCAGCCTGCTTCAGAAACACCAGCATCTTCTTCCGGGCGTAGTGTAGCCGGCTCATCACCGTGCCCTTGGAAATTTCCATCGTCTGCGCGATCTCTTCGTAGGATAGCCCCTCGACCTCGCGCAGGAGAAGCACCTCGCGCTGGCCGTCGGGCAGCTGCTTGATCCCCTCGGCGACCAGGCGCCGCACCTCGCCTCGCCGGCTGGCGAGCTCCGGATCCGGCAGCGCCGGGACCGTCGCCCGCGGATCGACGTCCTTGGCCACCGTATCGTCCCAGTCCAACGTCGGGACACGCTTTTCCCGGCGGCGGCGGTCGAGTGCCAGGTTGACCACGATCCGGTAGAGCCAGGTGTAGAAGGACGAGCGCGACTCGAAGCGCCGCAAGCCCCGGTAGGCCTTGATCAGCGCCTCCTGGACGATCTCCTCGGACTGACTGGGGTCGCGGACGACCCGATAGGCCGCCCGGTAGGCGCGCTCCGAGTAGCGCCGTACCAGCGTCTCGAAGGCCGCGTGATCGCCCTTGCGGGCCAGCTGCACCAGCTGGTGGTCCGGCGTCTTGCCTTCCTGCTCCACGGCCGGAATAGTCGCCAGAGTTGCCAAAGCGCGCACGTCGCTGCCCTCTTCCTTCCCTCCCCGACCCTCACAGGCAAGCGGCCGACCCGCGGCCTCCTCAGGGGGCTGGCGCCGGTCGGTATCGTCGGGCCGGGAGCTATCGGTCACGGATTCGACGGTCGCCCAGAGCCAGAAATTCGGCCAGAACGAATATCGGGGCTCCGCCTAGTGGGCCTCCAGCCAGTTCTGGCCCCGGCCCAGATGAACCCTAATCGGAACGCTCACCTCCGGCACATCCTGCATACGGTCCCGTACGCGCTCGGCCAGGGCGTCGGCATCCTCGGGCACGACCTCGAAGACCAGCTCGTCGTGCACCTGGAGGATCATGCTGGCCCGCGGCGCCCGGTCGGCCCGCAGATCGGCGTCGAGCCGGATCATGGCGCGCTTGATGACATCCGCGGCGGTGCCCTGGATGACCGAGTTCGTGGCCATGCGCTCTGCCGCCGAGCGCAACACGCGGTTGCGGGAGTGCAGGTCGGGCAGGTAGCGGCGCCTGCCCTGCAGGGTCTCGGCGAAGCCCTGCTCGCGCGCCTGCGCGACCGCCTGGTCGAGGAACACGCGGACCCCGGGATAGCGCTCGAAGTAGGCCTTGATCAGGGCGGCGGCATCCCCCTGGGCAATGCCGAGCTGGCGGGCGATGCCGAATGCAGAGGAGCCGTAGATGATTCCGAAGTTGATCGCCTTGGTCTGCGAGCGCTGGTCCGGGGTGACCTGGTCCTGCGCCACGCCGAACACGTCGGAGGCGGTCCGCACGTGGATGTCCTCATCGCGCGCGAAGGCCGCGAGCAGCGCTTCGTCGCGCGAAAGATGCGCCAGGATGCGCAACTCGATCTGACTGTAGTCGGCGGAGAGCAGCAGCCGGCCCTCGGCTGGAATGAAGCTCGCCCGGATGCGCTGGCCGACCGGCGTGCGCACCGGGATGTTCTGCAGGTTCGGGTTCGACGCCGAGAGCCGTCCGGTGGCGGCGACCGTCTGGTGGAACCGGCAGTGCAGGCGGCCGGTCTCCGGGTGGACCAGCTTGGGCAGGGTGTCGACGTAGGTGCTCCGCAGCTTCGAGAGCTTGCGCCAGGAGAGCAGCTCGCGCGGCAGCTCGTGCTCGAGCGCCAGCTCCTCCAGCACCGACTCGTCGGTCGAGAAGCCCGTCTTGGTGCGCTTCGACGCCGGTAGCGCGAGCTTCTCGAACAGGATCTGCTGGAGCTGCTTCGGGGAGTTGATCTTGAACTCCTCGCCGGCCAGCTCGTAGACACGCCGCTCGTGCGCGCCGAGGTCGCGTTCGATCTCGCGCGACAGCGTCTCGAGCGCCGCCTCGTCGACGCGAACGCCCGCGTGCTCCATGCGCGCGAGCACCGGCAGCAGCGGCACCTCGAGCTCGGTGAAGAGCTCGAGCTGCCCGCGCTCGAGGAGTTGCTCCTGCACGGCGGGCAGCAGCGCCAGCGCCGTCGCCACGCGCGTGCCCTCGAAGCCGGCAAGTTCGGCCTCCGGCAGCTCGCTGCGCGCGCGGCGCTTGGCTCCCCGGCCGAGCACCTCTTCGTCGGACGGGAGCTGCCGGCCCAGGTAGGCGCGCGCCAGGAACTCGGGGTTGCGCACCTGCTGGGACGAGTCCGCGATGTAGGCGGCGAGCGGCGCATCGCGCAGCTCGCCGCGGAGCTCGACGCCGCGGCGCAGCAAGGCCACGCAGTCGCGCTTCAGGTCGTAGCCCGCCCAGGTGCGCCGGCCGCTCTCGAAGAGCGGCGCGAGCAGCTCGATCGCGCGGTCCCCCCCGAGCGGGCTCGCAGGGACGAAGCTCGCGCCGTCCTCGCAGGCCAGGGCCACGCCCAGCAGCTCGCCGCGCATCGGCTCCTCGGGTTCGATCACGAGCGCCAAGCCGAGCTCGGCCGAGCCGGACAGGCGCTGCACGAGCTGCCGCAGCGCCGGCTCGTCCGCCACCAGGGTCGTCTCGACCGACAGCGTCTCGACTTCTGGGTCGCTCGCCCCGGCATCCAGCTCGTCGAGCAGGCGCTTGAATTCCAGCTCGCGGAACAGCGCCACGAGCCGCTCGCGGTCCGGTTCGACGATGCGCAGCTCGTCGAGCACCAGCGGGAGCGGCAGGTCCTCGCGCAGGCGCGACAGCTCGCGGGAGAGGCGCGCGTCCTCGCGGCCGGCCACGATCTTCTCGCGCTGCCCCTTGGCCTTGATCTCGTCGGCCCGGTCGAGCAGTGCGTCGAGACTGCCGAACTCACTGATCAGCTTCGCGGCGGTCTTCTGGCCCACGCCGCGCACGCCGGGAATGTTGTCCGAGGGGTCGCCGGTGAGCGCGCGCAGGTCGAGCATCTGGGCGGGCGGCACACCGAAGCGCTCTTCGACCTCCTTGGGGCCGATCCGCTGGTCCTTGTCGGTGTCGAGCACCACGACGTTTGGACCCACGAGCTGAAACAGGTCCTTGTCGCCAGAGACGATCAGCACCTCGAGCTGCTGCGCTTCGGCCTGGCGCGCCAGCGTCGCGATCACATCGTCGGCTTCCTCGCCGGGGAACTCTCGGGTCGCGAGGCGATAGGCGTCGACGATCTCGCGGATCTGCGGGATCTGGGCGCGCAGGTCCTCCGGAGTGGCGTCGCGCGTCGCCTTGTAGTCCGGCGAGAGCTCCACGCGCCGCTTCGGGCCAGGCGAGTCCCAGACCACGACCAGATAGTCGGGCTGCGTCTCCCGCAAGAGCTTCTGCAGCATGGTCGTGAAGCCGAGCGTCGCGTTGGTGGGCACGCCCTTGGCGTTCGCAAAGGAAGGCAACGCGTAGAAGGCGCGAAAGATGCTCGAGCTGGCGTCGATCAGGAGCAGCTTCTCGGCCATCGGCCAGACGATATCAGACCGAAGCGAAGCGTTCGACGAGCAGCGGGTCGGCGCGCAACCGCTCGAGATCCTCGGGGCTCTTGATCGGGAAGAAGCGGCCCTGCGGACCGTCGCGCTGCGTCGCCAGATAGGCGCTGTCGACCAGGGCCGACAGCTCGTTCACCAGGCGCTCCATCTGCACGGCGGGCCGGCCGTCGACGCGCCTCTCCACGTAGAACCAGCGCAGCGGGTGCGGCTGGCGCAGCGTCTCGAGGGAGAATACGAAGGTGTTGGTGGCCAGGAAGTGCAGGCGCGAGAAGTCGAACCCCTCGGAGAAGCGAAAGCCCTCCACGATCTGCAGGCGCCCGCCGGCGAGCGCGGGCGTGCCGCCCACGTCGCCGGCTGCGACCTCTGCAACCTCGCAGGTGAGCGGCCGCCCGTGGGCTATGTGGTAGCCGATCACCAGCGGGTCGGGCTCGGCGCCCAGGTTGTCCACATTGGAAAGAAGCAGAAACGAGACGCCGCGCCGCTCGAGCTGCGCGAGCTTCCCCGAGGCGCGCAGCGCCGCCGGGAAGTCGCCGTGGCCCGGCGCGTAGAGCGAGAGGGCCCCGCTCGCGTCGCGGAACAGGTCGCCGCCGCGAGTGAGGCGCAGCGAGACCGATTGCAGAAAGGCCTCGACGCGCGCGTCCAAGCCGCGCTCGCGCAGGAACTCGGCGCTGGCGCGCTGCGTGGCGAAACTGTTCATCACGAGCAAGGGCACAGGACCGGCGGCGCTGGCCTGCGCCAGCTTGATCTCGAGAAAAGAGCGGCCTGCGACGGCCTCGACCGCGCCCTTCACGACGCCGCCAAAGCGCGTGGCCATGCCGCCGTTCAGCACGGCGACTGCCACCCGGCCCTGTGCCAGCGCTTCGCGGCCCAGCGCCCGATAGCGCTCGCGCTCGTGTTCGGAGAACGCGGCGGCGGAGTCCACCTGGTCTGGACCAGCCGGCTCCGGGTCGCCCTCGAAGCAGTTTTGCTCCGGCCCCAGACGGCCTTCGGCGAGTGCCTGCGCGTGCTCCTCGAGCAACTGCAGGTCGACCTCGAGCCCGTCCAGGCCGTCCAGCTGCCGGCTCACCTCCGCCCGAAGCGCATCCCGGTCCCAGGTCATCGGGGGGCATGGTAGCGAGCGTTGCGGGGAGCGGCGCCGGACTGCGATCATGGCGCCATGACGAGACGGGCCCCGGACGAACGCGACCTTCAGTCCTTCGCTCCGCGCGTCACCATCGCGCTCGTCGCGGGCTTCGTGCTCTTCGTGCTGGTCGCCTTCCTCTACGCGCTGCCCGAGTGCCTGGGCGAGCGTCCCGCCGGCGCGATCGCGGACTACTGCAGCGAGCGCATGCGCGCGCGGCTCGCGGGAAAGGTGCTGTGGATGCTGCTGGCCAGTTACGCGATCGTGGCCGGCTTGGCGATCCGCGGCATCCTGCCCGGGACCGGTCGCCGCAGTTGAGAGTCCGCTACTTCGCCTACGGCTCGAATCTGGACGCCCGCCAGCTCGCGAAGCGCTGCCCGAGCGCGACGGGTCTGTTCCGCGCGCGGCTCCCGCACTACCGGCTGGACTTCACCTACTACTCGTCGCGCTGGGTGGGCGGCGCCGCCGACGTGCTGCCCCACTCGGACGGCCAGGTGTGGGGCGCCGTATACGAGCTGGACCCTCTCGACCTGGCGCGCCTGGACCGCTTCGAACGCGGTTACGAGCGCGTCGTCCTGCGCGTACTCGACGACGAGGAGTGCGAGCACCTGGTAACGAGCTACACGGTGCGCGAGAAGCGCAGCTTTCGTCCAACCGACATCTACCTGGACAAGATGCTGCGCTGGGCCGAGCACTGGCGCCTGCCGGACGAGTACCTGGCGGAGCTGCGCCGGGTGCCGGTGCACCGCGCTCGCGGGCATGGCTAGCGGCCTAGCGGCGAGCAGAGCTCGCCTTGCCGCGACGGGGAGTGACTCGGGGACGAGTCGCTCTCCTACGGGAACGGGGGGAGTTGCGGCAGCTCGGCATGGCCGGCACCACCCCTTCCCGTAGGAGAGCAACCTCCTGGTTGCTTTCCGTCGCGGGCAGGCGAGCTTCGCTCGCCGTTACCCCGCTAAGGAGTTAACGAGCGCTTCGCGAGATACGCGACGATGTCGCCGATCGTGCGGATGTTCTCCACGTCCTCGTCGGGCACCGCGATCCCGAACTCCGCCTCGACCGCCATGACCAGCTCGACCACGTCGAGCGAGTCCGCGCCCAGGTCGTCCAGCAGGTTCGCCTCGGGCACCAGCGCCGCACCCTCCACACCCAGGTGCTCGACGACGATGTGGTTCACTCGACTCGCAACCGAGTTGCTCGTCACGGCACTCATCGCTTCCCTCCGTTCCACGAATCTTCGACAGATTCGGGCGGAGCAAGAAACGGGCTCACCCCCGCTCGCTCTCGTCGCGAATGTAGGAGCAGCCCGGTGCGGCTGTCAACGTGGAACTCGAACGTAGTGAAATCCCGCCACCCCTGTGGATGGCCCGTCGGTGCGGCGCGCCCTAGACCTCGTCGCTCCCGTCGTATTGCAGCGCATCGAAGAGCGCGGTCGACAAGTAGCGCTCACCGAAGCTCGGCAGGATCACGACGATCAGCTTGCCCTCGGCCTCGGCGCGACGCCCCACGGCCAGCGCGGCCTGCACGGCGGCGCCAGACGAGATGCCGACCAGCAGGCCCTCTTCCTTGGCCAGGCGCCGGGCCATCTCCATGGACTGGTCACTCGAGACCTGCACGATCTCGTCGACCAGCGACATGTCTAGCACCTCGGGCACGAACCCGGCGCCGATCCCTTGGATCTTGTGCTTCCCGGGCTTCCCGCCGGAGAGGACCGGGCTCTCCTCGGGCTCGACGGCAATCGCCTTGAAGCTCGGCTTGCGTTCCTTCAGCACCTGCGCGACGCCGGTGATGGTGCCGCCCGTGCCCACGCCCGAGATCAGGTAGTCGACCTGTCCGTCCGTGTCGTTCCAGATCTCGATCGCCGTCGAGTAGCGGTGGATCTCCGGGTTCGCCGGGTTCCTGAACTGCTGTGGCATGAACGAGTTCGGAATCTTCTCGACCAGCTGCTCGGCGGCCTTCAGCGCGCCCGGCATGCCGTCGGCGCCGGGCGTCAGCACGAGCTTGGCGCCGTACGCGCGCAGCACCGTACGGCGCTCGCGCGACATCGTCTCGGGCATGGTCAGCACCAGGCTGTAGCCCTTGGCCGCGGCCACCATGGCCAGCGCGATCCCGGTGTTTCCCGACGTGGGCTCGACCAGGGTCGTCTTGCCGGGGGTGATCAGGCCGGCGCGCTCGGCCACTTCGATCATCGCCTGGCCGATGCGGTCCTTGACGCTGTTCGCGGGGTTCTGTCCCTCGAGCTTGGCGACGACCTGCGCCTTCACACCCTGGGTGACCTTGTTGAGCCGCACCAGCGGCGTGTCGCCGACCAGGTAGGTCACGTTGCTTGCAATCTTCATCGCTCCGCTCCTCTGCGTTGCCCCTGGGGTGGCGATGGTAACACGAGGTTGGTGACCTCCAGTCTTGCGCCCGGGGTCCGGGCCAGCAGGTCGGCACCCAACGCCGCGACCAGCGCCTTCACGCCTTCGCTTCGCTCGACATGCGTGGCCGGGTCCACGCGCAAGGTCGCGGACCCGCGATCGTGCGCTGAAATCCTGACGTAGAACGGCTGCTTGCGTCCGGCCTCGACGACGAGCGCGGCGACCAGGGCGGTGCGCCCGTCGCGCTCCAGGTAGATCCGGTCGGCGCGCAACACGTCGCCGTCGCGGCGCACCAGCAGGGGCTCGAACTCGTCCGTATAGCGGCGCAGGTCGACCAAGCCGCGAATCACGACGTGCGGCAAGGGCTCAGCCTCCTCCGGCGGCGCGCACCGGTGCGAACGAGCGCCGGTGCTGTGGCGTAGGACCCGACTCGGCCAGGGCGCGCAGGTGCTCCGCTGTTCCGTAGCCGCAGTTGCGCGCAAAGCCGTAGCCGGGGAAGTGCTGGTCGAGCTCGCGCATCAGCGCGTCGCGGTACACCTTCGCCACGATCGAGGCCGCCGCGATCGAGCCGATGCGCGCGTCGCCTCCCCGGATGGAGCGCTGGCGCAGCGCAAGCCCCGGCACGGTGCGCCCGTCGACCAGCACGAGTTCGGGCGCGGGGTCGAGCGCGGTCACCGCGCGCCGCATGGCGAGCAGGCCGGCCTGGTAGATGTTGATCGCGTCGATCTCTGCGCGGCTCGCCAGGCCGATGCCGACGGCCAGCGCCTGTGCGCGGATCTCCTCGGCCAGCCGCTCGCGCTCGGCGCGGCGGATTCGCTTGGAGTCGTCCAGCCCGCGGAGCTCCACGCGCTCCGGGAGCACTACGGCAGCGGCGACTACCGGCCCGGCCAGCGGACCCATCCCCACCTCGTCGACGCCCGCGAGCCGCGCGCAACCCTCCCGGCGGCAGGCGCGTTCGAACGCGAAGAGCCCGGCGACCCGCCGGCGCTCGCGTCCCTCGCGCTCGCGCCGCTCGCCGAGCGTGCGGGCCAACGCGCGTGCTCCCGCACGCGGGTCACCCGCCAGCTCGCTGAGCTCGCTCACGCGCATGCGTGCCCCCTCCTCCAGGTACCGCTTGCGGATCTGCTGGAGAGGCACCCCCCTGAGCCTCAACCCCACCCCCTTGTGTGCTCGCGATTCTACTTGCCGTCGATCTCCAGCCGCTCCTCGATGCGGCGCACCCGGCGCAACAGCTCCGGCAGGCGCCGCCAGGCCGCGGCGACGCGGCCGAACAGGCGCCGGTCCATCGCCGGAAAGCCCAGCAGCTGCTCGCCCGGCTTCGTGTCCGACGTGACACCCGCGCGTCCACCGACGAGCGTGCCATCCGCGATCTCGATGTGGCCGCCCGCGGCCGACTGCCCGCCAAAGGTCACGTGGCGCCCGACCTGCGTGCTACCAGCCAGGCCGACCTGGGCGCACAAGGTCGAGCCGTCGCCGAGGCTGCTGCCATGCCCGACCTGTACGAGGTTGTCGAGCTTCACGCCGCGCCCGATCCAGGTGGCGCTCGTGTCGCGGCCGCGCCGCGCCTGCGCGGGGTGCGAGGCGTCGATTGTGGTGTTCGCGCCGATCTCCGTGTCGTCGCCGATCACGACGCCCGAGTGGTGCGGTACGCGCAGGCGAGTTCCGTCCGAGGACGACACGAAGCCGAAGCCGTCGGAGCCGATCACGGCGCCGCTCTGCACGACCACGCGGTCGCCGAGCACCACGCCCTGGCGCAGGTGCGCGCCCGAGTGGATCTGGCAGTCGCGGCCGATGCGCACGTCCGGGTATACAGTCACGTGCGGATGGATGCGCGTGCCCGCGCCGATCCGCGCGCGCTCACCGATCACGGCGTACGCGCCGATCGATACGTCCTCCTCGAGCTGCGCGTCGGCGGCCAGCGCGGCCAGGGCATGCACACCCGAGGCGGGCTCGGGCCGCGGCAGGAAGAGCGGCACCGCGCGCGCGAAATCCAGGTACGGCGCCTGCGAGCGCAGCACCGCGCGGCCCCCGGCGTCGAAGTCCGGCGGCACGATGCACGCGCCCGCCGAGGAGCGCGCGAAGGCCTTGGCGTATTTCGGGCCGGCCGCGAACGACAGCTCGTCGGATCCCGCGTCCTCGAGTCCCGCGAGCCCGCGGATCGCGAGTTCGGGATCTCCCTCGAGGGTGAGACCCAGGGTCTCTGCCAGCTCGGCGAGCCGGTGCGCCATCGGCTGCCACTCCCTTTCCGCGCCAGGCGCGCCTTTGCGATAGGATTGCAGCCACCCCCGCAATCGGCCAGCTCTGCTCGCCACCCGGGATCGACCCAGATGCACAAGCGCGAAGCGGACGCCGAGCCCGATCAGCCCGAACTCGCCTCGACGCTGCTCGATCTGCGCGACCGGCCGGTGGAACCTCTGGCCCCTTCGCCGCAGTCGCTGGGCATCTGGGAGCTCGCCTGGCCAACCATAGCGGCGGCCGCCATGCAGACCCTGGTGCGCTGGGTCGATCTGAAGATGGTCGGCGATCTGGGCGTCGAGGCCGTGGCCGGGGTC
>CAXMNF010000336.1:0-5474 GCA_964194645.1 uncultured Gammaproteobacteria bacterium
CTCGAGGTCCGCGACCTGCTCGACCTGCGTGACACGCTGCGGGCGATCAGGGCTGGAGAGGCCAGCGGAGCCGGCTATCCGCTGGTATTCCGGGTGAACTCGAGGCTCGAGCTGCTGGCGGACTTCCCCGCCCTGGCCGGCTGGGACTGAGCGGGTCTGAGCGTCCTGGGGGCGGCCGCAGCCGCCTTGCGAGCCCGCGCACTTGCCTGATCCAGCGAAGCTGGTATAAGACGGGCCCTTCGGTCGCCGAAGGGGGGGGCTCTCGTGGACGAAAAAAAGAAGGCGAAGCTCGGCAAGCGCTGGACCTGCTATTCGTGCCTTGGCGCGTTCTACGACCTGAACAAGCCCGAACCGATCTGCCCGCGCTGCAAATCTGACCAGCGCGATACGCCGAAGGTCGAGCCCGTCAAGCCGAAGCGCAAGCGCAAGGCTGCCAAGAAGAAGCCGACCATCAACAAGAAGCTCGCCGAGGAAGAGGAAGTGGTCGTCACTAGTGACGACGAGACCAGCGAGCTGGACCTCGACGCCAACAGCAAGGCGTCCGACGACGAGCTGCAGCTCCAGGTCGAGAGCGACTGAGCGGCGCCGCGCGCCCGCGGGCGCGCGCTAGAAGGTCAGGACGCGGCGCTTGATGCGCGTGAGCTCGTCGTCCAGACCCCGCTCGCGGATGCTGAGCTCCTTCTGGATCTTCTCCAGCTCGACCTCGTGCTCGAGCCGCGCGCGGTTGGTGTCGCGCCACGATTCGTTCTTGCGCTGGAACTGCTCGAACGCCTTCACCTTGCCGTCGAAGTCCGCGGGGGCGTAGCCGTCCATGATGCGGGTGTTGTCCCCGCCCGTGCGCGAGAGTCGCGCCTGGAGCCCGTCCATCTCCCCTTGGTAGGCGCTCGCGAGCTTCTCGAGGTCCTCGATCTTGTAGGCCTGGTACGGCCGATTCTGAAGCTCGTGGTCCAGCGGCTCGTTGCGCTGGTAGTTCGCGAAGCCCGCCACGCCCAGCCCGACGACCAGCAGCAGCAAAACCAGGAAGAACTTGCCCATGGGGCGCCTATCGGCCGGGCGTCTCGAGCGGTTGAGGGCCGGCGTCGGCGCCGTCCTGCGCTTCGTAGAGCAGCTGGTAGACGCGCCACGAGCGGATCACCTTGCGCAGGTAGCGGCGCGTCTCGGAGTACGGCACGGAGTCGACGAAGGCGTCGTCGGCCAGGTGTCCGTCGCGTTCGAGCCAGGTGTTGACTGCCTCGGGGCCCGCGTTGTAGGCGGCGATCGCGAGCGGCCTGGAGCCGTCGTACATGCTGGTCAGGTACTTCAAGTAGTAAGTGCCAAAGCGGATGTTCGTGCTCGGATCGAAGAGCAAGGTGGGCGCGAAGGGCTCCACACCCAGGCTGCTGGCGATGCGCGTGCCCGTGGGCGGGATGATCTGCATCAGGCCGAGCGCCCCGGCCGGCGACTCGACGTCGGGCCGGTAGGTGCTCTCCTCGCGCATCACGGCGTAGACCAGCGCGGGGTCGAACTCGAACTCCTCGACCGCCGCCTGCACGGCCGGGTTGAAGGGCTGCGGCCAGGCGTACTGCCAGGCGGCGCGCCAGCTCGGGTCGATGCCCTGCTCGAGGGCGCCGCCGAACCCGTCGATCAGCAAGCGCACTGCCGCGAAATGATCGCCCAGGTCGTGCAGCAGCGAGGCCGCCGCGACTCGCTCCTGGCGCTTCAGCCGGCCGGAGCGGGCCCAGCTCTCCAGCTCGGCCCGCGCCGACTCGTCGAGTCCCGCCTCGAGCAGCCAGGCGGCGCGCTGCTCGCGCGGGAAAGGGCCGTCGTTGCTCGCTTCGCCCAGGAAGGAGTGCTCGATCTCCGGCGTCAGGCCCAGCCGGTCGGCACCGAGCATGCCGTAGTACGAGAGCGGGAACGCCTCCGCCAGCTCGCGCAGCTCTTTGCGTCCGGCCTCGGGGTCTTGCTCAAGCCGGGCCACCGCGCTCCAGTAGCGCGCGCGCTGCACCTCGATGTCGGACAGGGGGCCGCGCGTGAGCGGCCGCAGCCGTGCGATGGCGCCCGCGTAATCGGAGTTCTGGATCTGGCTCCAGGCGAGCCGCCAGCGCGCGGAGCGCGCCAACCCCGGTGAATGGCGCTGCTTCTCGACGAGGCGCAGCAGACGCTCCGCCTCATCGCGGTCTTCCTCGCCGAGCACGATCGCGACCAGGTACTGCGCGTGTGCCCGGTGGCTGCGCCCGCTGCGCTTCGCGATCGCAGACAGGTCGCGGATTGCCGCTTCGCTGTCTCCGGCGCGAGCCAGCGAGCGAGCCGCGCGGATCGCCACATTGATGTCGTCGGGCCGGCTCTTCGCCAGGGCGCGATAGGCCTGCTCGGCCTCCGCGTAGCGGCGCCGCTGGAACAGGCAGTCCGCACGGCCGCGGTCCGCGCGGCGCCGGGTGGTCGCGTCGAGCTTGCGCGCCAGCACCCGCTCATAGACGGGCAGCGCGTCGTCACACTCGTACGAGCTGCGCAGCGAATCCCCGTAGGACAGCAGCGCGCGGCCCGAGGGCTGCGGTGCTCCGGTCGCTTCGGACAGGAAGCGCCCGCGTTCGAAGGCTGCGACGCTGGCCTCCGCGCGCGGCCAGGACTGCCAGATGCGGTCGTACAGCTGCCGGGCATCGCCGGGCAGCGCCCGCGACTCGAAGATCCGGGCGAATTCGAGGGCCAGGTCCGCCGACCGCTCGCTGCTCTTGCTGGCCTTCCAGGCCGCCTCCTGGGCGCGGTAGGCGCCGCTCAGCTCGCTGCGCTGCAGGTGGATCCCAGCCAGCTCCAGGTGCACCAGAGAGAGCACCTCGGAGGGCGGATCGTGGGCCAGGGCCTCCTCGGCGGCCGCCTGCGCCCCATCGAGGTCGCCCGCCTGGCGCAGCCAGCGCGCGCGCAGCAGGGCGGCGTGGTCGGCCAGGGGGCCGGCGCCGAGCGGCTCCAGGCCCTGCAGCGCCGCCGGTGTGTCGCCGGCCTCGAAGGCGTTCCGGGCGCCGGTGAGCGCCGCCACGGGATCGACCAGCTCCGGCTCGCGAACAGCGCCAAGGACGAGCGGCGCCAGCAGAACGACGAGCAGCCTGCTGGCCCGCCGCGCTCGCATGTCCACGCTGATACTCCTCAATCCAACCTCCGGCTCACGAAGAATGCAGCGCACTGGAAGGCGCCGCAAACGGCGCTCCAGCGGCTCTCTGCTACGGTGTGTGCCCGCAATGAGACCCTGGATCCCGGCAGCCGTGGCGCTGCTCCTCGCGGCCTGCCCGGAGCCTCCGCCCGCGGAGCCCGAAGCGCTGGCCGCGCCTGCCGTGCGCCGCGGCCTGTGGGTCCTCGCCGAGGGTACCCATCGGACACTCGAGGATCCGACCAAAGTCGAGCGCCTTATCCGCGATGCGCAGCTGATGGGCGCAACCGACCTGTTCCTGCAGCTGTATCGCGGCGGGCGCAGCTGGTTTCCGTCGCGCACCGCGGACGACACGCCGCACCGCGAGATCGCGGCCGCGCACGGCGATCCGCTGCCGGGCCTGCTGAGTGCCGCGCACGCCGCGGGACTGCGGGTGCACGCCTGGTTCAACGCGCTGTCCCTGGCCACGAACCGCGACGCCCCGCTCCTGCGCGCGGTCGGGCGCGAGGCCGTGCTGGTGGATCGCCAGGGGCGCAGCCTGCTGGACTACCCGGAGCTCGAGGTGCCGCAGCCGGACCGCCTGCACACGCGCATGGGCACGCCCGGGGTATGGCTCGACGCGGCGACTCCCGGTGTGATCGAACACCTGGAAGCCACGCTCGACGAGTTGATCGCGGCCGCTCCGGAGCTGGACGGCCTGCACCTGGACTTCATCCGCCAGCCGTTGACCCTGCCAATCACTCCGGGCTCGCGCTTCGACGTGGGGCTGGACTTCGGGTACGGCAAGGCGTCGATCGCGCGCTTCGAAAACGAGACACGGCTGGCGTTCCGCCGCGGCGCTGACTGGGACGCGTTCCGCCGCGCGCAGGTGACCGAGGTCGTGCGTCGTCTGGGCGCGCGCCTTCCGCCCGGCTGGGAGCAGTCCGCCGCGGTGATCGCCTATGCGGACCGCGCCTACCTGGCGGCCATGCAGGACTGGCGGGGCTGGCTCGAGGCCGGCCTGCTCGACTTCGCCGTACCCATGGCGTACACGCGCGACGACCACATGCTGGGTTACCTGGTGCGCGATCTGCGCGGCGGCGTGGGCGGTGACCGCGTCTGGCTGGGACTCGGCACCTGGCTGTTCGCGAAGAACCCAGCGGGGGCGCAGGCGCAGATCGACCTGGCGCTCGCCGTCGAGCCGGCCGGGATCGCGTTGTTCTCCTACGACGCCCTGGCCGCCCGGCCCGAGCAGATCGCCACCCTGCGGCTGGTGCCGGATGAAGCTCCCTGACCTCGACTACGAGCTGCCCCCGGAACTGATCGCGCAGGCACCGGCCCGTCCGCGCGACGCGTCGCGCCTGCTGGTCCTGGAGCGCGATGGCGATGGACTCGACGAGTTGCGCTTCTCGGATCTCGCGGAGCAGTTGGGTCCCGACGACCTGCTGGTGGTGAACGACACGCGCGTGCGCCCCGCGAAGCTGCGCGGCCACAAGGCGAGCGGTGGCGCGGCCGAGGCCCTGCTCCTCGAGCGGCGTCCGGACGGCCAGTGGCTGGCGCTGGTGCGCTCGACCGGCCGGCTGCGGCGAGACCTGGCGCTGCGCTTCGGTGCCTTCCCGGCGCGCGTCGCGGAGCTCTGCCCGGGCGGCGCCTGTCTGCTCGACTTCGGCACGGCCGATCCCGAGGCCCTGCTCGAGTCCGCGGGCGAGACTCCCCTGCCGCCCTACATCGAGCGCGAGACTCCGCGGGAGAGCGACCGGGCCGACTACCAGACGATCTTCGCGCGCGTGCCGGGAGCGGTTGCCGCGCCCACCGCGTCGCTCCACTTCACGCCCGAGCTGGCGGCGCGCCTGCCGATCGCCCGGATCACCCTGCACGTGGGGCCCGGCACGTTCCGCCCGATCCGCTCGGGCGAGCTCGAGGGTCATCGCATGGCCAGCGAGTCCTTCGAGGTACCCGTCGCGACGGCCGAGGCGATCGCTCGCACGCGCGCTCGCGGCGGGCGCGTGATCGCAGTCGGCACGACCACGGTGCGGGCCCTCGAGACGACCGGGGGCCGCGCGGGCGCCGGGGCCACGCAGCTCTTCATCCGTCCCGGTCACCGCTTCGGCGTGGTGGACTCCTTGATCACGAACTTTCACCTGCCCCGCACAAGCCTGCTGGCGCTGGTCATGGCGTTCGCGGGCGTGGAGCGCGTGCGCCGGGCCTACGCGTTCGCCATCGCGCAGGAGTTCCGCTTCTACTCCTATGGAGACGCCATGTGGATCCGCTGAGCTTCACGGTGCGCGCGCGCGATGGGGCGGCCCGCACGGGGCTCCTGCGCACGCCGCACGGAACACTCGACACGCCCGCCTTCTTTCCCGTCGGAACCTACGGG
>CAXMNF010000337.1:0-18056 GCA_964194645.1 uncultured Gammaproteobacteria bacterium
CGCTGGGCCTTGGCCACGACCGCTTCGATCTGGGCCAGGTCGAAGGGCTTGGTCACGTAGTCGAAGGCGCCGCGCTTCATCGCTTCGATCGCGTTCTCGAAGGTGTTCTGCGCGGTCATGATCACGGCCACGGGAGCTCCCGGGCCGCGTGCGGTCAGCTCGTCCAGGATCTCGAGGCCGGTGACGCCCGGCATGCGGATGTCGAGGAACGCGAAGTCGAAAGGCTCACTGCCCAGCAGCCGGCGGGCCTCTGCGCCGTCGCTTGCCTCCACCACCTCGTGTCCGGAGGCCTCCAAGAGCTCGTGCAGCACGAAGCGGATCGAGGCCTCGTCGTCTGCGACCAGGATTCTACTCATCAGCTTCTCTTGATCGGTAGCAAGACGCGTACCCGGGTCCCCCCGGTGTGGCCGGCGCCGATGCGGATGTGGCCCCCGTGGCGCACCACCCACTGCTGGGCGATCGCCAGGCCGAGGCCGGTGCCGCCTGCGCGGCGCGTGAAGAAGGGCGTGAAGACGTGGGGCAGCAGCTCCTCGGGAATCCCCGGGCCGGTGTCCTCGACCTCGACCCGCACCATCCGCACGGGCGCGCCGCCGCCCGTCGTGGGCACCAGTTGGTAGATCGTGTCGACCCGCGTCGTCACGGTCAGCAGGCCCTCGCCTTCCATGGCCTGCGCCGCGTTCCGCACCAGGTTCAGGAAGACCTGGGTGGTGCGGTCGGGGTCGAGCTCGAGCTCCGGGATGCTCGGATCGTACTCGCGGCGCACCCGCAGGCCGGCCCAGGCGGGCGAGCGGCTTTGCAACGCCAGCAGCTTGTCGAGCACCTCGTGGATGTTGCAGCGCGACAGGCGCAGGTCTTCGCCGCGCGTGAGTTCCGCCAGGTCATCGAGCAGGCGCTTGATGCGGTCGGTCTCCTCGCGGATCAGCTTGGGGTACTTCTCGAGCGCGGGATCGGCGAGCTTGCTCTCCAGCAGCTCGGCGCTGCCGCGGATCCCCCCCAGCGGATTGCGGATCTCGTGCGCGATCCCGGCGGCGAGCTGGGCGTAGAGCTCGGCGCGCTGGTGCTGATCGACCAGGGCCTCGAGTTCGCGGCCGATCGTGCGGTCGTGCAGGGTCAGCACCGCGCCCTCGCCCTTGTCGTCGAGCGGGCGGGCGGCCAGGTCGACCGAGAGTGGATCGCCGCCGATCCGCTGCGGCACCGAGCAGGCGTTCTCGGCCAGGTCGACGCCGTCTTCGAGCACCTGCGACACGAGTCGCGCGGCCGGGTGCTGGGCGCCGAGCGTCTCGGCGAGCGTGTTGCCGAGCGTCGCGGCCGCCGAGAAGCCCAGGATGCGGCTCGCCTCCGAGTTCTGGAGCAGCACGCGTCCGCGCGGGTCGACGGTGACGACGCCGACGCGCAGCGAAGCGAGCGTGGCCTCGTGGAGGCCCTCCTTGCGCGGGATCACGCGGCGGCCTGGAAGAAGCTGCGCGCGTCGTCGACCAGGCCGCCCAGCTCCGTGGCGCGGTTCACCCGCTCCCGAAAGCCGTTCGCGCCGGGCAGGCCGGTCGCGTAGGCGCACAGGTACTTCTTCAGCATGTGGACGGTCGAGCGGTCGTCCTTGAAGTAGCCGATCATCAGCTCCAGGTGCTTGTCGACCAGTCGCTCGCGGTCGTGCGCCGAGGGCCGCGGTACTGGCCTGCCCGAAGCCAGCTCGACGATCTGCGAGAAGATCCAGGGATTGGCCATTGCGCCGCGCCCGATCATCACGCCCGCCGCGCCGGTCTCGTCCAGCATCGTCAGGGCGTCCTCGGCGCGCGTGATGTCGCCATTCGCGAAAACGGGCAAGCGCACCGCCTGGACCACGTCGGCAATGCGCCCGCGGTCCGCCCGGCCCGAGTAGAGCTGTGCGCGGGTGCGGCCGTGGACCGACACGAAGTCGGCGCCCTCGGCTTCGGCGATGCGCGCCACCTCGGGGGCCGTGATGACACTCGAATCCCAGCCGAGCCGAACCTTGACCGAGACCACGCCGTCCGGAAGCGCCGCGCGCATCGCGCGGACCAGCGGGCCGACGCGCGCCGGCTCGCGCAGCAGACAGGCGCCGGCGCCGTGCTTCAGGAACTTCTTCACGGGACAGCCCAGGTTCAGGTCCACGAAGCGCGCACCGCGCTCGGCGAGCAGACGCGTCGCCGCCCCCAGGCACTCGGGGTCGCCGCCGAAGAGTTGGTAGGCGAGCGGGGCCTCCGCTGGTGCGCTTTCGACCAGCCGCCAGCTCTTGGCGCCGCCACCCACCAGGCCCTTGGCGGAGACCGTCTCGGTGAACACCAGCCCGGCGCCCGCCTCGCGCGCGATCAGTCGGAAGGGCAGGTTCGTGACACCGGCCATGGGCGCCAGGATCAGGTTGCGCTCGAGCGTCTCTGGCCCCAGCGCCAGGCTGTGCACTGCCGCGCTGCGCTGCAGCTTGGGCTGGGCTTCGGAACGTTCTCGGTGCATCATGGCGATGGGCGGAGTCTTGGACAGGGCTCCAGCCTCCTCTATTGCCTAGATCATAGGCAATATCGCCTCAGGAGTGGGCATGCGTGAATCCAGCAGCACACCCGAGCGGACCTCCGTCTCGGTCTCCGAAGCCCGCGACATTATCCTCGCGGCGCTCGTCCCGCTAGGCAGCGAGACCGTCGGCCTGGCCGAGGCCACAGGCCGCGTGCTGGCCGAGTCCGTGCGCGCCACCCACCCGATTCCGCCGCTCGAGAACTCGGCCATGGACGGCTATGCGCTGCGTGCCGAGGACGTGGCCCGCACCCCGGCCGAGCTTCTGGTGGTGGACGAGATCCCCGCGGGCCGCTTCCCAACGCTAAAGCTCGGTCCGGGGGAGGCGGCGCGCATCCTGACCGGCGCGCCGCTTCCGGAGGGGGCGGACGCCGTCGTGATGCAGGAGGACACCGAGCGCCAGGCAGACCGCGTGACGGTGTTCCGGGGAGTCGCGGCAGGCGCCAACCTGCGCGCGGCCGGCTGCGACGTGCAGCCCGGCGTCGAGATCGCGCCGCCAGGGACCCTGCTGCACCCCGCGCTGGTCGGGATGCTGGCGGCCCTGGGCCGTACACAGATCCGTGTCGTGGTGCGACCGCAGGTGGCGATCCTGGCCACGGGCGACGAGCTGGTCGAGCCGGACCAGCTCGAGAACGACGGCCGCATCGTCACATCGAACAGCTACGGGCTGCAAGCGGCCCTGCAGGAGGTCGGCGCCGTGCCCGTCTACCTGGGGATCGCGCCCGACGAGCCCGAGGCGATCGCCGCGAGTTTTCAAGAGGCCCTGCGTTGTGACGCGGTGATCTCGACCGGTGGCGTTTCGGTGGGCGACCGCGACTGGATCAAGCAGGTGCTGGCCGAACTCGGCGGCGACATGCGCCTGTGGCGCGTGCGCATGAAGCCGGGCGCGCCGATCGCCTTCGTCACCCTGGCGGGCCGGCCGGTCTTCGGCCTACCCGGCAATCCCGTGTCGACGCTCGTCACCTTCGAGCAGTTCGTGCGCCCGGCGCTGCTGGCCATGATGGGGCGGCGCGAGCGCTTCCGGCCGGTGGTGCAGGCGCGGCTCTGCGAGGCGTACCGCAAGCCTCCCGGCCGCGCCCACTTCGTGCGAGTCTCGCTCAGCTGGCGCGACGGCGAGCGGACAGCGACGCCAGCCGGCGATCAGAGTTCCGCAGTGCTGCTCTCGATGGTGCGCGCGGACGGGCTCGCGTTCGTGCCGGAGGACACCACCGAGCTTCCCGCCGGAAGCCTCGTGGCCGTGCAGCTGATCCACTCCGACGACCTGCGCGAGGAGCCGGGCCTGTGAAGGTCTCGCATGTCGAGGGTGCGATCCTGGTGGGCGGGGCCTCGCGGCGCCTGGGCCGCGACAAGGCCACCGCGGAATTCGCCGGCGTGCCGATGGTGCAGCGCGTGGCCCTCGCGCTGGGCGAGTGTCTGGAGCGCGTGCGGGTCGTGGTGCGGCCCGGCGAGAAGTCTCCGATCGGTCTGCCGGCCATCGAGGACCGTCACCAGGTGCGCGCGCCGCTCGTCGGGCTGTGCGCGGCACTCCACGCCTGCGAGGCCTCCGCAGTGCTGCTCGCCGCCACCGACCTGCCCGAGCTCGACCCGCGCGTGGTGCTCGCGCTGGTCGCCGCGATGCCGGCCGACGACGGGCCGGACATCGTCGCGCCGCTCAGTCCACGCGGCCCCGAGCCCTTGCTCGCGATCTACCGGCCGACCCTGCTGCAGCGCATCGAGCGGCAGCTCCGCACCAACGACCTGTCGCTGATGAAGCTGCTGCGCTCGGTCGACACGCACTATCTGCCGGAGGCCGCCTTGCGCGAGCTCGATCCCGAGCTTCGCTCGCTGCGCAACGTGAACCGGCCCGAAGACCTGCGCTAGCGCGCCAGGTACAGGCCGACGCGCGCCAGCAGGTCGTGCGAGTCCCCCGCTGCGCGGGTGAAGCGCACCCGGTCGAGCGCGGCAAGCAGCTCGACCGCTTCGGAGTCGTCGACGCGCCGTGCGATCTCCTCGGTGGTGAGCGCCTGGGGATCGAAGCCGTGCCGCAACCACAGGCCCGCGAGCAAGGCCTCGCGCAGCCGCGCTGGGAAGTCGTCCCGCTCCGCGGCCTCGCGCGCGCGCTGCAGGAGCACCTGCGGACGCGGCAGGGGGGTGCGCGTGAAGCGACGCCGGCCGAGCCGCCACCACCAGGCGAGTCCCGCGCCGCTCGCGGCGAGCAGGGCCACGCAGAACAGCGCGCCCAGGACCAGCTGAGTCGTGCCGAACGGCTGGTGCACGACCGCCGGCTCCTCCCAGGGACGGCGCGGATTGCGGCGTCCGACGGGCACGCTGCGGAACGACAGCGGCTCGGAGCGCGCGACCCGGTAGGCGCCCTCGCCGGGGTCGTAGTACGGGACCTCGACCGCGGGCAAGGTGACGAGGCCCGCGCGGCCCGACACCAGCTCGAAATCCAAGGTGCGGCGCGCGCGCAGCGTGCCACCGTGCGTGGTCTTGATCAGCTGCGGGCGGCTCGGGAACACCTCGAGGTCCGCGCCGAACAGGGCGTCCGGTTCGGGCAGCCGGGCGTCCCAGACGTTCGCCTCGCCGAACAGGTTGATCGTGACCGGCAACGCACGGCCCACCTCCACCTCGTCCCGGTCGACCGACACGTGGATCCGGAGCTCCCCCACCACGCCGCTCCAGCCTTCCGGGCGGCCCTCGGCGGGCGGCTCGCTCACCTGCACCAGGCGTCTGGGGATCTCGAGGGTCCGCTCGACGCCGCCGGCTTCCTGCACGATCAAGCGCGATGCCTCGATGGCGAGCTCGCCGACACGCGACGGAAAGAGCGCGCGGCGGAACGTCGTGGTGCGGATCGGTCGGCCCTGCTCGTCGCGGCGCAGCGGCGAGCCGCTCGAGTTCATGCGCTCGGTCCAGAAGCCCTCGAAGGCGGGCGTCTCCCACTGCGGCTTCGCAAACAACGCGTGCACCACGCGCAGCGTCACCACGAGCTGCTGGTGTACGACCAGCTGCTCGGCGCTCGTCTCGAGCCCGTACTCGGTGACCGCTGGTTGTTGTGCGCGCGCCACGCCCGAGGCGAGCAGCAGCAGCACGCAGGCGGCAGACGCCCTCACCAGATCTGTCCCGGGCCGCGTGTGCGCCCGCTGCTGCCCAGGCTCTGCGCCGCCTGGCGGCGCAACGGCTCGCCGACCTGGTCCTCGATGGTCTCGAGCCAGCGGCGCGCCTCCGCCTCGCGCAGCTCCGGCGCGCCGCGCTGCCGGTTGCCGGCGATCGCCTGCTGGCCGGGCCTGTCCCCGCCGTCCCCTGCCCCGCCGTCGTCGGCCGACGGGCCGTCGCCCTCACCCGCGTCGCTCGGCGGGGTGGGAAGCTCCGGCGTCGGGGGCGGCTCGAGCTCGCGCATGCGCTCCGTCGCCCACTCGTAGTTGAACTTCGCCTCCAGGCTCGCGGGTCGTTCGAGCAGCGCGGTCCAGAAATGGTCGCGTGCTTCGGCGTAGCGTTGCTGCGCGAGCAGCGCGTTGCCCAGGTTGAAGCTGGCCACGAAGCGCGCGTCGTGTTCGTAGAGGGTCACCTCGCGCAGCGCCTCGAGATAGGAAGCCGCCGCGCGGTCGTGCTGGTCCAGCCGGTACAGCGCGTTCCCGATGCGAATGCGAGCGGGCACGCTGGATCCGTACGCGCGGGCGTTGCGCCGGTAGAGCGAGAGTGCCTGCTGCGCCTCGCCGCTCGCCAGCTGCTCGTCGCCCTCGCCCAGCCAGCTGCTCGGGCCGAGGCCGAGTGAGACAAGCGCGAGCAAAACCGCGGCCGGTGCGCGCAGCCAGCGGGACCCGCCGCGTCTGCGCGCGCCGGCGCGTGGTGCGGCAGAGGTCAGCATCTCCACGGCGAGCAGCGCGAACACCAGCAGGACCAATCCAAAGAGCCGCTCCTGCCCCGGGGTGCGCTCGGCGCGCAGCCACTCGCCGGCCGGCGGCAGCAGGTCGGCGCCCGCGGGGGCGTCCTCGAACTCCCGCAGGTAGCGGCCGCCGCTACTCGAGGCGATGCGCCCCAGGAGGGCGTCGCTGCGCCGCGACACGACCACCTCGCCCCGCTCGTCGAACAGCGCTCCGCCGTGCGGCGCGGGTACCACCTCGCCCTCGACGCGGCCGAAGCCGACGGCGAGTACGCCGATGCCGGCGCCGCGCAGCTCGACCAGCGCGTCGTCCAGGTTGGCGCCCGAGTGCTCGCCGTCGGAGAGCAGCACCAGGCGCCGCGGCCGCGGCGAGCGCGGATCGAACACGCCGGCGGCCACGCGCAGAGCGCGCGCCAGGTCGCTGCCCTTGCGCGACAGGACCTCGCTATCGACGGCCTGCAGGTAGGTGCGGTGCACCTCGTGGTCGAGCGTGAGGGGCAGTGCCACGTAGGCGTCGCCGGCAAAGAGCACCAGGCCGAGCCGCGCGCCATGCGCCGATTCGACCAGCTGGTCGGCAAGGCGCAGCGCGCGCTGCAGGCGGCTCGGCGCGGTATCGCGGACGTTCATGCTGGCCGAAGTGTCGAGCGCGATCACCAGGTCTACCTCCGCCCCGCTGAAGCGCGGCGGCTGCTGGGCGGCATGCAGCCAGGCCGCCGCCAGCAGCGCGCCCGCACTGGCCAGCGCCAGCGCACGCAGCAGCCGGCGGCGCCCGGCCGGGTCACGTCCCAGCCAGCGCACGAGCTCGCGGTGGCTGCGCCCGGCGCCGATGAGCGCGGCCAGCGCGATCGCCGCAGCCAGCGACAGCGCCAGGGTCACGGCAGCCTCCGCAGCAGGCCGTGCGAGAGCAGCGCCTCGCAGGCCAGCAGCAGCAGCGCGGCCAGCAGGCTATGCGGCGCAAGCGAGGCGCGCCGGTAACGCCGCTCGGCGAGCTGCGGCTTGCGCTCCAGCGCGTCGATCTCCTCGGCCACGCCGCGCAGGTCCTCGGGGCGTCGCGCGTGGAAGAAGCGCCCGCCGGTCTGACGGGCGATCGCCTGCAGCGTCGCCTCGTCCAGGTCGACCTTCTCGAAGCGCAGCGGCTCGCCGGGCGACTTCTGGGCGAAAGGCACCACTCCGCTCGAGCCGATGCCCACGGCGTGGATGCGAACGCCCTGCATGCGCGCGATCTGCGCCGCGGTCTCGGGCCCGAGCTGACCGGAGTTGTGGCGCCCGTCTGTCACGACGATCAAGGTGCGCCGCGCGTCGGCCGGCGCGCCGGGCACCCGCAGGCGCCGGGTCGCCAGACCGATCGCCTCGCCGAGCGCGGTGGCGTCGCCGGCCACGCCAACCTCGATGCGTTCCAGCGCCGCGAGCACCAGGCGGTGGTCCGCGGTGAGCGGGCACTGGGTGAAGGCGTGCTCGCCGAACGTGACCACGCCGATCCGGTCGCCTTGGCGCTGGCGCACGAACTCCGCCACCACGCGCTTCGCCAGCTCGAGCCGCGTCACGCGCCGCCCCTCGAGCTGGCCGTCGAGCGCGTCCATGCTGCCGCTCGCATCGAGCGCGATCATCAGGTCGAGGCCGCTTCCGCCGGCGGGATTCTCAGGAATCAGCCCGACCGGGCCAGCCAGCACGAAGGCGATCAGCGCCAGCGCGGCCGTGCGCAGGCCGACCGACAGGAGCCAAGTCCAGTCCGGGCCCCAACGATGCGCACCCCAGCGCCGGCCGCTCGACAGCGCACCGGGCTCGGGAACCCGCACCCGCAGCGGGCCCCGCCACAGGGCGCGGACCAGCAGCGCCAGAGCGGAGAGCAGGCCGAGCGCGAGCAGCCACGGCTCGTCCACGCGCAGCGCGCCGCTGTGCAGCGCTTCGAGCTCAGCCGTCGACCACATCTCCCGTGAACGCCAGCAGGAAGGCGCGAGCTCGCTCGCTAGCCGCCTGCACGGGCGCGCGCTCCGGACGCGGCGCGAACCGCGTGTGCTCCAGACTGGCCAGCACTTCGCCGAGCCCGGGATCGACGCCTTCGGGCAGCTCGTCGGGCGTGGCGGCGGCGCTCGGCACCCGCCAGCGCCCCTCGACGAAGCTCCAGATCGCCTGCTGGGCGTGCGTCGCGAAGCCGCGCGGGTCGGGACTCGCAGCGGCCAGCTCGAGCTGCGCGAGCGTCCGCCGCGCCAGAGCGAGCGGATCGGGTCCGGCGTTGGCGGCCAGGTCGCGGCGATGGCGCACGACGAGTGAGGCGAGCAGCAGCGCCACCGCGAGCAGCGTGCCCCCCAGCACTAGCGGCGCACGCGAAGGCTCGAGCGGCGGGGCCTCGCGGATGTCGAAAAAGACGTCGCGCTCGGGCAGCTCGCCGCGCACCGAGCGCACCGGCAAGGGCAGGCCGCCGGCGTGCACGATGCGGCGGCTGCCATCGGGCTCGACCAGCGGGATCGCGAGCTCCGGCAACACGTGCTCTCCCAGGTCGCGGGCGCGCAAGGTCCAGAGCACGCGGTGCCGCAGCCCCTGGGCGACTGCGCTGCTGGCCAAGGTCTCGAGCGCTTGCGTGCTGAAGCCCTCGGCGAACTCGGGCGCGTCGGGCGCCTCGATCGTGTAGCCGGGCGGCGTGGTGATCTCGATCGTGACTCCGACCGGGTCGCCCACGCGCGCGTCGCTGCGGTCCACGAAGACCCGGGTCTGGATGCCCTGCCACGGCGCTGGCTCGGACCCGCAGGCCGCGAGCAGAGCGGCGAGCAGCAGGCAGCGCGCGGCGCGACTGGTCACGCCGCGCCCCCGGCGCGCTTCTCGAAGACGCGCTGGAGTCCCGGGACGAGCCGCTCGCCAGTCCCGATCTCCGCATAGTCGGCGCCGCGGCGCCGGAGGTCTGCTTCGCAGAGTGCCGTCCGGACGGCCCGATCAGCGCGGCGCGGGCGCCAGACCGCTCGCCGCCCGCTCTCCAAAGGGGCGACGCGCACCGGTGCCGTGCGCCGGGGCGGACCGTCCGCGGGATCGACTGGACGCAGCACCAGCAGGTCGTGCTTGCGCGCGCAGCGCGCCAGCAGCGGATCCGGGTCGGGCAGGAACAGGTCTGAGATCAGGATCACCAGCGCATGACGCGGAAGTGTGTCGATGGCCCAGGCGAGCGCCGGCCGCGCGTCGCTGCGCCTCCCGGGGGTTTCCGCGGCCAGGCAGGCGAAGACCCGCTCGAGCTGCACTGCGCCGCCCGCGGGACGCAAGGTATCGTGCACAGGGTCGGAGAAAGTCGCCAGCGCCACGCGATCCTGCGAGCGGACGGCCGCGCAGGCGATCGCTGCGGCGGCGCGGCGCACAGCCGCCCGCTTGGTCTCGCCCGCGTAGCCGTAGTCGAGCGAGTCAGACGCGTCGACCAACAGGGCGACCAGCAGGTCGCGCTCCTCGCGCATGCGCTTGGCGATCGGGCGGCCCAGCCGCGCGGTCGCTTTCCACTCGATCGTCGATGCGTCGTCGCCCGGCTGGTACTCGCGCAGTTCTTCGAAGACCAGCCCGCGGCCGCGGAAGGCGCTGCAATAGGCGCCAGCCAGCAGCGCCGACACGTCGCGGCGCGCGCCGACGCGCAAGTCCTGGGCGTCGCGCAGTGCCTGCGCCCTCACGGGGTGGGCACCTGTTGGAGCAGCTCGCTGATCAGGTCCTCGGCCGTGCGTCCCTCCGCCTCCGCTTCGTAGGTGAGGCGCAGGCGGTGGCGCAGCACGTCCGGAGCCACCTGCTTCACGTCTTCGGGCAGGGCGAAGTCGCGTCCCTCGAGGAGAGCGCGGGCGCGCGCCGCCTCGACCAGGTAGATCGAGGCGCGCGGCGAGCCGCCGAGCGCGATGCTGTCCGGCTCGCGGCTGGCGCGCACCAGCGCCACGGCGTAGCTCGCGAGCACGGGCTCCACGTGCACCTGCAGGGTGCGGGCGCGCAGCGACTCGATCTGCCCGGCCGACAGGACCGTCTGCGGGGGCTCGGCGCGCTCCGGGCTGGTTCGTTGCTGGACGATGCGCAGCTCGTCGTCCTCGGGCGGATACTCCACGCGCAGCTTCATCATGAAGCGGTCCACCTGGGCCTCGGGCAGCGGGTAGACGCCCTCTTGCTCGACCGGGTTCTGCGTGGCCATCACCAGGAACGGCTCGGGCAGCGCCAGCGTCTCGCCGGCCAGGGTCACCTGGCGCTCCTCCATGGCTTCGAGCAGGGCGCTCTGCACCTTGGCCGGCGCCCGGTTGATCTCGTCCACGAGCACCACCTGCCGGAAGATCGGGCCCCGGTGCAGCCGGAACTCGCCGCTGGCCGGCTCGTAGACCTGGGTGCCGATCAGGTCGGCCGGCAGCAGGTCCGGGGTGAACTGCAGGCGCCGGAACGACAGGCCCAGCACGCCGACGAAGCTGCGCACCGCCGTCGTCTTGGCCAGGCCGGGGACGCCCTCGACCAGCACGTGGCGGTGACAGAGCAGGGCGATCAGCAGGCCGTTCACGAGTCCGTCCTGGCCCACCAGGATCCGGCCCATCTCCTTGCGCACGCGCTCGATCGGGTCGCTCACCACCAAAGGGTACCGCAGGCGCCGAACGAGTGGATTGGCGTGCTAACGCTTGGAGGCGCGTGCGATCAGCTGTGAGGAGCGCACGCCGGGCACCTGGCGCAGCAGCCGGAAGCGGCCGCCGACCGACTCGATCGCGTCCTGCTCGGGGATGCGCCGGCGCCGGTACTCGCCGCCCTTGCAGTACACCGCGGGCCGCAGTTCGCGGATCAGCGCCGCAGCGTCTTCTTCCCCGAACAGCACCACGAAGTCGACCACGCCCAGGCCGGCGATCAGCTCGGCGCGCTGCCGCTCGGGCACGATCGGCCGGCCCCGTCCCTTGAGCTCGCGCACACGCTTGTCGCGGTTCACGCCCACCACCAGCAGGTCGCCGTGGCGGCGCGCGGCTTTGAAGCTGCGCAGGTGTCCCACGTGCAGGAGGTCGTAGCACCCACTGGTCAGCACCGCGCGCTGGCCACGCTTTGCGAGCTGCGCGAGGCGGGCTCGCAGCGCCCGGCGACTAAGGAGCTTGGCCTGCGTTCGTGCCATCGCCATTCCCGCTCGGCTCCTCGGTGCGCGGGGCGCTGCCCCCGAGCACTCGCAAGATCTGGTTCGCTCCGCTCGTCACCACACGCACGGCCCAGCCGGCCGCCGTCTGAACTGCACCGGGTGCCATCGGGCGCACGCGCGGATCCTCCCAGGGTCCGTCGATCTGCAACGTGATTGCCACCAGGCTCTCATCCTCGCCAAGCATCCAGCGTCCCACGATCGGCACGGAGCCGAGCACGCGGTCCACCGTCTGCAGGAACAGGAAGGCGAGCACGAAGTCGGAGTCGAGCTCCTCGCTTGCCATGTCGATCTGGCCGCGGGCGTGCGCGCGCAGCTCCGGTCCCTGGAGCGCGAAGTGCTCGGTGCGCAAGGTGCCGTCGCGCAGCACGACGTCGCCCGACACGGCGTCGAACGGGAGCTGCGTGCCGAAAAGACCGCGGATGCCCTGCAGCGACGGCAGGCGCGCCAGGACCATCAGGGCCGGCAGGTCGCCGAAGCTGCCCTTCTCGATGCGCACGGCCAGACCGAAGTCGGCCGCCTCGATGAAGCGCAGTTCCGGTCCGAGCTTGCCCGAGAAGCGCCCGTCGAGCGCCAGCCTTCCCTGGATCGAGCCCGCGGGCCGCTCGAGCGGACCCGTGAGACCCGACGCGTCGGCGTCCCGCACGCTCGCAAAGAACGCGAAGTCCGCGGCCTCCTCGTGGCCCAGGTCGAAGCGTCCGAAGCCCTCGGCCGGACCCCCGCTGAAGTGTGCCTCGAAGCGCGGGATCACCAGCTCTGCCCCGCGAGCTTCGAGCCGGCCGGACACGTCGTCGAGCCGCCAGGGCCCGAGCGGCAGGGTCGCGATTGAGAACTGACCGGACGCCCAGTGCTCGCCCGGGTCGCTGCGCGGCGGCGCCTCGCCATCCAGGTAGAGCACGCGCACCGCGACCTCGTTGGCCTCCGGGTCGTAGACGGCGGACAGGCGCCCGGGTGCGCCGCCGATCACCGCCTCGACGTCGTCCACCACGACCCGTCCCGCGGGGAAGCGAAGCGGGCCGCGCACGTCGCGGATCGGCAGCACGAAGGCGGGGTAGCCCAGCTGGAAGTCGTGCAGCAGCACGGCCGGTGCGGGGTGCTCGCCGTCGCCCCGCAGAGAGCGCACGGCGGGGCCCAGGCCGGGGATGCCGATGCCCGGCCCGGCCGGCGTTCCGCGCTCGTCATGGGGCAAGCGCACCAGCCGGTGCATCCCGTCGACCTCGATGTCGATGCGCGGCAGCGGCCGGCCCTCGCGCTGCATGCGCGCCTCGTGCACGCGCAGGCGATTGCCTTCGATCGAAAGCTCGCCCGAGATGTCCTCGAGCGGGGCAGAGCCGGGCGAGGTTCGATACACGCCGTCGCGCAGGTCCATGCGGATCGTCAGCTCGTGGGGCTCGAGCTTACGCGCGAAGCCGAGCGCTTCCGCCAGGCCGCCGAGCGGCAGGTCGGCCCGGATCCTGAGGTCCTCGATGCGGCCGGCCTCGATGCGCTGGTCGACGTCCGCCCAGGTCTGGAAGCGGCGACCGAGCACCGCGAGCGGGTGCACGCGATCGCGCGCGCCCCTGCCGGGTGCGAAGTCCGCGAAGGCGAGTGAAGCGCGCAGGCGCTGGGCGGCGGTCGCGATTGTGAGCTCTCCCGTGAGTACCAGGGCGTCGAGCTGCAGCGGATCGGCGACGAGTTCGAGGTCGTCGCCGTCCCAGCTGGCCGACAGCGCCAGACGCGCCACTTGCGGTGCGAGCGGGGCGCTCCACGAGGCGATCTCGGCTTCGAAGTCCTCGAGTACCAGGTCGAGCTCGCCCTCCAGCCGCGCGGCGCTGCCGCTGGCGCGCAGCCGGCCAGAGCCGTGACCGCGCAGCTGGCCGCTGTCACCCAGTGGCAGGGCCGCCAGCTCGATCGATTCGAGTACGCCCTCGAGGGCGAGTTCCCCTCTCCACACGTCGAGTGTCACGTCGAAGTGGGCGAGGGGTGCGCGGCCGACCCAGATGCTGCCGGCGGCGCCGCCGGTCGCGCGGACCGGTAGGCCCGTGCGGGTGGTCCGCAGCGACAGGTCGGTCACGCGCAGCGGCTGGGAGTCCGGCCGTTCGATCTCGACGAGGCCGTCGCGCAGCTCGAGATCGAGCGGGCGCAGCGAGGCAAGCGACGGCGACGCAGCGCTCGAAGCCTCGCCGCCGAGCCGCGTTCGGAGCAGCGGCCGCACGACTTCCCAGGAAGACGGGAGCAGCTGGCCCGCCAGCAGGCGCGGCCAGCTCTGGCGGCCAGCCGCGCGCTCGACTTCCAGCAGCGGCTCTCCCACGGGCTCGCGGCCCGCGTAGACGCGTACCTCTCCCAGCTCGATCACGAAGCTGCGGCCCACGCGCAGCTCCGCGCTGCCGATCTCCACGTGCCGGCCCAGGTAGCTCGAGGCCAGGCGCGCGATCAGCGTGGGGCCGGACTGCTTATACAGCACGGCCAGCGCAGCCAGTCCGAGGACCAGCAGCGCCGGAATTAGCGTGGCCAGCGGACGCCAGCTGCGTCGCGGCTCGTCTCTGGGACTGTCCTCGGGCGTCGCGGACTCCCCTCTGGTCCCGGGACGGGCCCCAGGCGCCGGAAATTCACGCGCAGGGCGTTAGGCAACACCTTGGCAAATCGTGCGCTCCTTCGCCGTGGAGCGCCGGCGAGGACCGTGCGTTCAAATCTTGTAAGCACGGGCCGGGTCTAAAGAATCGCGTGCCGTGTCCCGAATGATCGGGGTGATTACCCAATGAGGAGTGCCAGCGAGGGGCCTCCTCCGGCACGACAAGGAGCTCCGGCAGATGGAGCAGAATCCACAGCACCCGATGAACGGATCGTCGTTCGAGGCTCAGACCCGGCGCAATCGCGTTCGCGAGCTGCGGGAGAACAAGCTCATGACGCAGGCACAGCTCGCCAAGAAGGCGAGGGTGGCATTGCGCACGATCCACTCGGTGGAGAAGGGCATGAACTGCCGGATGGACACCAAGAGAAAGATCCTCCTGGCTCTCGGCATTCCCTTCGAGAACAAGAGCCAGGTCTTCCCGAACTGAGCGGTCCTTCGCGACCGGAAATCAGGGCACGCCCACGGGTGTGCCCTTTTTTTGTTCTGGTTTGACACCCCCCAGGGGGCCCGATACGGTCGGCGCATGGAGAAGGCCGAGGCACACGAGAAGCTCGAGCGCTATCTCGCACGCCACGGTCTGAAGCAGACGCGCCAGCGCGCAGCGATCCTGGACGCGTTCCTGGCCTCGACGGGACACATCACCAGCGAGCAACTCTACGAGATCGTTCGCGGGAAGCAGCCCGACGTCGGTGCAGCGACCGTCTATCGCACACTGCGCCTGCTGTGCGAGGCGGGCCTGGCGAACTCGCACCAGTTCGGCGAGGGCGTGACGCTCTACGAGGTCCAGGGCCGGCACCACGACCACCTGATCTGCAACGACTGCGGAGCGATCATTGAATTCCGCAACGAACTCGTCGAGGCGGAGCAGGAGAAGATCACGGCGCAGCACGGCTTTCAGCTGACGAACCACCAGCACATCCTGTTCGGGACCTGCACGCGCAAGGACTGCGAGAGGCGCCCGCGCGACTAGCGGCCGGCTAGGTACGCGGGCGGTTCTCGAGTTCGTCGCGGTCGTCGTCGCGGCGCGGGAAACGCGCGGCAAGCAGCTCGCCGCACAGGCGGATCGCCGCGCAGAGCCCTTCTTCGGCGCGCCCGCTGCGGATGCCTTCGAGGATCCGATCCACCACGCCGTCCCATGTGCCGTCCTCGACGAGCGGATCGATGCCGCGATCGGCGAGTACTAGGACGCGGTGCTCGAGCAGCGAGATGTAGATCAGGATGCCGGTGCGCTCGCGGGTCTCGATCAGTCCGTGCTCGAGGAAGGCGAGCTGAGCCCCGCGTGCCACCGCTTCGGCGCGCACGCGCTCCGGGATCAGGCCGCGCAGCAGCGCGCGGCGCCCCGACAGCAACCAGCCGCCCGCGAACGCGGCCAGTTGGACTGGTGGCAACCAGAGCACCGGGTCGAGCGGCGCGGCCAGCACGGCGGCGCCGGCGGCGAAGGCGAGCAGCGCTGCGGCCACGGCACGCACGCCGGCGTAGTCGTGGCTCTGGTCGACGATCGCGGGCACGATCTCGCCCGAGGTGCGCCGCTCGGCCTCCTGCACGGCGCGCTGGACCACGTCGAGCGCGGCGGAGTCGAAGAGCTGCTCTACGCGCATCACCAGCTCCCCGAGGCGCCGCCGCCTCCGAAGCCGCCACCACCGCCCCCGAAGCCGCCGCTAAAGCCGCCGCTCGAGAAGCCGCCGCGCCGCGAGCCGCCCATCATGAACGGCAGGAAGAACAAGCCGCGCGAGCCGAACGCGAACAGGAGCAGCAGGATCCAGATCAGCGAACCGAGCTGGCCCCAGGCGCCGCGCTCCCGCGCCGGCCCGCGCCGCCGCGCGGGCGCGTACTCGCCGCGCGCGGCCTCGAGGATGCGGGCGGCTCCAGCGAGGACGCCCGCCTCGACGTTGCCGCGACGGAACTCGGGCAGGATCGCGTCCTCGATGATGCGCTTCGCGATCGCATCCGGGATCACGCCCTCGAGGCCGTAGCCGACCTCGATGCGCACGCGCCGTTCGGTCGGCGCCACGGTCAGGATCACGCCGTTGTCGAGCCCGGCGTGCCCGACCTTCCAGGCCTCCGCGATCTCGATCGAGTACTGCTCGATCGCCAACCCTTCGAGCGACGGGGTGATGTGTACCACCACCTGGTGGCCGGCCTGCTCCTCGTAGGCGAGCAAGGTCCGCTCGAGCCCGGCCCGCGCGTCCGCGGAGAGGACGCCCGCGCGGTCGATCACCGGCGAGCGGAGCGGCGGGATCTCGAGCGCGGCCAGAGCGGGGCTGGCGAGCAGGCAGAGCAGGAGCCCCGGGCCGAGAAATCCGGCGGTCGATCCGAGGCTCAGAACTGCACTTCGGGTGGCTGCTCCGCCCCCTGGATCGCTTCGAAGGTCGGCCGGATCTCCGCGCCCAGGAGGAAGCGCGCCGTCAGGTTGCTGGGGAACTGGCGCACCAGCTTGTTGTAGGCCGACACGCTTTCGATGTAGCGCTTGCGCGCCACGGCGATCCGGTTCTCTGTGCCTTCGAGCTGGGCCTGCAGGTCGCGAAACGCCGCCGTGCTCTTGATGTCGGGGTAGCGCTCGACCACCACCATCAGCCGCTGCAGGGCGCTGCCGAGCGAGTCCTGTGCCTGCTGGAAGCGCTGGAAGGCTTGCGGGTTGTCGAGCACGCTCTCGTCGATCTTCAGCCCGGCCGCCTGCGAGCGCGCCTCGATCACGGCCTGCAGCGTCTCGCGCTCGAAGTCGGCCGCGCCCCTCACGGTGTTGACCAGGTTCGGCACCAGATCGAGGCGCCGCTGGTACTGGTTCTGGACCTCGGCCCAGGCGGCCTTCACGTCCTCGTCCGCGCCCAGGATCGTGTTGTAGCCGCAGCCCTGGAGCACGAGCATGGCCATCAGGACTCCCGCCACCGCGAAGCGTCTGCCTTGCATGGGCCCGAAAGTAGCTCAGCCGTCCCGGCGGTCATCCCAGCGCTCGCCGTAGCGATAATCGTGTTGATTTTCATTCTCAAGAATGCAAGGATCCCGCCCGTGCTGATCTGCCACTGCAAGGCCGTCACCGAGCGCCAGATTCGCGGGCTGGTCCGTTCCGGCGCCTGGACGCGCTCCGAGGTGGCCCGCGCCTGCCGTGCGAGCACGGCCTGCGGCGGCTGCTCGCACGCCATCGAGCGGATCATCCGCGATGAGCAGCGCCGCGCCGAGACACCGCGCGCGGGCGTCTCGATCGCGGCGGCCGCTCGCTAGAGCCCCGCATCCCCAGGGAATTTCCTGGTCTCCTCGCGTGGGCGGGGTGTTCCTCTACGGCGCCGCGCCCACCGAGGTCGCTCGGCTGAGGCGCGTTGGGTAGGCTCCGGCGCGCAGCCGTGACGCACTCCGAGCTCACACGACACCTGCACGCCGAGCTGCTGCCGCTCTGGCTCGAGCACGGCCTGGATTCGGAGCGAGGCGGCTTCCACGCGCGGCTCGACGCCCGGCTCCAGCCCGCGCCGGGCGACCCCAAGCGCCTGCGCGTGCAGACGCGCATGATCTGGGTCTTCGCCCGTGCGGCGCTGGACGGCGCCGGCGGCTGGGCACTCGACGCGGCCCGGGAGGGCCATGCGTTTCTGGGCGATGCCTTTCGCGATGCGCGTCACGACGGCTGGTACCGCACCCTGAACCCGGACGGGCAGCCGCTCGACCGCGGCAAGGACACCTACGACCACGCCTTCGTGTTGCTGGCGCTCGCCACGTTCGCGCGCGCCAGCGGAGACGCAGAGCCGCTCGCGCTGGCCTGGCATACGCTCGCCCTGCTCGACGAGAAGCTCGCCGACCGTGAGCACGGCGGCTATCTGGAGGGTGGCGCCGCGGACTGGACGCCGCTGCGCGGAGCGCGCCGTCAGAACCCGCACATGCACCTGTTCGAGGCGCTGCTCGAGCTGCACCGCGCGGCGCCCGGCGGGGACGCCCTGGCGCGGGCGCGAGGGATCCTCGCGCTGCTGCGTGAGCGC